>CAVOAK010000027.1:0-25898 GCA_963693665.1 Alphaproteobacteria bacterium | reverse complement strand
GTTCGCGCGGCAGTTCACCCATGGCCGATAAAAGGTGAGGCGACGTCACGCGGTTGGTTCGTAGCTGGCTCTCGACCATGTTGTGGCGCGCAAGGGCGAAGTCCATGGAGGTTGGCACCCCTAATTCGGTATGGATTGTAATGCGAACGACACGGCGTGTTTTATATAACCGACCGTCGGCCTGTGACAATGGATGCGAATACGCTGGCGCAGCCTTTGTACCTTCGGGAAAGTGTTAAGGGTACGAATGAGTGCCCTTTCCGACGCCAGCTTGACCCTCAACAAGGACGCACGTATATCACGCAAACACATGCACCGCTTTATCTGCAGGGCGATGCATCGGTGAGGTCCGGTGGCAGAGTGGTTATGCAGAGGCCTGCAAAGCCTTGTACGTCGGTTCGATTCCGGCCCGGACCTCCAATTCACACAAACACGCTCGCACCGCCTCAAAGTTCTGAATTACCCCTTTAATGCCACTTGGAGCGCGTCGAGTCGTTTGATATACATCGGCTGAGATATTGGCTTGTGCTGGTGTGAGTTTATCGGCTGGATGTCTTAATGCAGCGTTTACGACAAACGCGGCCCGTATCCGGTCACCGATCCCCGGTAGCTCAGTTGGTAGAGCAGGTGGCTGTTAACCACCTTGTCGGCGGTTCGAGTCCGTCCCGGGGAGCCAATTAACGCAAGGGGTTGAGCCATTTTCGGCTCAGCCCCTTGTTCGTTTGGGTAACACATGGGTAACAACCCTACATGGTTTCGCACTAATCCTTGTACGCCGTCATGAGCGTGTTCAACGCACCTTGACTTTAATCGACACGCCCCACCATCGTGCACGCCTGTGGAGAAGATGGAGACCTGATGGGTGTCGAAGAAACGCGCCGTGCAAAGATAAGCGCTGCACGAGACGCAAAAAAGACGTGCGACACTAGATGGTCAGACGGCCACTGGGAATGCAGACCATCGCTTCGTCGGATACAGCTCCGAAGACTTCGACAATATTATCACCGTTGTAGGTAATCCGATTGACGAGGAGCGTCGACCATTACTTGAATGCAAATTGCGTGAAGCCGCCGCAGTGTTCTTCATCGCACGTTTGATAGGGCGTGGCATTCCTCGATACAAGGCGCTCGAACGGCTGAGTAAGATTGAATCAACGGCCAACGCCTACGCAGTGCTTTGCCGGACGACGACACAGATCCGGTCACTGTACTACTTGAGCATGGTGCAAGAAAACTCGCAAAATCCACGAGTGGGTTGCCCGGATATCCTCCACTACCCTTCAAACGTCCGGAGAATTCGGCCCGTGTGAACTGGCAGGAGTACGAGTACGTTCGAGTTCAGAAAAGCATAATCACTATCTTTGAGGCCGTCGCCGCGAGCGCCCGCGAACTAGTCGAAACCAAGGAAACAACTCCACTTTCACACAGGCACAAAGGTAACCTAGCTCTGGCTGGTTTCTTGGTACGTATTAGCGATCTGTATTGCGAGTGTTTCGGCAGAAAGCCAACGCCATCTATCAGCAACGGTAATCCTGGGCCGTTCTTGCGGTTCTGCGTGGGTTGCCTTGAACCTCTCGGTGAACATTACACCCCTTCATCCCTGCGTAAAATAATCCGTGGACTGCACTGCTGACCTCTGAAGCGTGCCAAATAGGACCGGTCCACCGTTTGTTGTCACCGGCTATTTCTTCAACGGTAAATTCATCAATCGACATGACGACAGAGCGCCAGAAACTAAGCGCGGGCTTATTGTAATCGCGAACGGCTATTTCCCAATTGACGGGGCGGTCGCGAATGATCTCCAGAGCAGCACGCTTACCTAACCCCATGCCTCTATACTTCCGCATAATAAAGAAATCGCCCATTCCGCAACCGATCCCACGGCCTGATGCAGACCATTCGTTCAGGGGGGCAAATCCAACGATCTGGTCGTCCATTCGGAAGAGCAATGGCTCGCGGCTGGAATCAATCCAGTAGCTGTCAAAATATTTGTACTGAAAAAATCCGTCGTCGCTTACATCCCAAGTCGCGTCGCTATCCGTCGCAAAATCTGAAAAATCGTGCAGATAAAGCTGCAACAATCACCCGATGATTGGTTTCTCGGATAGTGTTGCGATTGAAATATCCAGGGAGTCGAGCATTTCCGAACGTCCATGATTTTTCGCTTTGTCTATCATCAATGCACCGTTCTTATTGGCTCATTACTTACTAGCTGGTTGACTGCCTTCAGGATTGCCGCCCACACGGCCGGGCTACCAATACATCATTGTCGAGCATCACGACCTGTTCATCGCTACGATAGTTACCCATCCGACGGCAGTGTCGTATAATCTCTGCCATCATTTATAGAATTTCGGAGGGATGGAGAGCCATGTCCTTTGGTAAAATTTTTGGACGCAGATGCGCCTTTGCTAGGATTGCCTGCACCACGATCGCCTGTGTCGCTTTAATCCTTGGCTTTACCCTCGCCTCACCCGCCTTTGCTGACCAAACCGACGCACGTTTGGGGACGCTGTTTGACCAATTGCTGGTCGTCGACAACGGCGCCGAGGCGTTGAAAATCGAGCGAGCGATTTGGAACATCTGGTTTGAAATCGATGGCGACGACATAAATTCTCTATTGGAGCGTGGTCGAAACGCACTCTCCAGCAATCAACTCGCGTTTGCCGAAAAGCTCTACGACGAACTCATTGAAGTCGCTCCTGATTTCGCTGAAGGGTGGAATCGGCGGGCAACGGTTCGCTATATGCGCGGCAATATTTCCGGGTCAATCACCGACATCGAGGTCACATTGAAATTGGAGCCACGTCATTTCGGCGCAATTTCTGGGCTCGGGCTATGCCGTATCGCCTTGGAAGACTTCAACGCCGCCGCAACCGCGTTCCGCGACGTGCTGGCTATCAATCCACATGCTGCCGGCCCGATGAACAACCTCAAAGCCATCGAACAGATGTTGAAAAACGACAGTATATAGATGGAATTCCGTAAAGAAGAAATGATCGATGACGCCGGTGCCTGGATCGGCCCGCAGATTCAAGATGACCCAATCTGGGTCCATCAGCTAAGCGATTCGGCAATTGCGGAAATCGACGACGCGCTCGCTAACCTTCACCGCATCGGGGCCTCCATACCGTTTGGCGCTGAAGCTTTTCCGCTCCCCACATTCGCTGCCAAACTCGACAAAATCCTCGTCGAACTGGAGCATGGACGCGGATTTCAACTTCTTCGCGGCCTGCCACGAGATCGCTACACGGATGACGATTGCGCGCTCATTTACTGGGGAATTGGCGTTCATTTCGGCAATCCGGTATCGCAAAATGCGCGCGGCCACAGGCTTGGGCATGTGCGCGATGAAGGGCGATCCTACGACGACCCCAACGCTCGGGGATATCAGACCAGCCAGCGGATGGATTTCCACTGCGACCTCCTGCCGATTGACGTGCTGGGGCTATTTTGCCTTCGTACCGCCAAGTCCGGCGGCGTTAGCGCATTGGTCAGCGCCTTGACCGTTCACAATGTGCTTAGTGCGGAACGTCTAGACCTCTTGGAGGCCACATACGGTCTTTTCAATGTCGATTGGCGGAGTGAGGAGCCTGAAGGCGAACAGCCCTGGTTTAGCATTCCTATGTTCAGCGAGCGTGACGGCAAGGTCTCGGCACGATTTTGCAGCCGCCCCTACTACGAATCGGTCTCTCGATACGGGGAGACGCTTAAGTTGACATATCTCCAACGGGAAGCGTTGGATAAAGTTCAGGAAATCGCCAATCGACCTGAACTCAGGCTCTCCATGAGTTTTCAAGAAGGCGATATCCAACTCATCAACAACCACATGATCATGCATGCGCGGGAAGCTTTTGAGGATTACGAGGAAGACGAACGGAAGCGCCATCTGCTGCGCATGTGGATTGGAGTGCCCGATGACCAACGCCGGCCGTTATCAAACGCACTTTCCGAGCGCTACCGCTGGGTTAAAGCCGGCGGCATTCCGTTAAAGCCAGAGACCACCACCTGAGCAGACCACGAGCGGCAAGGCTTCACCGATCGTTCCTGTCCTATACTCCTTCACCCAACTGCACTACGTCTTCCCGTTACCCAGTTGATGACCCGCCCATCCAGGAAGAGAAGCCCAATTCCGATGACGAGCGCGCCAATGATTTCTTTCGCTTGGATTGGCTCATCAAGGAAAATATTTCCCAGGATCAATGCCCTTATGGGGATGAGCAGAGTTACAAGCATGACGTTGCTTGCGCCGGCGCGGACGAGTATCTGGAAGAAAATGATATAAGCAACGGCTGTTCCGAAAACGGCAAGTGCCAATAGTGACAACATGGTCGCCAGACTTGGTGCATTCAGCGTCCACGGCTGATCAATGAATGAGACAACGACGGCCATAAAGACGGTCGAGAAAATCAACTGACATGTCGCAGACTTCAGGAGGGAATATCGACCAGATATCAGCGTCCCCATAGGGCTGCAAAGCCGTAACTCAATGTACCGGCAAGACAAAGTCCGATTCCAAGTGTTTGAGTGCCGTCTATTAACCCTTCTATCCCACGTAAAATCCCGATACCGACCACGCCCAGCAGCACACCGAGCACTCGATAAACGCTGAGACATTCCTCGCGAAATGCAGCCATGACGATGACCGTGAACAGAGGCGTCATGGCATTAATGATGGAGGACAGGCCGACCGTTATTAGTGTTTGACCGGCAAAAATAAATCTAAATGGAAGCGCGTTATTCAGGAGCCCCATACCAATGAAAGGACGCCAATCTGAGAACAAACGAGGCAGTGAATGGTCGTAGTACCAGAAAATCGGCAAGAGCGTGATTGTGGCTAGAGACACGCGCGCGAAGACGACTGTCAGCGGTGGCAGTTCTTTGACTGCGACGCCTGCGAAGAAGACCGCCCCACCCCATAGCACTGAGAGAATGACGAGCAGCGCCCAACTTTGCCCGCCCATTGCCTTTGCATTTTGCGCCATCTGAGCTCCGCCCTAGTCCGAACGAAGGCGTGCGTGACAGGAATGGATCCGTCAATCCACCCGATTTTTGCTCGGAACGGCTGACCGGCAATCAGATTGCCCGTATCCTTAATTTTTTCCAGTAGCACGGCCATCCGTTGGCCGAAGGTGACGCGGAACACGGGTCGCCAAAATCAGCACAACGAAGGCGAGCGCGAGCGCAACCAAATAGGCGTCCTGGAGCGAACCGGCGAGTAAATCGACCAGCCCTCTTAGCGCCTCCGGCTCAAAGTCCGTACGGCGTGCCGGGTCCATCATCGCCTCAACCATTTCCGGTGCGCCCGGCGGACCGGCGCGAAGGCCGGCGTTTACGATGGCGCCAAATATCGCGGCACCAACTGCCTGCCCGAGCATGCGGCTGAAATAGAGCGTTGACGTTGCAATACCGCGACGTTGGTATTCAACGCTCGACTGGACAGCGATGACATAGGTACTGTGACTGAAACCCATAGCAGCACCGACAAGTGTTGCGGCGATACTCAGCCAAACCAGCCCGTTCGCCGGCGTATGTAAAAACAACGCTGTACAGCCAAGTATGAGCAATGTGGAACCGACAATGACTGTTGTCCGATAAGACGTCCGGATCATTAACCGGCCGCCGATCGCAGCAGTGGCTGACCAAGCGAGTGACATGGCGACCAAAGCTATCGCAACAGCACCGGCCGAGGCGCCGATAACACCCTGCACATGGGCAGGCAGGAAAGTAATAATGACCATGATTTCTGCGCCAAGAACTGCACCCGCAAGCATGCCAATGGCAATCAAGGGATTACGTAAGAGATCAAGCGGCAATATTGGCTCAGGCGCTCGTCGTTCCTGGAACACGAGCCCGACGATGGCAAACACCGCCGTTACGAGCAGGGAAACATTCAGCCACGCAGGCCAATTGGCTCCCTGGACCACTACAACCATGAACGAACCACTGCCGAGCATGAGCAGTATCGCGCCGATATAGTCGATACTGTGGACATGCCGTAGCGCGGTTTCACGATAGAATATCTGGATCATCGCCAAAGAGACGATCCCCAACGGAATATTGATCCAGAACACCCATCGCCAATCGAACTGCGCAACAATGACGGCGCCGAATGCTGGCCCGGCAATTGCTGCGATTGCCCAGACGCTCGCCAATTGACCTTGCACTTTCGCGCGTTCTTCGGGCGTGTAGATATCTCCGACGATTGTGTGTGCGACCGGCAGAATTGCACCCGCACCAAGTCCCTGAAGGGCGCGATAGATAATGAGTTCCGGCATACTCGTGGCCAGACCACATAATAGAGAAGCTAAAAGGAAAACGATGGTTCCAGTCGCAAGAATGCGGCGCCTACCGTAAAGGTCAGCAAGTTTTCCATAAACTGGCGTTGTCACTGCCTGTGCGAGAACAAACCCACCAAAAACCCAGCTATAGAGATGAAACCCACCGAGTTGTGGCAGGATCGAAGGCATTGCCGTGGCGACAATATGAATTTCAATCGCTGCCATAAAGGTCGTCGCCATTGTCGCGGCAAAAACCAAACGACGGCGGCCCGGTGTGAGAACTAACCCTTTGTTCTGCGATTCATCTGCCCCAACGTCCGTGGAGTCGCCAATAGCGGGCGGTAACTTTGCGGCAGCCTGGGCGGGATCACTATTATTGGCTGCATCCATAGGAACCTGTCTTAACGCAAATAGCGCGAGTGGGCGAGTAGCACCGCGAAAATCTACGGCATATATATTCTAAAAGGGCAGCGTCACAAAAATTCAATTTTTGGCCCTGCCCGATTAAGCTATGCTTCCTACGAACTTCGGGTGACTCCACCCGTCTCAGAGAGGCGAATTCATCATGGTAGATAACGGGCGCAAAGACCGTGCGATGGGCGCGATCATCGGCAATCTGGTCGGCGAGGCGCTGGCTCTCGGCTGTCACTATTACTGCGACCTCGATTCCTTCAAGCGCGAGTGCGGTCCCTGGGTCTCCGACTATATGGACCAGAAAACCGAGCGCACCGACACTTTTGGCGATATCGCGCGCCTGCGCCACGAGTACGGCTTGCGGGCTGGCGACGTGTCGCAGGTCGGAGAGGTCTTCATCATGCTTCTGGAGTCGGTTGCCGAATGTGGCAAATACGATCAGGAGGACTTCACGCGAAGACTCGACGAACTGCTGGCCACACTCGACGGCACAAGTATGTCCGGCCGCTTCACTAACTGGTTTCTGCGCGACGTCTGGAAACAGCGTAACGAAGGCGTGCCGTGGAGCGAGTGCGGCGGGCACTGCGACAACCAGGAGGCGGCTAATCACGGGACGGTACTGGCTGCCTGGCTTGGCGGTGACACAACGCGTCTGCTTGAAGTCGCCAATCCCATGACCAGACTGACCCATCGCGACATGTCCGTTGTTGGTCAGTCCCTTGCCTTCATTCTGACGACGGCCGCGTTCATTGAAGGCGTTTCGATCGACGACATCAGCGGACACATGATCCAGATGGCTCAAAATCCAAAGATCCGGGCAAGTGTCCCTTCTTTTGATACACTCACACAAATACGCAACGGCGTGGTGGCAAACGATCCCGAAATCACCATCGAGCCTTACCTTGTCTGTCGCATTGCCGGCCTGCCCTGCACAATGGGCTTCCTGCTTCCCGCCGTGTATTTTTTCGTTCACCGCTATCCTGACAACTTCGAGATGGCGGTGTTGTCGGCGGTGAACGGTGGCTGTAGCAATATGGAAAGAGCCTCATTGGCAGGCTCGTTATCCGGTGCGATGGTTGGCCTCTCGGGAATCCCCGAACGCTACATCACTGGACTAAAAGACCATGAACGGCTGATCGAACTGGCCGACAAAGTTGCCAGTTTGGAACTCGCTTGACGCCAGGACACAGTTAGAGCACACGATAAACAAATGCCAAAATTGCATTAGAGAAGAGCATCCATGACATCTTATGAAGATCTGCGCCGGCGCATTGATGCCGGCGAAGTAATCATCCTCGACGGCGCGGTCGGAACCCAGTTGCAAGTATTGGGCGTGCCGGTAGGTGTGACGGCATGGGCCGCGGTCGCGCTGCATTCGCATCCAGATACGGTGCGCCAGATGCATGAGACCTATATCAAAGATGGCGTCGACATCGTCACCACTAATACGTTCTCATCAGCGCGTCATTGCCTTGAGCCTTTGGGAATGGGTGAAATGACCCGCGAATTCAATCTGCGTGCTGTCGTTTTGGCACAGGAAGCGCGCGACCGCGCGGCAAAAGACCGACCAGTCTACATAGCCGGTGCTATCTCCAATTACGGAGTCTTGAGCGACGGGGAGCCACTCCCGGACCGTTATTACAAAGATTGGAGCAACTATACCAAGGAACAATGCAGAGCGAACTTGCGCGAGCAGGCGGAAATTCTGGCTGAGTCCGGCGTTGATTTTCTTGCAGCCGAAGTGACTGGCAGTATCGAGCATCGAAAATGGGTTTCGGAAGCTTGTGCCGCAACCGGACTTCCGTTCTGGATCGGATTCAAGAGTCGCATCGACATGAAAGACGGGTCGCTCAGAGGCGGTTATACCGCACCGGAATTGTTTGAAGACGGACTCGATGAGGTTATCGCTTTGGGCGGCGACCTTGCGACCATCTTCCACTCAACAGTCGAGGCGACGACACAATCCATCCCCGTGTTGCAGAAGAAATGGCATGGTCCGATTGGGGTTTATCCCGACGCTGACCGTGGCACCGACTACGTAAACCGGCACAGCGACACAAGCTTGATCAACCAAACTGCTGAGAATGCCTTCTTGGAACATGCCCGGTGTTGGGTCGAACAGGGCGCGCAGATCATTGGCGGTTGCTGTGGGTTTGGATTCGAATATATCCGCCCACTACGCGACGGCTTGCCGAGCCATATCCCCACCCCCGACAGCCGCACGGGAACCAACGGCTAGGACTTGACAGAACCAGCCTCGCTCCTAACTGAACGACTCAGTAAACCAGTCCACGTGGAATGACGCGTCACACCGGTGTTTGCCTGTTCATGGCGCGCTCGTCCATTCCGAATCAAAATAATAAATGTAGGGAGAACACATTATGATCAGTACGGCACTCAAGCGGGCCGAACAGCTCTATGGCTATATGGTCGAAAATTCCATTCATGAAACTGATGTGGTCACGCGCCAACGTGCTGAGACCGAAACATTGCCAACTCCTATGCATATTTCTCAAGAGCAGGCGCAGTTTTTCGCGTTTCTAATTCCGGCGATTGGTGCGAAAAAAGCACTGGAGGTCGGGACATTTACCGGATCCTCCTCGTTAGCAGTGGCAGCCGCGTTGCCACCCGATGGCAAGCTCATTTGCTGCGATGTCAGCGAAGAGTGGACCAATATTGCCAGGCGTTACTGGGAAGAAGCTGGCGTGTCTGAGAAAATTGATCTGCGACTGAACCCCGGTGTCGAGACACTGGACGAACTTATCAACTCTGGCGAAGCCGGTACGTTCGATTTCGCCTTCATCGATGCTGACAAAGTCAACTACGACAACTACTACGAGCGTGCCCTCACGCTTCTGCGGAAAAACGGTGTCGTTGCGATCGACAATGTCATGTGGAGTGGAGCCGTCATTGACAAAGATGCCACCGATCCAAGTACCGAAGCCATCCGTGCACTCAATAAGAAGATCCACAACGATACACGAGTGAGCGCCTGTATGATGTTCATCGGTGATGGCATGACCGTAGCCCGCAAGCGCGCGTGATACCGGAGGCGAAAAGGGCGTGGCAGAGCGCCCGATGAACGCTAAGCGCGACGACAAGACTGAGGGAATTCAGCAGCAAAGTTCTGGGAGCGGAGCTATCTCGATTGTCTGGTTGCTCGGCTTGTTGTCCGCTTTTGCTCCTATTTCCATCGACATGTATCTGCCCAGCCTGCCGACCATCGGGCGCGAGTTTTTAGCATCAGCCGGCGGCACCCAGCTGACACTCAGTGCTTTTTTTATTGGCTTTGCGTTAGGTCAACTGTTTTGGGGACCGCTTTCCGACAAATATGGCCGCCGGCCTATGCTGGTCGCCGGCGTGATCCTGTACATTATCACCAGCGCACTCTGCGCAATGAGTGTGAGTATTGAAGCGCTGATCGGATTTCGTGCGCTTCAGGCATTGGGCGGTGGCGCCGGGACGGTGATCACGCGCGCCATTGTCCGTGACCGTTTCAGCGGAGATCAAAGCGCACGGGTGATGTCATATATGATGCTTGTCACTATGTTAGGACCACTCAGTGCGCCGTTGATCGGCGGCTACGTTCTGCAATGGTTCGGCTGGCGGGCAATTTTTTGGATTCTGTCGGGTTTTGGCTGTATTTGCCTTGTCATTCTGTTGTTCGGACTCTCTGAAAGCAATCCAAGAGAACGGCAAAATAAGGAGACACTATTGCGGGTTTTTGCAGGCTACGCTGGTGTTTTTAAGGATTTTCGTGTGGTCACTTGCCTACTAACCGGTGGTTTCGCATTTGCAGGCATGTTTGCCTACATTTCAGGCACGCCCTTCGTTTACATCGAATTTTTCGGTGTCGCACCCGAAGCGTATGGATATCTGTTCGGTTTGAATATCGTCAGCCTCATGATTTTTACATATATCAATGGAAAACTCGTAACGAGGTTCGGCGCCAAACGTCATGTTGTATTTGGCGCTGCAATGGCCGCATGCAGCGGGATTGCATTGCTATACGCCGCCTGGACGGGAACTGGTGCACTGGTCGGGATCGTAACCCCGCTCTTCTTCTACCTAGGTGCAACCAGTTTCATCACCTCTAATGCCATTGCGCTGGCGGTCGAAGGATATCCATTGAAGGCAGGCACTGTCGCCGCCGTCTTCGGTGCAAGCCAGTTTGGTTTTGGTGCCATAGCCGGTACCGCAGTCGGTCAAATGTATGACGGCACGCCGATGCCAATGGCTGCGATCATTGCAGCTTGCGGCGTTATCAGCCTGCTGTCTTCTCAACTGTTGGTGTGGAGCAGACCGACTGTTCAAACTGCATAAAGATAAAAATTTGTTTATGTTGGCACGATGTTAAGACAAATTACGTTCATTCGTGGCCATATTTTGCACAACATTTGCTTTATGGATTTTTAATGAACTGAACCACGCGCAGTGAAGGCGTACCAAGTATGGTTACTGACATGTTGGAATATAAACTGTTCAACGAAGGCGAAGTCATCTTCAAAGAAGGAGATGTTCCGCGAAGCGCCTATCTAATTCATGCCGGTACGGTAGATGTCGTGGTCGAGGGTAAGGACGGAGCAGCTATCGTTGATACTCTTGAAGCTGGCGAGGCGTTCGGCGAAATGGCCCTCCTCGATAACGAGCCGCGTTCCGCGACAGCAATTGCAAAAGTTTCGACCACCTGTGCCACCGTGTCAAAAAAGAATTTTGATGAGGTTTTCGAAACAGCAACGCCGCTGACGCGGGGAATGCTGCAATTACTTGTAAAGAGACTTCGCAGAACGACAAAGGTCCGCGGCGTCGGGGCAACATAGAGGCGCAGGGCTTACCCTTCTATAAGCGAGTAACGACGGCGTACGGGTGCCGACCACGCTACGTATCGAACTGGAAGATCGCAAGAAATGGCAAAGACTTCGGACGCAAAGAAATCAACGATAAGTATGAATGTCGATTTTGACCGACCCGGTCGGCAAGTCGGCTACCTGCGCGTTATGCATTCAGGTAACAAGACATCTGGCGGTGCCATCCCCTACCCTATTGCCGTCATCGGCAAAGGCAACGGCCCAACGGCGTTCATCACAGGCGGCAATCACGGCAACGAATACGAGGGTCAGGTGATTGCCGGGCGCCTCATTCGCGAGATCGATCCTGACCGCGTCGAGGGCCGCATCATCATCATGCCAGCCCTCAATTATTTAGCCGTGCAGGAAGATCGACGAGTTTCCGATATCGACGGGGCCAACATGAACCGCATCTATCCGGGCGATCCTGACGGCGGGCCGACACATGCCGTCGCTCATTTCGTGGAGTCAGAAATCCTACCCAGGTGCGATGTCGCGATGGACCTCCATTCAGCCGGCAGCGGAGCGCGATATCTCCCCTGCGCTTTTCTTGTTATCGGTGGCGACAAAGACTTGCGGGCACGCAAACTTGCGGCCGCCGAGGCATTCGCAGCACCTTTGACGATTGTCGTCACCTCAACCGCATCGGCGGGATCCCTTTCCTCAGCGTGCGACCGCTGCAATGTTGCCATGGTAGCCACAGAGTTAGGCGGCGCCAATACTGTCACGATGGGCGCCCTTAAAATTGGCACCGAAGGTGTCCAACGAGTTTTACGCCATCTCCAAATATTGCCGGATAATAAGTCCAATGCGCCGTCGGCGAATACACGGTTCATGATTTTCCCAGATGCAGCGTGCATGGTCATGGCGCCAGCAGCCGGTTTATTCGAGCCATTTTGCAGACTTGGCGAGCAAGTTTCTGCCGGCCAACTTGCCGGCTGCATCCATTCACTTGAAACGCCAGAACTCGAGCCGATTAACGTTTCATTTGAACGCGACGGCATGATCGTCGTTGCACACGTACGCGCTCCGGTAAAACGGGGCGATTTTGTCTTCAACCTTGCGACTGAAATTGACCGATCCGAATTGCTGTAAGCCTTTGACAATAACCTCTCATCGACTCACAGAAGCGCAACGACAATTGAATTTCCGATGAGTATTAGCTCGATGCTCCCCGCGATTGCGGCCCTTCTGT
Source organism: Alphaproteobacteria bacterium (assembly GCA_963693665.1). Classification (GTDB taxonomy): domain Bacteria; phylum Pseudomonadota; class Alphaproteobacteria; order UBA8366; family CAVOAK01; genus CAVOAK01. The sequence goes on along the minus strand of CAVOAK010000027.1, from coordinate 13,162 downwards.
ATGTGACGGCCTACTTCCAGTTTCTTCATTTGTTACGTTTCCGGCGGAACTGGCTTCCAACGTCGAAGCTTGAAATCGCCAGATGCACCTTAAGCGTCGGCATTCTATTTACTATTGTTTCCGTGTCGCCCGATGGATTTCAACCGCTTGCACTCATCGTGTCGATCGCGTTTGTCACGTTTTTGTTTTACATGATTGCCGCACCTGCCGTTGCATTTCTACCGACATCGCCAATAATTGAATTTTTTGCAAAACACGCGGATTATTCCAGTCTTTCGCTAATGCCATCTGCGCTGGCAGCGGGTTTTTTTCTGAACAATAACAACCTTCGCGCAATGCTCGCGACAGCAATGGCAGTCGAGATTATTTGGCTTGTTCGACGTAGAATTCAGGATCGACAACGCGTTATAACCCCCTTGAACGCAGATGCACTCGCTGTATTGGAGCAACAGGCCGGTGGTGATGTACCCGGATTTGCGAAAAAGCACGGCATTGGTGAACTAGAACGCGGTGATTCACCGCTCAATTGGCTCGGTTGCACCAAATTGTCAGCACCCTGTTCGTTCAATCTCTATGTAAACAGACTGGGCCTAAACACTGCTCCATGTTGCAAGGAACATCTAATCGCCCTTTGCTTATATGTTGACAGATGTCTGACAGATCTAGGCGTGACCCACTGGATGGAGGGAGGAACTCTGCTCGGTGCCGTCCGCGAGGATGGGCTGCTGGCTTGGGAAGACGATGTCGACATTTCAATTCTGCTGGACGAAAACACGACATGGGATGAACTAGCGAGCTCTCTTCAACGAAAAGCATCGGGGGATGGATATGCGATAGAAGTATTCGCAAAGCACCAGTTATTTAGCATTGGATTTGATCGACGGGCGCACTGGCCATTTGGATACGAACGCAACCGTCTACGCGGCGAACTGCGGGTCGATATGTCGACTTATCGAGAAGGTCTTAGTAACGGCGATCGAGTTATCGAACGCTTTACAAAAAAGGCTCGAATGCCAATGACAGAAGATGGGAAATTCGGCGTCCCTTATGAACTGGTGATGCCAACGTTCCAAATGTCGGTGTTCGGAGAATCCGTGTTCGCCCCACAAGATCCTGACGCTTACCTGCAATTACTATATGGCGATTACAAGACGATCGAATACACCTACGTAGATCCTGCAGCCGCTAAGCGACGAGGTCAACAAAGCACCCACACTTTGCTCTAACCGGCTTCCTTTTTTTGATCCTCAGTGGCACGTCGCATGAACTCATCAGTCATGCTCCGAACGCACATGATCATGTATTTCACAATGCTCGAAATAACCGGGTCCATGTTGGTGACACGAACGTCGAAATCACTCTTCTACAACACCAAGACATCAGTGTTCATAACAGCATGCGCAGCCGCGGCTCGTGGGCGACCATCGAACAAAGCCATCTCACCGAAGATATCGCCCTTGCCAAGGGTCGTTAGTGTTTACTGGACATCATCACGCATTTTTGCAGATTTCAACCGATCCAGTTGTGACCAGATAAAGACTATCGCCTTTATCACCTTCGTCGAATATCAGACTCCCAGCGTCAAACGACTGTTGTGTAAATTCAATCTTATCCGACATATGCTCACCCCACTCCCCGTTCGTTAGCGCCATTTACCATTACACTGCGCCAAACTAAACTGTTGAATTTGACAATACAGATGATCAGCTGGCTACAAACTTCTGAAATTGCGTAAATTTGTACTGATAGCACTACCACCGTCGAAGGGCTTTGCGGGAAACACATCTTTTCCACAAACCACAATCTACTTTAGAAATTCTCTGGTAATGTAGGCTAAATACCCCGCACATGACGAATTTGCACGACTCTGCTACGGTTTGGTACAAGGATGTTCGTTATTCTTCTTCCGACTGAAATAGGCACGATACAAAAATGGGAATGAAAATGAACGAGAAAATCTGGTCTGTATATTTCTCCGGCGAGATCCACTCAGATTGGCGCGATCAGATTGCCGAGGGTGTTAAGCAAGCCGACCTCCCAGTTCACCTCGATGGGCCAAACTGTATCCATGCGGACAGCGACGATTGCGGCGCAGTGATCCTTGGCAGCGAAAAAGACGTGTTTTGGCACGACCGCAAAGGTGCGGCAATGAATGCAATCCGTACCCGCACATTGATCGCCGGCGCCGATGTAGTGGTCGTGCGATTTGGAGAAAAGTTCAAACAATGGAATGCAGCATTTGATGCTGGTAGCGCCGCTGCTCTAGGTAAACCGCTCATTATCCTGCATAGCCCAGAGCATAACCATGCGTTGAAAGAAATTGACGCGGCAGCACTCGCGGTATGCGAAACACCTGAACAGGTTGTGCAGACCCTCGCATACGTTATACGCGCAGAGCTGCCCAGCAACAGAAGTTCGATTGCGGCGGAATAGGCTGGTACACGCGGTGAACCTCGGTTCATGATTTAACTGTTGCCGAGCGGATACGATGTCGCCAATCATTACCGCTGCACGATTAGTTGCTGGCGCAACACCAATCCATCCAGATCAAAAATCCACCCTTCCGAAAATTGCAGGGGCATATTTGTTGATTGCGAGACTTGCTGAACCATTGTCCATTTCAATTGGGCGCCGACCTCCTGGCACCCTTGAAACTGGCTGGTATGCATATGCAGGCAGCGCTTACGGCCCGGGAGGAATACGCGCGCGGATCACCCGCCATTTTCGATCTGACAAGGCTACCCGCTGGCATATAGACCAGCTTACACAAATTGCATCCGAACTAATCACCGTGCCGGTACCAGGTGGCAAGGAATGTGCATTATTGCAGGCAATGGCTACTGAATCCGGCGTTGAACTTTCTATTCCCCATTTCGGAAGCAGCGACTGCAAGAATTGCAGTACGCATCTTCTACAGTGCATTTGAATCGATATTGGAGATTAATAGATCGGTTTTACTACATACACACCTCGGCCAACGCGACTCAGGGCGTCGCAGATCGCTTTTTAATTCGCCAAACTTCCACGCTTGCTGTTGGAGAAGAAATTTGCTCGTTTGGGGGAAGATAACTTAACCAACGTTTGCCGCTAGCCTCAACCACACAATATGGATCCATGATGGCATCGCATGCTTCGCAAACCCAAATTTCAGGGTCAAATGCTTGATGTGTCTGAGATCGTTCAGGTGTCCGTCGCAGTAGCGGTGTCCCGATAGACAGTTGATTGTCAGCCGGCTAAGGCATTTGTTCGCTTTCCGGCGGACTTATCAGAGCCAGAGAACCGGCCAAAAATGAAATGAGAATAAGGTGAAACAACACCATTTTCCTATACGAAGGCGGTGCGCTACCATGCACGCGTAAATTTTTTTGCGATCAAGCCGTTTGAACGGGAGATAGATATGGAAGCAGTAGGCTTACATGATGATTTTACACAGACAGTGATCATGCAAACGGCCCATATGGACTGGCAAGAAAGTCCCAGCCCAAACGTTTGGCGCAAACGCCTTGATCTTGCTGGAGCCGCAGAAGCCGGTCGCGTTACGTCTGTCGTGCGCTACGATCCCAACAGCAAATTCCCAACTCATCCACATCCGGATGGCGAAGAAATATTCGTGCTTGAAGGCGTTTTTTCCGACGAACACGGAGATTATCCTGCCGGAACATTTATCCTTCACCCAGAAGGTTTTAGCCATGCACCATTCTCCAAGAAAGGCTGCGTAATCTTTGTCAAACTGCGTCAGTATCCTGGCTTAACACGCAAACAAATCATCATCGATACCAACGCAGCCACATGGCAGGCCTCGAAGTTCGACGGCATCGAAATGTTGTCACTCTACCGAGAAGACGAGCATCCCGAAGATGTCCATTTGACAAAATTTGCCGCAGGAACCTCGGTTCCGATGCACCTCCATACGGGTGGCGAAGAAATCTTCGTTTTGGACGGTGTATTCAGTGACGAAGCGGGTGATCACGCGGCAGGAACCTGGCTTCGCTATCCAGTCGGGAGCAGCCACTCCGACTGGACAGATGAGGGCTGCGTAATTTACGTCAAGAAAAACCACCTCCTAGAGCTTTGAAGCTGGCCCGCGTGGCGGCGGGCTAGCCCAGGCAAAACGGTGCGCAGAACTATGGTGTCGCATCAGCGACAAGCGCCCGTTCGACAAACTCAAGCCTGTCCTGTCCCCAAAACGGCTCATCATTCACAATATATGTAGGTGAACCAAACCCCCCCTTTGCCACACAATCTTTAGAATTTTTCTCATATTCAGCCTGAACATCAGGCAATAGGGCATCGTTGAGCAAAAGCTCTGCATCCATACCGAGCGAAGTCGCAATTTCTGCCAACACAGACGCATCAGCCATGTCTCGCTCATCACGCCACAGAGCCTCGCAAATTTTAAAGCTCAACGTGTCTACGTCTAGGCCGTGGCGCTGGGCAGCGATTACCATTCCAGATGGCAATTCGCGAGCAGTGTAATGGTTTTTTGGATCCCCACTCACCACCGGAATGTCGAGATACGCGCTCCATCGTTCGACTTCCCGAAAAAAGTGCGCTATGCGCACCGGTGACATTGTGCGGAAACGGAGTCCACCGGTCTCGGGAACAACAACACCGTGGAATATCGGTTTGTGGATGACACGCGCGCCATGACGTTGCGCCAGCTCCGACAGCCGGTGGCTTCCAAAATAGGCAAACACCGAACTAACGGAATAATAATATTCAATATCTGGCACATCCAGCTCCATGTTGCGTTGGTAAAAGGTTTTTGCCTCGCGAAAAGAGAGTCTGTAGTCCGGTAAACCAAAGACGGCCTAGTCCTCTGGCTGGCGGATAACCATATCGCGGAGAGTTATGATGCCGGCTTCGGCCTCCATCCATTTCAACCGAGCATTGGCGGCTTCGGCTACATAACAATCCAATAAAACGACGGCGGTGAGGTTTGGTTTAATGCATCGGCGACCCCAAAACTTGCGTCAAACTACCGGTGCCGTATTCCCGCGCAACCGCAACCAGAGCGCGGCGCTAAACGCAATTCCGATCGGAACAGCAACACTCAAATTGACGGTTTGCCATCCTAAAGCGTTGTGCATGATTCCTGACGAAAATGCTGCGCATGCGACCACTCCAAAGATGCAGAAATCGTTTGTACCCTGCACTTTAGCTCGCTCTTCCGGTCGGCAAGACGTTGTAAGCAAGGTCGTGCCGCCAATAAACATGAAGTTCCAGCCAACACCCAACGCAGCCAATGCAAACCAAAAATTAGCCAGCTCAACGCCAGACAAATTGATGGCAATACACGACATAATTAGAAGAGCGCCGGTGAGAATTATGTTGAGTGTGCCAAATCGATGGATCAAATGACCCGTGAAAAAGCTCGGCGCAAACATGCCAAGGACATGCCACTGAATGACAAAAGCGACGTCTGAGAACGAGTGATCATGCGCTGTTACCGCTAGGGGTGTCGACGTCATGACAAGTGTCATAGAGCCAAACCCGAGCATCCCTGACAACACTGCGACGATGAATGCCGGTTGGCGTGCAATTTCCAACAAAGGCCGACCGGTGTTTTGCCGTTGCGCGTGTGTGAGATGTGGAATTTTGACAAACTGCAAAATCGCAACAGCAACAAGACAGAGAGAACCAATAACCGCATAACTTCCCGCAAAAACTACGGGTTGGAACAAATCACGAGAGAGTTTTGAAAGCTCCGGGCCAGCGATGGCACCAACTACGCCACCTGCCAGCACGAGGGCAATTGCACGACTTCTATATTGCTCTCCGGCAGAGTCGGCGGCGGCAAATCGGTAATATTGCGCGAACGCACCGTGAATGCCGAACAATACGCCACCGGCCGCAAACAGCCAAAAGCTGCTCTGAAATATGGCAAAGACGGAGAGCGCCGCAGCCGACGCACCGATCAACTGACCGACGGTAAAACCGACACGCCGACCGAACCGTCGCATCAATAATGACGCTGGAACAGTCGCGACCATAACAAATGTGAAGAGCAGCGCCACCGGGACTGACGACAATGCTTTATCGTCGGCAAGCATATAGGCTGTAAGTACCGATGTTACACCAATAATGATGTTCCCGGTTTCTGTCAGCGCCTGACTGGACGCCAGCAGTGCTAGCGTGTGTCGTGGTTTGTCTTGGTGATCGGCGATTTAACTGGCTTTCATTTTGTCTGCCTGCGGGGACCAGAAACGAGCTATTGCGCAGCCATTGGAACCGGCCGCAGACGTAACCATAACACAGCACCGAAGGCTATCAAGATCGGCAGCACGATCCCGAAATTAACGCCATCCCAACCAAACAATTCGTGCAAGATGCCGGAAGACAATGCGCCGGTTGCGACCGATCCGAAGACACAGAAGTCGTTGATCGCCTGTACTTTCGCGCGTTCTGCTCGCTTATAGGTCGTGGTGAGAAGCGTGGTTCCACCGATGAACATAAAATTCCAGCCGACCCCGAGTGCCACCAATCCAAACCAGAAGTTTGCAAGCTCGACCCCTGACAGATGCACGGCGATGCACGACATAATGAGCAGCGCACCCACAAGTATTATGTTCAACGTACCAAACCGATGAATCAAATGGCCGGTGAAGAAGCTGGGCGTAAACATGCCAAGGACATGCCATTGGATAATAAATGCCGCATCTGAGAAGGAATGCCCGTGCGCAGTGACCGCCAATGGTGTCGCTGTCATAACCAACGACATTGAGCCGTAACCAAGCATCGCCGAAAGTATTGCGACAGCGAATGCGGGTTGTCGCGCAATTTCCGAGAGCGGCCTCCCTGTTTCTGCCTGTTCCTTTACCGTCGGCCGGGGAATTTTAATGAACTGTACTACGCTCATACTCACAAGACACAACACGAAGACCGCAGCATAGGCACCAGCGAACACAACTGGAGCGAATAGATCGCGAGTCCATACAGCCAGGTTCGGCCCAAGAATTGCTGCTAGAACGCCGCCTGTTAGTACAAGAGAAATTGCCCGACTACGGTAGGCATCGGTCGCAGCATCGGCCGCAGCAAAACGGTAGTAGTGAAAGAAGGCCGTATGGATGCCGTAAATAGGGCCAGCAGCAACGAATAGCCAAAAATTTCCACTAAAGATCGCATAGATGGAGATCAGCGCGGAAGTCGCTCCACAAATCTGGCCGATCGTAAATCCCGCACGCCGACCAATGCGTTTCATTAAGAAAGAGGCCGGTATAGTTGCCACCATAACGCCGACCATCATGAGTGCCACCGCTAATGTGGCAAGCGACTTATCTTCCGCTAGCATGAGTCCTGTAAGCGCGGAAACAACACCTATTATGATGCTGGCTGATTGGCTCAGTGCCTGACAAATTGCGAGCAAAATTACGGTTTTGAGCGCCGTTTGTTCTGTGTCGTTCTTCACCACTGCGTCTACTGGCTCAAGTGTGGGCATTGGTCTCGTTTCTGGATATGAGTTTGCAAAAATATAGCGGTCCAGAATACTCAGATTCGGTCCGCAAGAAGCGAAGGACTGTCGATTATCGAGACCTGAATGTAGCAGGGCACGTGATGATATGTCACGGCGCAAAGTAAGGACGGCAGGTCGCTACTCGGCTTGCTATCTTATGGCTGCCATTCTCCTCCAACTTTGCAATTTGTGGTTTGGTCTCACCTCCCCTTCGTGCATTCTCCCCGGAGTGTTCATTTGGAGGACAACTTCATGGCAACGTCGATTAATGCGAAATCACTCATGTCCGCACTCCTCGACGGAAGTGAAATCGCGATCATCGACCCACGCGAAGAAGGATCGTACGGCCTCGAACATCTTCTGCTCGCCGTCAATGTGCCACAGAGTCGTTTTGAACTAGAAATTAGGGATCTTGTCCCGCGCCTGTCAACGCGGCTCGTACTGTGCGATGGCAGTGATGGATTATCCGAACGCGCGCTCCCTTTGCTCGAAGCGGCCGGATATAGCGATATTTCAATATTAGAAGAAGGAACCAAGGGCTGGGACAAGGCAGGCTTTGAGTTGTTCAGTGGACGATTTACACCCTCACAGCTTTTCGGCGAGTACCTCAGTGAACGAGAGAATACTCGACATATTACAGCGACAGAACTGAAGAAAAAAATGGACGCTGGCGAAAAAATTGTCGTCCTCGACAGCAGACCACCCGATGAATATTGCCTGTCGAGCATTCCAGGTGGGATAGATACGCCTGTTGCGGAACTCGTTTACCGTATTCATGACTTGGTGCCGGATCCAGAGACACTTGTTGTCATCAACTGCGCCGGAAAAACCCGCTCCGTTCTCGGTTCGCAATCGTTGATCTATGCCGGCCTGCCAAATCCGATCGCAGCACTCCAGCACGGCACCATGGGTTGGTACCTCGCCGGTCTAGAGTTGGACCATGGTGCCACCGCTATTAGTACAGGCCCGATATCCACCGAAGCCGATGCTTGGGGTCGCGCCGCTGCGAAAAAAATCGCCAACAAGTTTGGTGTTCAGACAATTTCTCTTGAAGAACTCGAAATATGGCAAAGCGAAAGCATGGATCGATCGCTCTATATGCTCGATGTCCGATTTCCAGAGGAATATGAAGCGGGGCACCTGCCAGGCTCACGGCCGGCTCCCGGAGGGCAAATAGCAGGGTCGAGTGGCTACTATATTGCTACACAAAAAGCGCGAATTGTTCTCATCGACGACACCGGCGTTCGGGCTACCGTTATCGCTGCATTTCTGTTGCAACAAGGCTGGGCCGATGTACGGGTACTCGGCGGCGACCTTCCCCAGCATGGTCTGGAAGCAGGCCCCTATAGTCCTGCTGTGCCGGAACTTGATCATCTCAGTATTGATGAGATATTTCCGGATGAACTTTCAGCTAATCTCTTACAGGGGAGCACTGCTGTTGTTGATTTCGCGAGCAGCCTCAAACATCATGGTGGACATATTCCGAAGGCATGGTGGGCACTGAGATCGCGCATTGGCGAGGATGTTCGCGCACTACCAGACGTCGATACCTACGTAACGACAAGTCCTGACGGGAAGCTCGCACGCCTCGCAGCACATGATTTGGCGAAGCTGACGCAGGCAAAAATATTTGCCCTCGCCGGCGGAACAGAAGCGTGGCAAGCTGCTGGGCTACCGCTGGCAAAAGGCCTGGAACAGGCTGCAGGGGTCCCGAACGACCTTTACACGATCGCCCGGCTTGATGATCTTGACCCGCCGGATAAAAAATACTGGCGCTACATTAACTGGCAAAGCGATCTTCTGAACAAGATCGGGCGGGATGGAACATTAGTTTTTCCGGAGACCCACACCCAGTCCTAAAATTGTCGGTATGTTCAGCGGAAAAATACAATGCCGCTTGAGTCCTCGTCAAAACGGCAGAATTTTTTTCATTTTACGCCACTTGGCAAGAACTTCGCCGCACGGGACTCTGTCGAAATACCAGGACTGTGCCCGCAGCCCTGCGGCCATTTCCCCAGCCATGTTTCCACGCAATTCGTTATGAAGGGTTTCGGTTATGCCGCCGACCTTGAGTGTATGAGCTAGGCCGTCATTCATTCGTCGCAACGCGACGACGATTTCCGAGTTAGACAAGCCGCACGCGGAGGCACGTCCTAGAGCATCACCAAAGTGTTTAAAATCTTCAAGCGGCGGTAAATTGGGCGACCGACCCGGCTCGAAGACAGACGCACGCTGCACTCCGAAATACCTTGAGTACGGACCCGCGTCGATCACCTCGAAGTAAAACGCATAGAGCAACAAGCATGTCGCGATCATAAATCCATTTGAAACAAAGACGAACGCGCGAAAGTAGTGATCTTGGACCCAAAGATAGATCAGATAGGAAATTATAAATCCCCAGAAAAATCCCTGTGGAACCTCCCACCATTTAAGAACGATAAATCCCCAACCAGTTCCCGCGATCAATGCAAACAGCGCCAGCAAATTGAAGCGAGTGGTCGACGGATCATCATGCAACCATTCACCATCATGATGAATCTGCCACATAGCGAGCATGCTGAAGCCCGATTGACAGACAAACCAACAAAACACAATAAAAAGCAAATTCATGACGTCTGGTCCCTGAGCATAATCCATAAATAGGGGCATGATGGACCTTTGGCCAGCGCGAATTCCCCGGTCGAACTTCACGATTTGATCAAGATGCGCCATCAATTGCAGCATGGACATGATGTGTCCGATCTGCCTTTCTTTCATAATGCGAAACACACATGGGATTGCCGATGAAATATGATGAACGGGACCTTGAGGTTACCGCCGACAGTGCGGAGGCCGTTCTAGCACTCGATGCTGCAGTCTCCAGCTACCTCAACATTTCACGCGATACTATGGCGCTTATCGACAAAGCGCTCGTCCTCGACCCTAGACTGCTGATGGGACATTGCCTCAAAGGCTACCTGCAAGCCCTCACAAATAAACCAGAGTGGAACGACCGAATTGCTGCAAGCTTGACTGCTGCGCGGACTTCGCTGACCGAATGCGGCGCTACGAACCGCGAAGCGCATCATGTTGAGGCATTAAGTGCGCTTTGTCTGGGCAATATGTCGAAAGCGACAGCGATTTGGGAGACTATCCTCATCGATCATCCGCTTGACGTAGTTGCGCTCAAGATTGCGCATCTTCACTATTTTAGGCTCGGTGACATGCCCAACCTGCGCGATACAAGCGCGCGCGTTGCTCATGCATGGAATCCTTCAGTCCCGGCTTATGCCAATTTTCTTGGCATCCGGTCTTTTGGGCTGATGGAAACCGGCGATTACCGCGCCGCGGAAGACGCGGGTACACAAGCCGTAGAACTAGCCCCCCGCGATCTATATGCGATACATGCAGTAACCCATATCCATGAAATGGAAGGTCGCTGGCGGGACGGAATCGAATGGTTGGACGATGCCACTCGGGAGTGGAACACATGGAACAATTTCCGCTTTCACGTCTGGTGGCATTACGGATTATTTCTGATCGAGCTTGAACGCTATGACGACGCCCTCGCGCATTATGACACCCGTGTGAGGAGCGAAAAAACCGACTTCCCGACGGATACGGCCAGCGCGATCTCTACTCTTTGGCGCCTGGAGGCTGTCGGCATCGATGTTGGCGACCGCTGGTACGAATTGGGGGAGATCGCCGAAAGGCGCCTTGATGATCATTTATTTGCCTATTTCGACGGTCATACGATGGTTGCGCTTGCCGCCGACGGTCGAGAAAAGGCCGCCGACCGAATGCTCGAATCGCTGCAACGCGTCAAAATTAACGACGATGTAACTCAATCGCGCATCATCGCCGAAATCGGTGTCCCACTTTGCCAAGCGATAAATGCCTATTACGGCAAGGATTATGGCACCACCGTCGACTTGATGATGCCGATACGCGACCAACTCGACCGCATTGGCGGCAGTCACGTTCAACGGGATATTTTTGTCCAAACATTGATGCATGCTGCTCTAAAGAGCGACCGCCACGCCGTTGCACGGGCACTTATGGCTGAACGCATCGCTTTGAAGCCAAACAGCGCAGCAAATTGGAAGCTCTATGCACACGCTCTTGAGAATGGCGGCGACAGACCTGCGGCGGCGGCGGCACTCATCCGAGCCGCGACCGCGCTCAGCGTATAGAGCTTGTCAATACGATCTCGCATGCGCCGCCGTGTAAGTTGCGCGAGACCTCGCCATGAAACTTTTATAATCTTTCAATTCTCGATCCGGCGAACTTCTGCCAACGATCTACAATCATCGACCGAGGCACCATGGCAAAACAAAACAGTCACTCAGCCTTCACGGTCCTCGACCGAAAAATTTACGCCGATGGCACGAATATCTTCAGAAAGGGCGAGTTGGGCTCACGCGCCTTCATCATTGAGGACGGCGATGTGGAAATCTGGCGAGATGACACGGAGTACGCCGACGGCTAGGCGTTGTTCACAAGGGCGGTGTCTTCGGCGAAATGGCCCTGATCGATGATGAACCCCGTATGGCAAACGCCAACGCGCTGACGAAAACTGTCTGCATCGTCATTCCTGGAAATTTGTTCAAGGATAAACTCAAACGCACCGATCCCTTTATCGGCGCGCTTTTGCGGGTGTTCGTCCAGAACATCCGATCGACGGTCACCCATAAGCGCGCCAGCGACAGGGAATAAAGAACAAGGGTGTACAGAGTGCTGTGGCCGACGCATTGACCAATTTTCTGCCGCTATTTAGCTCGAATAAGCCAATGCGCGGCACTGCGTAACGTGTGTCTTTAGGCTAACTTATTGAAATCAATGGTCGGAGCGGCGGGATTCGAACCCACGACCCCTTGACCCCCAGTCAAGTGCGCTACCAGGCTGCGCCACGCTCCGACATGCCGAAAAGGCAGCGAAACGTAGGGTCTATAACCCGCCCTGTCAAAGCATGGATTGGGTTCCAACGCCTCAGGTTCTCTGTGATGCCCGTCATTTAGAGGTCATCGGCAAAAGTTCTTAAAATCTGAATTTATTCCTGCGTCTCGAGAGACAATAACTTCGGGACGAAGACAATTTCGGGCTAGGTTCAGCCCTAATCTTTCGCTAAAAGCGACCGCATCTGGCCGAGTTCATCGAGAATAGCCTTCAATTCCGCGCGATTCTCGGATGTCAGGCCTGTCGGGTTTGCGATTGCGCTCACTGGAGTTGATGCGGCTTCTCGACTGGTATTCGTTAGCGCGCTGTCTGGGCTTGGTTGAGCAGGCGGCGTGCCCTGCAGAACATTCCGCACACCATTTTCTTTAAACAGGCGTTGAACGCCGCGGATCGTATAGCCATCACTATAAAGCAAATCGCGAATTCGACAGAGCAGCGCAACATCTTCCGGGCGGTAGTAGCGTCGACCACCACCACGCTTTAGTGGCTTGATATGGCTGAATTTGGTTTCCCAGAAACGCAGGACGTGCTGCGGCACTTTTAACTCGCCAGCAACTTCGCTGATGGTCCGAAAGGCAGTCGCCGATTTGCCGGAACGCCTGGACGCTTGATCCGTGAGTTCGCCTGTCGGCGCGTTTATCGCCACCGGTCCGCCTTCATTTGCTCGGCGTGGTATTCACTTGATTCTTCAGCACATGACTCGGGCGAAATACGAGCACACGCCGTGGCAGAATCGGGACTTCCTCACCAGTCTTGGGGTTGCGCCCAATACGC
>CAVOAK010000026.1:0-25959 GCA_963693665.1 Alphaproteobacteria bacterium | reverse complement strand
TTGCCTGCGGGGTCAAAGGCGACTCCAAGTGTAAAGCGCTCGCTGATACCTGTGGGAGAGACCGGTGGAAAGAAACGCCGGCGCCGAAGGAGCAACCGCCCCGGAAACTCTCAGGCAAATTGGACCGTAGGTTGAGGGCACTCTGGAAAGCAGGCGACGATAGTCATCGCCTCACCGAAGGGGTAAACCGGCATCGCCGGTGATTCTCTCAGGTTCTTCGACAGAGGGGGCAGTTTGTTCGAGTGTCGAACTGACTGCATAGCCCTGTGTTTTGGAAGAAATTCTTTGAGCGAACTAGCGCCTGCAAATCTCTTGCACACCTCTCTTCATGCCCTGCATCTGGAAATGGGGGCAAAAATGGTGCCGTTTGCCGGCTATGAAATGCCGGTTCATTTCCAGGTCGGCATTCTTGGTGAGCATGTTCACACACGAAGTAATGCGGGACTATTTGACGTCTCGCACATGGGGCAAGTCATGCTCCGCGGCGATGGAGCGGCAGAGGCATTAGAGACCTTGGTTCCAGGCGATATTGCGGGTCTTCCCATGGGCCGCATTCGCTATACGCAATTCACCAACGACGATGGTGGTATTCTCGATGATATCCTAGTGACCCGAGTCGACGACGGTTTGTTTGTTGTCGTCAATGCGGGCTGTAAGAACGCCGATATTGCACGCATGCGAGAAAAACTGCCGCCTGGCATCGAGGTTGATGTCTTAGGCGACGTTGCTCTTATTGCCCTGCAAGGGCCGGCTGCAGAATCGGTCCTCTCCCGGCATGCTCCGGGTATTTCGTCACTGGCGTTCATGTCATCGGCGGCGTTCGAAGTTGCAGGGGTTCAAGCCACCGTCAGTCGCGCCGGATACACTGGGGAAGATGGCTTTGAGATTTCTGTTGATGCCGCAGAAGCGGATGCAATTGCTCGCGGCCTTTTGGCGGAGCCAGAAGTTCTTTCGGTAGGCCTTGGCGCACGCGACTCGCTGCGGTTGGAAGCTGGGTTCTGCCTCTATGGGCATGATATCGATACAACGACGAGCCCCGTCGAGGCAGCTCTCGAATGGTCGATTTCAAAGCGTCGACGCGAGGATGGCGGGTTTCCAGGTGTGGCGGTTATCCAACAACAACTACGTGACGGGGCAACTCGGCGCCGGGTCGGAATATGCCCGGACGGCCGCGCACCAGCACGTGAACATACTGAATTGACCGATCTTGAGGGCGACCATATAGGTGAGATTACCAGTGGCGGTTTCGGGCCGTCTGCCGGAAAACCAATTGCAATGGGCTATGTGAAATTGGATCACGTGAAAGCCGGAACGCCCGTTAAGGCAATGGTGAGAGGCAAGGCGCTTGCTGCCACAGTTACTAAATTGCCGTTTGTAGCGCCGCATAAATTGTAGAAATAGAGTGTCTAGTTCAGCGGAGAAAATAATGAATGAAACCAAATACTCTGACCAACATGAATGGGTTCGCGTCGACGGAGATACCGGCACTGTGGGGATCAGTGATTTTGCTCAGGGACAATTGGGTGATGTCGTCTTTATTGAGCTACCCAGCGTCGGCAAAGTGGTCGTCCAGGGTGAAGAGGTGGCTGTCGTAGAATCGGTTAAAGCAGCGAGCGAGATTTACTCGCCTATTAGCGGCGAAGTGATCGAGCTTAACGAAGCACTGGTTGACCAGCCGGGAACAGTCAATGAAGCCGCCGAAGGCGAAGGCTGGTTTTTTAAGCTGAAGCTGGCCGATCTGTCAGAACTTGATGACCTCATGGATGGCGATGACTACACGACGTATGCCAGTAAAGAGGATTGAGATCATTCGACCAATACAAAATGCTTCACAATTCGGGACTGCCTCTACGGCTGGCGGCCAAAAGTTGCATGCACATCCGTTGGTCGTTGTAGGGATATTTGACTGATGCCAAATGAACATCGACCTTTTGCCGAACTCGAACAGACCTCTGACTTTTTGAGCCGCCACATTGGTCCGTCGGATATCGAACTTGAAGAAATGCTGACAGTCCTTGGGATTGGATCGCTTGACGAACTCATTACCAAGACGGTTCCGAGCGGAATCCTATCGGATTCACCGCTCGGCTTGCCAGAAAGCCGAACGGAGCAGGACGTGCTCTCCGAGCTTCGTTCTATTGCAGATCAAAACCTGCCACTGAAGTCACTCATCGGGATGGGTTACAACGACTCCATCACACCGACGGTCATTCTTCGCAATGTGTTAGAGAATCCCGGCTGGTATACGGCCTACACGCCCTACCAACCGGAGATTTCACAGGGCCGTCTGGAGGCGCTTCTAAACTTTCAAACGATGGTTATGGACCTCACAGCAATGGACCTTACCAACGCGTCGCTGCTCGATGAGGCGACAGCTGCAGCGGAAGCCATGACGTTATGCCGCCGCGTCAGTAAGGCTGCATCCAACGTGTTTTTCGTGTCCACGGATTGTCATCCGCAGACGATTGATGTCCTGCGGACACGTGCGGCACCCTTGGGGATAGACCTTGTCGTCGGCGATCACCGTGATGCCGCGACGACCGAGATATTTGGCCTCCTGCTTCAATACCCTGCGACCCAGGGGAAGATTGAAGATCACTCGGCATTAGTCGGCTCGGTTCATAGTAAAGAAGCGCTTGTCTGTGTCGCGGCCGACTTGCTTGCTTTGGCGGTATTAAAACCGCCAGGCGAGTGGGGTGCCGATATAGTCGTTGGCAATACCCAGAGATTTGGTGTTCCTCTTGGCTTCGGCGGTCCCCACGCAGCATATTTCGCGACCCGAGACGAATATAAACGCCACGTGCCTGGCCGGCTGGTTGGTCTATCGATCGATGCCCAGGGAAACACGGTTTATCGCCTCGCGTTGCAGACGCGCGAACAGCATATCCGGCGCGAGAAGGCGACAAGCAACATATGCACGGCGCAAGTACTGCTCGCAGTAATTGCGAGTTTTTATGCCGTTTACCACGGCCCGGAAAGATTGCGGACGATAGCGCATCGCGTCCATAGATTGAGCTGCATTCTTGCAAATGGGTTGCAGAAACTCGGATGTAGGATCGCTCATGACGCTTTCTTCGATACGATCTGCGTGCACACCGTTGGAAATGCACAAAGATATCTGCATGAAGCTTGTGAAGCTGGGTACAACCTGCGCGAGGTTGACGAGGATCGGATTTGCATCTCTATCGATGAAACGACGACTTCGGCTGACATTGATTTGCTTCTGCATATTTTTGCCGATAAGAGTGATATCAGCGTCTCTACTGGCGGCCTCGACAGTGAAACGGCAAGCGCTATACCGGCTAAAATAGCCCGCCACTCAACGTTTCTTACTCATCCCATATTCAACAGCCATCATTCCGAAACACAGATGCTGCGCTATCTGCGGCGCCTTCAGGAAAAAGATATTGCGCTGGATCGCTCAATGATTCCATTGGGTTCCTGCACCATGAAGCTCAACGCTACGACCGAAATGGTGCCCGTTACCTGGCGTGAATTCGGCGATATCCACCCGTTCGCCCCGCTCGATCAAGTACAAGGATACATGCGGCTCATTGAGAGTTTCGAAGGCATGCTGTGCGAAATAACAGGCTTTGACTCGGTGTCATTGCAGCCGAATGCGGGATCGCAAGGGGAATACGCTGGACTGCTTGCGATCAGCCGCTATCACGCGAGCCGAGGGGACTTGGATCGTCGTGTGTGCCTAATCCCAAGTTCTGCGCATGGGACGAACCCAGCGAGTTCAGTGATGGCCGGTATGAAAGTCGTTGTTGTCGGCTGCGATGAATACGGCAATATCGACGTTGCCGACCTTCGAGCAAAGGCCAGCGAGTACGCGAGTTCACTCGCGGCCCTTATGGTTACCTATCCGTCAACACACGGCGTTTTCGAAGAAGCAATCAAGGAGATCTGTGACATCGTCCACACCCATGGTGGGCAGGTCTATATGGATGGCGCCAATATGAACGCCTTGGTCGGATTGTGTAGACCTGCGGAGTTTGGCGCCGACGTCGCCCATCTCAATCTTCACAAGACATTTTGCATTCCCCATGGTGGAGGCGGGCCGGGCGTTGGACCAATCGGTCTGCGGGCCCATCTGGCGCCCTTCGCGCCGGGGCATACCTTGCGGTCCGTCGTCACTGCCAATGATGATGGCACTACTGGAGCCGTCGCTGCTGCGCCGTGGGGTAGTGCGGGTATCTTGCCCATTTCTTGGACTTACATAGCGCTGATGGGACGCGATGGCCTGAAAAAGGCGACTGAGGTAGCAATTCTCAATGCCAACTATGTCGCACGGCGTTTGCATTCGCATTTTCCGATTCTCTACACGGGCCCGGGAGGCATGGTGGCTCACGAATGCATCGTTGACTTGCGGGCATTTAAAGACAGCGCAGACGTGTCGGTTGAAGATGTTGCCAAGCGGCTTATCGATTATGGCTTCCATGCACCGACTATGTCCTGGCCGGTGGCAGGCACGCTGATGATTGAGCCGACCGAAAGCGAATCTAAGGCCGAACTAGACCGGTTCTGTGATGCCATGATTGCGATTCGTCGCGAGATTGATGCCATCGAGAAAGGTGTGATGGATCGGCAGGATAATCCACTTCGGAATGCGCCACACACGATGATTGATATTGTGGATGGAGACTGGACCCATCCTTACTCCGCAATCGAGGCGGCTTTTCCAGTTCACACACTTCGTGAGGAAAAGTATTGGCCGCCTGTCAACCGAATCGACCAAGTACACGGCGACCGCCATTTCGTTTGCTCTTGCCCGCCTCTAACCGCATATGAGGGGGCGGCTGATTGATATCGGTCTAAAAGATATCATCGGCGTCGCCGACAAGGTTTGTCAGAACAGAGAGATTTCGCCGCAATTGTCGCCGATCGAGCAGCTTCTTCTGGGCGACACGAGGCAGATCTGTGAAGTTAAATACATTTTTGCCGATCAATAAGTCCACTAGATCTTCTATGACACGCACCATTTCGAGATCTGACTGACTCAGCCGCTCGCGCGCTTGGTCGTTTCCAGCGTCTTGCAAGAAGGCCCGGAGTTCCGGGTCATTTTGGGGAATTTGGTCGAACGCAGTATCGGTGAGGTGATCAGATACCACCGTAATCTGGCCGGCGGCGTCACGCCCTTTATACGGCATTTCAATCCTCCCCTTGGTACATGCCCAAAGCATAATAGAAAGGGGCTAGGCGAGATGGCAATCGACGACAGGTTACTGTGAGGGCATAAGATGGATCATTCGAACCTGCTAGATGCAATGCACTAATTGAGCTTTTGGTTCAGTTCCTGGATGGCAGCATCGACCAGCGCGTTGCCCTCCGGCCCGTCCAGCCTCTTGGCGAGCAGGTCACCCGTTGCGGTGATTGCCAGGTCTACCGTCGCCTCGCGAACCGCGCGCAGTGCAGCCGCTTCTGCCTGATTGATTTTCTCCAGCGCCTGCATCTCCTGTGCTTGAAGGACAGTATTCAATTTAGCTTCGGCCACCGCGCGATGACGCTCAGCATCCTCCTGAGCACGCTCAATGATGGAGCTTGCCTCTTCCGCGGCATGTCGCTGTTGGCGCTGGTAGTTTGCAAGCATTGCCTGAGCTTCCTCGCGCAAAAGCTTTGCCTCCTCGACTTGCCGTTTAATGCCATCTATTCGCTGGTCTAACGCGCCCGTCAACGCTCTTCGTGCAGGCATGAATGCGGCGGTAACGAATATTATAAACGCTATTAGTGCCCAGAATTCGGCGGCTTGGAGCACCTCAATCATTGTTTGTCTTCCGACGAGCGTGCTGCAATCGCTGCGCTTGCTTCTTGGCCGCTGATCTCCATACCGGCCAACTTACTTGCCGTTGCGCTGACTAATTCGGCGGCCATTCCGCGCACCTCCGCAAGAGATCTCGCGACCTCCTCAGCGATTCGACGTTCAGCAGTTTGTATTTCCGCAGACAATCGCCCGGCAAGTTCAGAGCGACGTTTTTCCGCCTGTTCGGCAAAGGCAACCATGGAATTCCGCTGAAGGTCGTGTGCTTTGGCCAAGCTCTCGGCGACAGTCTTCTCATACGCTGCCAACACTATCTCTGCTTCATCCTTTAACGCCTGCGCATGATCAAGGTCGCCGTCAACTCTGTTGCGGCGGACCTCAAGTACATCGGCTATTCGCGGCATCACAACCTGTCGCATGGCTAAAAAAAACATAACAAATGTGATGGTGAGCCAGACAAGTTGGGTCGGGAATGTCGACGTATCGAACTGCGGCATGCCTCCTTCCTCAGCGGCTATCGCGAAAGAAGGCAGTGTCATGACAACGGCGCCGACGCCGAAACGCGTAGCCCAATGAGCGAGATGGTTGTCCAGTTTGGCCGTCATTTTATGAGCACCTGTTTGCGCGCGCCTTTTCCTCAGGTAAAAATGATAAGGAAGGCAATCAGCAGTGCGTACAACGCGACAGATTCAACAAGCGCGAAGCCCAGCATGCCCAACGGAAATACCTGCGCACGCGCAGCCGGATTGCGGGCAATAGCGGTGATCAGCGATGAAAAGATATTGCCGATGCCGATGCCGACACCGAAAAGTCCAATGACCGCGAGACCAGCACCGATCATTTTTGCGGCATCAAGTTCCATAAGTTTATCCCCTATTTCTTAAAGTTGTTTCAGTTTTCGGGCGAAGACCAAAGTTGAAAACCGCTCGAGTTTCGATTTCATCTAGTGAAGATGCAATGCATCATTGAGGTATAGGCAGGTCAACACAGTAAAAACATACGCTTGCAGAAATGCAACGAGCACCTCAAACCCAATCAACGCCACGTTCATCGCCAGCGGAGCAAGGCCGCCGATGCCAAAGCTGACGGCTCCCAGACTGAAAACAAAGCTCGCGAAGACTTTGATCATCGTGTGTCCGGCCATCATGTTTGCGAATAATCGAATCGACAGACTGAATGGACGAGACAGGTAAGATACAATCTCAATCGGAATCATCAGCGGAAACATGACGATTGGTACACCCTGCGGAACGAAGAGGCGAAGGAAGTGCAGCCCATGCTTGACGATACCGACCGTCGTTACGCTGACAATGACCAACAGGGCCAGTCCGGCGGTCACCGCAAGATGGCTTGTAAACGTGAATGAGAAGGGAATTAGGCCCAGCAGATTGCCGAACAGAATGAACATAAAGATGGAAAAAATCAGCGGGAAGTACTGTCGTCCTTCCTCGCCAACGTTGTCACGAATCATGTTGGCGATAAATTCGTATGAAAGCTCTGCGAGAGCCTGCCAACGACCTGGAATTAGTGCGTGGCGCCGCATCGAAAGCGCAAGGAACGCGGTTGCAACACAAGTTGCCGCGACCATCCATAGCGCGGAGTTGGTAAACGACAAGTCAGCACCGCCAATTTGGATCGGCACGATTGTATGAATTTCAAACTGCTCTAAAGGACTAGCCACAATTCATCTCGACTACAGTTTGGCCGTGTCGGGGCCATTTTTTTCCGTTTTCGTCGCCTTCATCGCAGAATCTTCCAGCTCGGGTATTTCAGTGTCTTTATCATTCGCGTCACGGTAGCCGACTGCCAGTCCGAGGTTCTTGGTTGCACGGTAAACGTTCACTATTCCTGCACCAGAACCAATGAAGAAAAATCCAATCAGAAACCACGGTGCGGTTCCCAGCCATCGGTCCAAAAGCAGTCCTATCCCAACTCCTACGACCAAAGCCGCCACCAGTTCGGCACCAATCCGAAACGCAAAGCCAACCCCCCCAGGCTTCTTGTCGCGGTTTTTCTCGCCAACGTTTTGTGCATGGCGCGCCGTACGTAGTCTTTCGTCCAGTTTTCTAAGCCGGGACGACGTGTCGCGCTCATTCATTTAAGAGTGGAGACCTCGCAATTGGCGTCGACTAAACATACCCCAATATAAAGCCGAAAAAGCGCCCGCACCATACTGGCGGCACCGCGTCAGAGTCAAGGTAATATGCTGCGCAAAACCTCCAGAACTACTTGAAAAATAGAAGAGTTTCTTCTTGCCGACGCAACATAAGTCAGGCCGGTTGCCGGAGTGCCCCGGCACCGCTCAAGTCGACCGAAACCAATTGACTGACCCCGCGCTCGCCCATTGTGACACCAAATAGACGGTCAACCCGTGACATTGTCATTCGATGATGTGTGACAACAAGGAACCGAACGCGCCCAGGTGCGGCAATTTCCGCAAGCAGTGAACAAACCCGATCAACATTTGCGTCGTCCAGTGGGGCATCAATCTCGTCCAAGACACAAATTGGCGCTGGATTTGTTAAGAAAACGGCGAACAGCAATGACAATGCGGTCAACGCCTGTTCTCCGCCGGAAAGTAGCGATAATACCTGCAATTTTTTGCCTGGCGGGCTCGCCATTATTTCGAGGCCGGCCTCCAGTGGATCGTCATTCTCGGTTAGTGTCAGATATGCGCGGCCACCACCAAACAGTCTCACAAAGAGATCTTGAAAATGCTCATTGACGCTTGTGAATGCCGCCCGCAGCCGCTCGCGTCCCTCCCGATTAAGCGCCGCAATTCCTTGGCGCAGCCGGGAAATTGCGGCGAGTAGTTCTTCGCGTTCCGAGCGCATGGATTGCACCTGCTCTTCGAGAGTTTCGGCCTCAGATTCAGCGCGTAAATTGACCGGGCCCATGTTGTCACGCTCACGTTTCAATTTATCCAATCGCAACTCGAGGGCTTCTGCGTCCAGCGTGGAGTCGCTGTCCACGCCAACCTTATCCAGGATCGCTGCAGGAGCGCATTCGAGCACCTCGCTGATTGCTGCCGTCACGGCATCGCACTCGCGTGTAGCCTGCTCGAATTGTGCCTCAGCGCGAACCTGCGCTTCCCGCGACTCCGCAAGCTGCAAATCGGCACGCCGCGCCGCGCCGTCGGCAGTAGCAAGCAACGATTCTGCCTCAGCTAATTCATCTGCTGCGTGATTGCGTTTTCTCTCGCACTCAGTCGTCTGTTCGAGCAGTAGATTGCGTTGTTCTTTGATTTCGCCGGGCCTGCCGGCCAGCCGCTTGCTATCCGTTTCCGCAATAGCCAGGCGAGACTCGAGCTCCAAGATGCGTTGGTGTGCCCGCTTGGCGCGTTCCGTCCACTGGAGGGCCTCAGCTTCGTTGGAAGCCAATCGTGCCGCACGTGTTTTTGCTTCATGGACAAGTCGGCCAAGTTCTTCGCGCCTTTGCGCCTCGGTTACGCGAAGTGCCTGAATTTTGCTGCGCAACGTCGCGCTTCGAACGTCTGCACCACTCATGTCCTCCAGAGCAGATACTGCCGCTGTAGTCTCTTCCATGCCTTTTTCTAATTCCGCGATCTCAGATTGCGCTTGATCCAGTGCTTCTTGAATGTTTGCAATCCGCGCATTCGCTGCTGCGGCATGACTTGTCAGGCGACTGTACGCCTCGCGGGCTCCATCGAGTTTTGCAAAACTTTGTGCCACTGCCTCACGTACTTGCCGTTCGCGCATTGCAACGGAACTATTTGCGGCGCTTGCTGCCTGAAATTCGGACACGCGTTTTGCAGATTCAGATCTTACAGTTTCCAGTAGCTGTCGAACTTCTTTTAAACGGTTTTTCTGCGCCAAACGAGTTGCTGCCGTAGTCGTTGCACCAGAGGCGACCGTGTAGCCGTCCCAGCGCCAAAGAGTGCCGTCGAGGCTGACGATTCGTTGGCCCGGTTTTAAAGTATCACGCAGAATTTCCCCTGCTGCGGTCGCGGTGACCACGCCAATTTGTTTTAGACGACGGGTCAAGGCTGCCGGTGCGTCAACGAAGCTCGACAGCGACTCAACATCGGCCGGCAGTGGTTGCATGGATTCGAGCGGCGGTAAAGCAGCCCAATGAACAGGGGCTGCGGTATCCGAGGGGGCATTGAGATCACCACCGAGTGCGGCCCCCAATGCGATTTCGTAGCCAGGTTCAACCTTTATTGAGTCGATCAAGGGAGCGAAAAGATCGCCTTCTGGTGGCTCTGTAAGTTCGGCAAGTGCTTTCGCTTCGGCTTCTAGGCGCGCGACCTCGGCCTCCACCTCACTGAGTAGGGATCGAGCCTTGGCTTCTTTCTCTAATTCCTGCGCATGTTCGTTTTCGGTCAACTCAACATCGTCTCTGGCCATGGCCAAAGCCTTTTCGGCTGTCCGCACATCTTCTTCTGCTTGATCTAAACTGATATCTTCACCGTCGCTGGCCGTTAGATCTTCGCGCTGCTGCCGAAGTTCACCGCGGCGTGCGTCAAGTCGAGCTCGACGTTGTGTGAAATCGTTGAGTCGCTGTTCGAGGAGTGCGCGTTGTGCTGCTATTTCGGCCACGTGTTTAGTTAGCGTCGTCAGCTCTGTATCCTTGATCCCGAGCTCCTCGATCGCTGCATCACACGCAGTTTGGGCCTCCTGACGCGCCTTGTCTTCCGAATCGCCTGTGCCCGAGGCCTGTCTTAATTCAAACTCAAGGCGCTCGAGTGCCACTGCGGCATCGCGCTCAAGTATGCGTTCGCGGTCAAGGTCAGTAGAGATCTGTTGAACCTGCCGCTCGGCTTCGTCTCGCGCCTGGGCCATCCGCTCAGTTTCCCGATCCAGCTCTGCTACGAGAAGCACCAGTCGCTGCAATTCGGCTGCTGCGCCTGTCTCTGCAAGGCGAAGCGCGGGTAATTTTGCTGCGGCGCCGGCTTGCGCGGTTGCGGCCGAAGAAGCTGCTATGGTTCGTTCTGCGACCGCCGCTGCTGACTGGTCAAGTTCGCTTTGAGCGCTCTCTTGGGCTGCGCTTGTCACCAGCCATTTCAGGTGCATCAACATACCGTCATGACGCCGAATATTCTCGGCCAGCCGACGATATCGTGTTGCCTGCCGGACCTGCCGCTGAAGACCTTGGTATTGCCCTTCGAGCGCGCCGACAATATCTTCTAGGCGCTCGAGATTGCTCTCCGCCGCTTTGAGTCTCAGTTCGGCTTCATGGCGCCGCGAATGCAGACCGCGAATTCCAGCAGCTTCCTCTAGCAGAACCCGACGCTCGACCGGTTTTGCACCGATTAGTGCACCTACCCTTCCCTGACTCACCATTGCGGTCGAGTGGGCCCCAGTGGCAAGATCTGCGAACAAGAGTTGTACGTCGCGTGCGCGCACTTCCTTGCCGTTGATTCGATATGTAGATCCTCCGCCGCGTACTATACGCCGGGAAATTTCGAGCTCGTCTGTTTCGTTGAACGGTGGTGGTGCCGCGTGATCCGCGTTATCGAGATGGAGAACGACTTCGGCTAAGTTGCGCGCCGGGCGACTGTCTGTGCCACCGAAGATGACATCATCCATTTCGCCACCGCGCATGCGCTTGGCTGACGATTCTCCCATAGCCCAGCGTAGGGCCTCTACAATATTGGATTTACCGCAACCGTTGGGACCGACAATGCCGGTAACACCGGGCCCTATCGGGAGATCAGTTGGGTCAATAAACGATTTGAACCCAGAAACGCGGATTTTAGTGAAATGCACGAGCCGCCTTTGACTACAAGGCTGTTGGAGCCAAACACCGACTCACGGAGTTAGCTTTTTCAGAATTGAATCAAATGATTCAAAAGTTGCCGGCTGAGTCATTTTCTTGCCGTTAATGATAAATGTCGGCGTTCCCTCTACGGAAAACTCTATTGCGGCTACTTGTCGCGACCGCAATATGCCGTTGAATAAATCTTCGTCCTTCATACAGGCGTCGAAATCAGTTTGTTTCATACCACCTAGTTTGCCGACGCGTGCAAGCGCAATCAGCGGATTGCTGTCGGCCGCCCAGGCCGATTGAGTCTGATAAAGCGCATCGATGTATTTGAAATACCGATCGGTGGGCGCACAACGTGCCATCATCGACGCCCGCAACGCTAACCCATCTAGCGGAAAATCGCGGAAGACTAGTTTGGCTTTTCCGGTTTCGATGTATGCCTTCATCAACGCGGGCAAAACATCTTGGTGAAAGATTTTGCAATGCGAGCAGGTCAGTGATGCATATTCAACAATTGTTATCGGTGCGGCTTGATTTCCAAGCACGCGCTCCTTGAGCGCGTCAGCTAGGGCTAGATTTGCTGCAACGCCCGTGGTCGGCGCATAAATCGATAACGCAAGTAATGCAATCAGTGAAAGTAGTCGCACCAAAATCTCCAAAGGCTGAGAGGAATCACGGAGTATAGGGATGGCAAAACGAGGCGACAAGCACACGTCCTGAATTGACGCAATTATCATATAGGATCGCCGAAAGTTGCACGAAACACGACGACCAATGTTGGGTCTATCGACTGTTCCTTGTCGCCACGGCCTGACCAAATTTCTCAAGCGCGGTGCGTAATTCTGTATGCTCAACTTCGTCGAGTTGCCGGATCTCTACTTGTGTAGAGGTTTGCTCCGCCGCCACGCTATTCCAGCCTTTTCCTTTTGCCGTTTTGGGTTTCACAAGTGGCAAATGAACTAATTTTAATCTCCCGACTGCGCGATAGCCGAAATGTCGGTTGATGCGCTCAAGGATCTGAGGTTCCAGGTGTTGAAGTTCGGTTGCTCCACCGCCAGCAGCGCGAATATGGAGCACACCGCCAACGCGCTCGCCTTTCGGAAATGCAAGCTTTTCCGGTTGCGAACTGCGAGCAAGGTCATCGCCGACGATCGTCGCCCATTCAGTAATAATGCTCGCTTCCGCAAAACCTCGTCGCCCAAGGATCGTTTGCGTCACTTTCGGCATTAGGGCCGCCATTGGTCGAACCCCGCCACTGCGGCTATCAGCGGGTGTTTTGGCCTTATCCTTGGCTTTGTCGCTTTGGCCACCGCCACTCAATATTCTGGCTCCCTAGTTGTTCGATACTTTAGTCTCGCCCTAATGGCACGCAGGCTCAAGTCGTCATCGAGAACAACGGACGGTCAACATACGGTGCGTCCGTCTGTCCCGTTTGTAGAATTGCTTGATTGGTATGATCGCCACCGGCGACGACTGCCGTGGCGCTCGATGCCCGGCGAGGTTCCAGATCCCTATCGCGTGTGGCTCTCGGAAATAATGTTGCAACAGACGACTGTCGTCGTGGTTGGGCCATATTTCGAGGCGTTTATTCGCCGTTGGCCGACCCTTGACGCGCTTGCTGCCGCCAATCTCGACGACATCCTGCACGGCTGGCAGGGTCTCGGTTATTACGCGCGCGCGCGTAACCTCCATCGTTGTGCGCAGGTCCTCGTCAGTGAACACCTCTCACAGTTTCCCACTACTGAGGCGGCGCTTGCGAAGCTCCCAGGTATCGGTGCCTATACCGCTGCGGCAATCGCGGCGATCGCGTTCGACCGGCCGACCGTTGTCGTGGACGGGAATGTAGAACGCGTCATGGCGCGGATATTTGCGGTAAATGACCCGCTACCAAGTATCAAGCCGCACCTTAAGGCGCTGGCGGCCGGATTAACGCCGGTAGAGCGTCCAGGGGACTATGCTCAGGCTGTTATGGATCTCGGCGCAACGATTTGTACGCCGCGAAGTCCAAAATGCGCAATTTGCCCTTGGCAAAATTTGTGTATCGGCAAAACACACGCGGACACTTTGCCACGTCGATCGCCGAAGAAGGAACGTCCGACCCGTCGTGCGATTGCCTACTGGATTACAAACGGAGATGGCGAGGTACTACTCCGTCGCCGGCCGGAATCAGGGCTATTGGGCGGGATGACTGAAATTCCATCAGGTGATTGGTGTGAAGCCTCCATGCCCAGCGAGAATTCGGCCTATAAGAACTCACCTGTGCCGCTCGTTGACGGACGATTTTTATCAGGCATTGTTCGCCACACATTCACGCATTTCCATTTGGAATTTCACGTAATTGCGGGCCATGCCCGTAATGAAGTGCTCAAAGAGGGGTTCTGGTGTGCGCTTGAGAAGCTAGGCGATCACGCGCTGCCATCACTTATGAAAAAAGTTGTGAAACATGCGATGAAGCATTTATGAAGCCGACATCCAAGAAACGACTGTCGGAGAAGCTCGGCAAGTTTCGGCAAATCACGGCGGACTATCCGAACTGATTGAGATGCAAGCTTGTTACCGGCGGGAATGAAACTAATTCCGCCGAAACAAGGTGGCCTTCGACTGGTGTCCAACCATAGCCCACCTTCATCATTGCCCGGCTCAACTCTTCCGCAGGCAATGGTACGCCGAGCGAGCAATGGGGGACCCAAGCATCAGGTAGATAGTGAACGTTGCAGGCATTTGTCGACGATCCTGTAAGCCGGTGAAAGGCCGTGTGGAATTCCAGCAATTCAAGGGTGACCCGCGGCGCAAGATAGAGGACGCTCCCCGGAAAGAGCGCGATTGAAGCAAAGTCGATTGGAATCGGTGCAGTGTCATTAAAGGCGCTGTCGATGGCATCGATGATCACTGAGGGTTCGACTTCGTCGTAGAGCGCAAATGTCAGATGTGGATCAACGCCGTAAATGATGTCGTAGATTTGGAACGGATCGTCTTCCTCGCCACCAGTTAGCGTTCTCTGAATATCACGTATCCGATCGGCCGACTCCCCATCTAGCTTCAATATTACGCCAAAGCGCATGAGGTCTACTTCGCGCCGGCGCTTTTAATTTGTGCGGACATACCAGGCGGTGCTTCAACCCGCCGTCTCAATTAAGCTCAGCCCGTAATTTTTGGCGCAACAGATCGATCGGCACTTCCCGACCTTCCACATCGAGGAACCAGAAGGTCCATCCGTTGCAGGCCGGCGCGCCTTGCAGCGCCGCGCCAACCTGATGAATTGAGCCGCGATGTTCGCCGACATTGTTGACAGCATAAAGCGTTCCATCCGCTCTTACTTTGGCCGCCCAGCGTCTGCCAGCGCTGTGAAGAATTGTACCGGCGGTCAACATTCCCCGCTCAACCAACCATCCAAACGGCACACGAGGTTCACGCCTTTTTGACGGTGTTTCAACAAGATGCATCTCGGATGGCGGCGGTTCGGTGGCGATGCGATTTTCCGCAAGTTCCACGTAGTTTTCATCACGCTCAAGGCCGATATAGTTGCGACCAAGCCTTTTGGCGAGCACCCCTGTTGTGCCGGATCCAAAGAAAGGGTCGAGGATGATGTCGCCGGGATTCGTCGAGGCAAGAATTGCACGATGAAGAAGCGCCTCCGGTTTTTGGGTCGGATGGCTTTTTACGCCTTCTTTGTCGCGCAGTCGTTCAGGGCCGCTACACAACGGAATCAACCAGTCGCTGCGCATCTGCAATTCGTCGTTGAGGGATTTCATTGCCTCATAATTGAACGTGTATCGCGAGCGCTGTTGCTTGGTGCACCAAATCATCGTCTCGTGCGCGTTGGTGAACCGTTTGCCGCGAAAATTGGGCATTGGATTGGTTTTGACCCAGACAATATCGTTGAGAATCCAGAAATCGAGGTTCTGAACCGCGGTGCCGACGCGAAAGATATTGTGGTAGCTGCCGATGACCCAAAGGGTTCCGTCCGGCTTCAACACGCGTTTAGCTGCAGCCAGCCATGCCCGGGTGAAGCTATCGTACTCGGCGAAACTGTCGAATTTGTCCCAATCCTCATCAACGCCGCTCACCCGTGAATTATTTGGGCGATGTAATTCACCAGATAACTGGAGGTTATACGGTGGGTCGGCAAAGATCATATCAACAGACTCTTCCGGCAGACCAAGCATCGTCTCGATACAATCGCCGGCTAGAATCTTATTTATTGGAATAACGTCAGATATTTGTTTTTGTTTTTTCATTAGCCGATCATGATTCGGCAGATTCGGCGCGTCAATACTTAATTTTTATTATAAATTTGAATTATTACTTGCGAGAACTCGCAGCGCGAGCCACTGGCGCGAAGCTGAAGCGATGTACAGCGGACGGTCCTAGGGTGTCGAGGGCTTCGCGATGTTCGGCTGTTCCGTAGCCCATATTACGTTCCCAACCGTAGCCAGGGTGTTGGGCCGCTAGCGCGACCATGAGTTTGTCCCGGGTGACTTTCGCGGCGATTGATGCAGCCGCAATTGTTAGAGATAGTCCATCGCCACGAACAATGGCGCGGGCGGGGCAGGGAAGATCCGGCAGCCTGTTTCCGTCAACGAGGACGAAATCAGGTGTAGTCCCAATCGCGACCAACGCCCGCTGCATAGCAACCATCGTCGCCTGTAGAATGTTGAGGTCGTCAATTTCGGCAACGCTCGCGATACCGATGCCAAAGTCCGCGTGTTCTTGGAGTTGCTCGAACAGATGCGCGCGCACGCCTGGCCGTAATTTCTTGGAATCGTCAATTCCTTTTACAAGTGTCGTCGGAATGTCTGGTCGGAAAACAAGCGCTGCAGCTACCACGGGTCCGGCCCATGGACCTCGGCCTGCCTCATCTATGCCGGCAACACGCCCGCCGGCGGCAAATTCAAGGGAGAGGTCGGGCATTTGGCTTCTTGGCAACACCGCCGACGCGTCTCGCCTGCGCCGCGTTTGGCTTAAGCATTTGGGACTTTTGGGCCTGTTTGGAGCGTTTCGCCAACCAGCCGCGTTGTTGAAGAGTCAGTCCTACGAGGCGGTGTATCTGGCCAAGCCACATAGATGTGTAGTCGATAAGTATTCGGCCGAGTTGGCGTGAGATACGCCATTCTCGAAAATAGATGAGGCGCAGAAGTGCGCTCAGACTGTGGACGCGGTACGCAGCGCGGTGGTTCAGGCGGCGCGCACTTGCCATCCATAATGGGCTGCAGAATAAGGAGAGAGCAGTTACCGAAACGATGAGCCGATGGAGATCACTGTCGATAACGCCCCTGCTGAGGGCAACGGCGCCGATGACAAAGGAGAACTCGCCGATCTGTGCGAGGATCAGGCTCGATTCGAAAGCCCGTGGCCACGATTCACCCAAGAATCGCAGGACGGCAGTATTGAGCGCCGTCTTGAAAATTGTCACCAATGCCCACAGCAGAAGGACTAGGGTTAGATTCTCCCACAAGTGACGTAAATCGATAAGCAGACCGATCGACAGAAAAAATACCATGATCAAGACGCTTTCGAACGGCTTGGCGGTTCGAAACACCTCCTGACGCTGCGCGCTGTTTCCAACTATGAGCCCAGCCAGGAAGGCACCAAATGCGGCTGATAGGCCGATCAGACCGGCGACTGCCGCTAACCCGAAGCACCAGGCTAATGCGGCGATCGAGGTAAGATCGTGGTTCCCGAGTAATAGCGGCGCAAATGGTAAGCTTGTCCGCTGCCGGCGGGTCAAATACGCAATGACTCCAACGATAACGCTAACAGATACGATGAGCCGCACGATGACCGAAACTGATATGCCGTCACCAGCCATGCTGCCAACGATCAGCATCATTGGTGCGACGGCCAGGTCTTGGGCGATCAAAACACCAATTGTTATGCGACCGACGCGGGTCCGAAGTTGGCCGATATCGCCCAGCATCTTCACTGCCACAGCGGTACTCGATAATGCCAGGACGAAGGCGAAGAAAACGGCGTATTTGAGAGGCCAGCCGAGATAGGCGGTCAGTGCCCACATCAAGAGAAAACTGCCGCCAATCTGCATGACGGTACTGATCAGACCGATACGCCAAAGTTTTCTGAAACTTCGGAGCGACAATTCCATGCCGACGAAGTAGAGCAGCATCAGGACACCGAGCTCTGCGAGCGCACTGACTTGCTCGCGATCACTAACGAGACCAACTCCTGATGGGCCTAAAATAATGCCTGCCAGAATATAACCGACAATTTCAGGTTGCCGAAACCTGGCCATGAGAAGGCCACATAGGGTTGCCGCTACAGCGACAATTGCGATGCCTGTGAGATGGAGTTCGCTGCCCATGGTCGCGATACTACCAGTCCGCTACCGTCACCGTCACCGTCACGGCAACGGACGAGTTTTGCACTGCCCATAGAATTGGCTGTGTCAGAGCATGCTCAGCTGGTCACTAGTTGCGGGCGGCGGACAGAACTGAGAGGTGTCCAACTCTTTGCGTTGCTTGTTCAGGCCCAGGCGCCGCCATGCGGCTTAGAACTGCATTCGCAGGAGATCAGCAAGGGGCCCGCTTCCGCGCATGCGTGTGCTGAAATTGGCGTCATAGAGCGCGCCGCCGCACATTTGGCGGATCAGACTAAGGACGTGGTTGACCGTATCAGGCATGTTGTGTTCCAGCTACTCTGTAAAGAGCTGTTTTATTTCAAGCGGGAGACGAAGCAAGACGTAGCCCGTATTTTTCGCGCCAGCCAAAGCCGCGGCCTCAAGCACGCGGTCAAGTTCCCATTCGTTAAGCGCTGGAATAACTGGCGCAAAAAGGACGGAGGTGGGCGCACCACCATCTTTTAGCGCCCTTATTGTCGCGAGCCGCTTTGCCGGCTGTGACGCACGGGGCTCAAGCCGACGACTTAGGTCTGTGTCGAGTGTTGTTACAGAGACGGTGACGGAGGCGAGCCCACGGGCGGCCATCGGTCCGATGATATCGAGGTCGCGGGTAACGAGTGTTGACTTTGTAACGATGCCGAACGGGTGGTTAAACTCGGCAAGGACTTCAAGAATTTGGCGGGTCAGCCTCTGTTTCCTCTCGATAGGTTGGTAGGGATCCGTATTGGTTTCGAGGGCAATAACTGCGGGGCGGTATTTTGGATTTCTTAACTCGTGCGCCAGGCGACATGCGGCGTCGGGCTTGTAAAGGAGTTTACTTTCAAAGTCGCGTCCAGGCCAAAGTCCGAGCTACGCATGGGTCGGCCGCGCAAAACAATAAATGCAGCTATGCTCACATCCTCTGTATGGGTTGATCGAACGATCAAATCCGATATCGGGCGAGTCGTTATAGGTGATGATCGATCGAGCAGTGTCGATGCCCAGCGTCGTGCGCAGCTTCGGCGGTTCCACCTCGGAAGCGCCGAAGCCGTGGTCAACATCGACACGAACCTCGGTTTCAAACCGTCCCACACGATTGCTAACGGCGCCACGCCCTTTAGTTCTTCGGTTGGGTAAGATATTCATCATGTGACAAGTTTATGGAACAAATCACGAACAATTCAAGGTTTAAACATCAAAATTAGGACCAAATTTAGGAATGTGATCGTCGTTCGGTGCTGAATTTACTTGGTTCAACAAATTTGGCGACCAAACTCGCGGCTAAAAGCACGCTTGCAATACGAATAAGGGTGCTGTGTTTGTGCTTTGTTCCAGAATATCGATTCGGAGTCGCGCCTTGATATGCCTTACAGGGCGGCTGCTAGTTCGCTGCCAGTACGCCACTCAGCGCAAATGTGTTCAACTGTTGCCACAGACAGAAAATCCCGCGTGCGTTCCTCCACATGGGCCATCAATTGAGTGTCGCGATTTTCCGCCGACCAGTCCTCGGTGTTCTCCGCAATTTCTTTGCCTGAAACGGAGAGTTTGTGCGACTCTACACGCCACTTGGCGGACCAGGTTGTCGAGCGCAGCCATGTTAGACGACGCAACGGTAACAACCACGGCTTGAGCGCCAATACGAGAGCCGGCTCGATACTATCAAAATAGGATCTGTAGAAGGCAATCACATCAGCTGGGTCGACGATGTAGCTTGCGGCGATATCCCAGGTTGTGGATGTGTAAAGAGAGCAGTGGGCAAGATCGATCGCAGGAGAGCCATAAAGTGCCTTTTCAAGATCGACGATATAGGCGCGTCCTGTTTGGTCCACCACATAGTTTCCAGGATGCGTGTCGCTCGCGACGAGAGTTGTGGGCTGAAGTTTGTTCATGTTTTCGTCAGCAAACGCACGAGCCCAACGCAGCTCCTCCTTGATCAGCGAGATTGCGCCCTTATCGTCAGTGGCATCGTCCAAGAAGTGCGCCTGTTCATTGATGAATGCCAGGGTGCCGGCAATTGGATCGTGGTGATAGGCCAGTGGTGGCCGGTCCTCGGGTGGAGGTATGTCCAGGCTATGAATTGACGCCAAGCAATCTGCAAGTGCGGCTAAATCGGCTGGGAGTTCGACACTTCGGCCCTCTATTTCGTCGACGACAAGCGCGCCCATTGGCACGTCTTGTGAAGGCGGCAACACGCCATGCAATCGTGGTGCATGGGCGCCCTGTGATGCGCGTTCGAAACAAGCGGACTGATAGGTAAGGTTGTCGGCTGCCGCAAACGCAAATTGACTTTGCCTAGGCACTCGAAGAAGTAGGCCTGTACCGACGATGCGCACGTGATCATGGGCTAGCCCCTTCTCGGGCATGAGTTGCAGGGCTGCTCGGTCAATTTGGCTCAGCGACGAAAACGCGCCGTCGCGGGTAAGTGCCATATAAAGAGCATCTAGATTGATATCGTCGCTCATCGTCTGTTGTCGTTTCTGTAGCCCAACTTCATGTTAAATAGAGCGACGGGATCAACGGTGGCAAGTGCAATGCCTGCAGAATCTATCATATGTTTATCGTTCGATGTGCCGAGCGCTGCAATGCGAGAGCTCAAAAAAGGAAACAAACCTGCACGCTTGGTAGCCTCACTTAATCCATGAAACGTCACCTCATAATCTTTGCGCGGTCACCAAGGTTGGGTCGCGTCAAAAGCCGACTCGCAAAGGAGGTGGGATCGATCGAAGCGTTGCGGCTACATCGGCTCCTGACGATGCACTTGCTTGAGAAGGTAGCTTGGAATCCGATGTGGCAAAGTTGGATATGGGTAACTCCGGAGCCGGCGATTTGGCCAATAGGCATACATCGGAGGCAGCAGACAAGGGGCGACCTCGGGCAGCGCATGGGCCACGCACTGCGGGCGTTGCCGGTTGGTCCAGTCGTTCTCGTCGGGACAGATATTCCAGATTTGAACGTCGGTCACATAAGGCGGGCTTTTGCGGCGTTACAGCGCAACGACACGGTTTTTGGGCCGGCTGAAGATGGGGGTTTTTGGCTTGTGGGTTTACGCCGGCGTGTACAGTTGCCGCATCTCTTCGATGGCGTACGATGGTCGAGCGAACACGCACTTTCTGACACCATCGCGAACTTGGGCCTGGCAAGAAGCTACGCGTTTGTCGACACGTTGGCTGATATTGATGACCTGGCGGCGCTGACGCGCTGGAAAAGCCAACGCTTAAGACCGCCCATGCGGGCCCTCAGCTAAATAGTGAGCGCTTTTAGTGCTCTTTAAGCCTTGGCATCAGTTCGACAAAATTACAGGGGCGGAACCGACTGTCGAGTTGATGGCGAAGGATTTCGTCCCAACCGTCCTTGCACGCTCCCGGAGAGCCGGGTAGGGCGAACAAATAGGTTCCGTTGGCGACACCAGCACTCGCACGACTCTGAATTGTTGACGCGCCAATTTTCTGAAAGCTGATCCAGCGAAACAATTCGCCAAACCCTTCAATATTTTTTTCTGATACCTGAGCTATTGCTTCAGGCGTTACATCGCGTCCAGTGACGCCTGTTCCACCGGTCGTGATGATCACATCAACACTTGATGCTGCTATCCAGCTTTCGAGCTTTGCAACAATAACGTCTAGGTCATCTTTGATGAGATCACGATCAGCTAATGTGTGACCATCAGCTGTCAGCCGTTCAACGAGTATATCGCCAGACCTGTCGTCACCAGCCTCCCGCGTGTCCGAGATTGTAAGCACGGCGATGCTGACTGGCAGGAACTGTCGGCTTTCGTCAATCGCCACTCTTTACGACCTTAGAGTTGCCTGATTGTGGCGCATCGAGCGCATCGTCTAGTTCTGTGTATTGCGGCCATTTACCCTCGAGAATAGCCGTGAGCGATGGTGTCGCTTGGCCCATCCGATATCGGTAATACCAAACATTCGTGAGGACACGCTCAATAAAATTTCGTGTCTCGCGTGCGGGTAGACTCTCGATAAACAGCAGCGGATCATTTCTGTAGTCAGTTTTCTTCTGCCACTTATTTAAATTTCCGGGCCCGCCATTGTAGGCTGCAGTGACGAGGAACAAATTTGGACCAATTTTTGGCGTTGCCATCAAATGACGGACATACCGTTGGCCAAGTTCGATGTTGTACTGTGGGTCAAACAGTTTATCGCGCGCGGCGCCACGGAACCGTTTTCTAGCCATAAATCCTGCAGTTGCAGGCATGAGTTGCATGAGACCTCGCGCGCCCGCTGGACTCTTCGCTTTTTCTTTGAATTGGGATTCCTGACGCATTAGTGCGTATAAAAGTGCGCGGTCGACGGTAAAACCGGCATTTGGCTCCCACTTCGGGATTGGGAACAAGGCGGCCTGATATCGCTCTCCACTGTGCCGGAGCAAAGTGTCGCCGAGGCTAAATGCAAGAGCAGGAAGTTGGGCGACGTCTGCGAGCGCCAAAAGTGAACGAGCCAGTTGATGGGAGAGGTTTCCGGTCAGCCGGCGAAGCTCGGCTTCCGCGCGAGAATTTTGTCCAGCCTGTATAAGTGCAAGTGCCCGATTTGCCGCCGGGATACGGACTAACAATTGGGAATCGACGGCGTCCAATGTCGGGAGCTTCCAATTTAGCACTGGTTCATGACCGAGCGCGTGGACTGCAAGCATGCCGTAAAATGTTTGTTGTTCGTTAGCTGCGATTTCCAACATCCGATTATGATGTTGTGGTTGACCGTCAACCAAGTAAGCGCGCGCTGCCCAAAAAGCCGCCGCTGAAGCCGTCCAATCTAGCCCAGATTCGGCTCGAGTCATCCCCTCGAACAACTGGGCCGCGGTCGCAAACTCGCCAAGGCGCCAAGCGGCCAGTCCACCCCACCAGTGAGCAACTGATGCTTTAACTCCAGAGCGCTCTGCCGCGGGGAGTGCGACCTCCAACGCCTCTTGATCTTTACCTGCATGAAAGTAGCCACGGGCGATATCACCCATGCTCTCATCAAAACTTAATGCATCAAACCGACTGCGGTTCGTCTTGCCTTTAATTTCCCTCAATGCCTGGGTCGGTCGCCCTTTTGCCACTAAAGATTTGATGCGGTGCTGTTCGCGAGACACCGCCCGACTCTTTCGGCGTATTGATGTACTTGCTTGTGATGCTCCTTTTACCACCGGGACAGGAGGTTTGATCGCTGGTGCCACGCCGACAACGCCGCTCGGTCGACGCGGTGCCTTCCACCCGTCCGGCTTGCGGCGGATCGCCAGCTTATAAACTTGGGTCGCGCGAGGATGATCAGCGTACTCGGAAAGCCAGTCTCTCAACTCGACATATTTTGAGCGGTACGCGGTTGGGTGCATATAGCGCTGAAACTGTACATGACCAATCAAGAGGCGGTCGGTGAGCAACTTGATTAGGCGATCCGCCTCTCGCCATTTTCCGGTATTCTGAAGTTCAAATATCTTCGCATATCGTTCGGCGTCGGCGGCCGGGAGAGGTGTTGGTACGGTGGCGGCATTAACATTGTCACCATGTGTAAGGGCCGCAGTCTCAACATCGGCGGTGCGGGGCAAATCTTGCGCGTCTACCGAATGGATTGAAATTGCGAAAACAGCGGCGCAAATCCAGCAGGCGAGGTGTTTAGACCGTCTTATCATGCTTTCCGCAGACCCTTACCCATCGCAACTCAGCCGACTTGCTAGGTACTGGAAATTGCTTCCATTTGCAAGTCTGGGACGCCCCCTAAATTAATGGTGAAGGCTTGCTGACTTTCGTTCTCTGATTATTGATGGAACTCTAGAAGCTTGATTTTTATAGAGAGAAAATCCCGCCACGCCTGCCGTTTTTGCCCGGGAGTGCGCAGGAGATATGCTGGATGGTATGTCGGCAATGCGGCAATTGGCTGCTCAAGTCCTGAACTCGAATAGTTGTGCCAGCGCCCACGAATTCGCGATATTGTCTGAGGCGTATCTAGCAATGCTGACGCAGCGGCGCCGCCAGTCAAAACGAGTATTTTGGGTTTGGCCAGTTCGATATGGCGCTTCGTGAAGGGCACACAAGCGGCGACTTCCGCCTGTGTGGGCTTGCGGTTGCCTGGCGGGCGCCACGGCAGAACGTTAGTGATGTATACTGAACTTCGATTGAGGCCGATGAAACTCAACATGCGGTCGAGTAGTTGTCCGCTGACGCCAACAAAAGGGAGGCCTAGTCGATCTTCATCTGTTCCGGGTGCCTCACCGACGATCATGACATCCGCCTCTGGATTGCCGTCCGCAAAGACCAAGTTGGTGGCTGTCCGCTTTAACGCGCAACCGTCAAAGGCCGCTAGCGATGCGCGCAATTCTACTAATGTTTGCGTTAAGGCGGCAGTATCGACACTCGCCTGTGAGCCCTGTCTTAGTCTGGGCGTAAGCGCAGATGGCACTTCTTTAGTTTTTGGGGATTGTCCTTCGTCCGATGCAGTTGTCGCTTCAATGGTGTCAGCTCGTTGCGAGACATATCGGTTAATTGGCGTATCGCCAACCGCTTCATCGACGCCGAAGCCAAGTTGCAGTTTAATGGCCTCTAATGGTTTGTTCATATCTATTGAAGGTGTCGGTCTTTTCGTTGTGCTAACATCAGGCGCAAAACCTGAGTTTCCCTAGTTTCACGATGTGCTCGATATTACTGTTATAAACACCGGCCACCCCCCAAACAACCTGGCGCAATATTGGAGCGCAATCTTCGAATGAAGCGCGAGAGTATGAATTATGATGTCGTGATTGTTGGCGCCGGCCCTGCGGGGCTGACAGCTGCGATACGTCTACGCCAGCAGTGCGCTGCTCAGGGTACAGACTTTAGTGTCTGCGTTGTTGAGAAGGGTTCAGAAGTTGGTGCCCATATTCTTTCGGGCGCAGTGATCGAGACACGGGCACTTGAGGAACTATTTCCAAACTGGAGCGAATTAGACGCGCCGTTACACACGCCGGTAAGCGAAGAACGTTTCTTATTTTTAACCGCAGGCCGCTTTTTTCGACTGCCGACCCCACCGCAAATGCGTAATCACGGAAACTATATTGTGAGCCTTGGTGCTCTATGTCGATGGCTTGCACAACAAGCTGAAGCACTTGGTGTGGATATCTACCCAGGTTTTGCTGCGGCCGACGTACTTTATGATCGTGACGGCTCCGTGAAGGGCGTTGCCACCGGCGATATGGGCATCAAGCGAACAGGGAAACCTGGTGAGAGTTATCAGCCAGGGGTCGAACTCTATGGACGCCAGACGCTGTTCGCTGAAGGGTGTCGTGGTTCACTCTCAGAACGCGTTATTGAACGGTATGGTTTGCGCGATGATTGTGATCCGCAAACCTACGGGCTCGGAATAAAAGAAATATGGGAGGTTGAGCCATCCCGGCATCGGTCGGGCCTCATCGTTCACACAGTCGGCTGGCCGTTGGATGGCAAAACATATGGCGGCTCGTTTCTGTATCATCTAGAAAATAATCAAGTGGCGGTCGGGTTTGTCGTTGGGCTCGACTATCAAAATCCATTTCTCAGTCCTTACGATGAATTTCAACGATTTAAGCATCATCCAGCAATCCGCGACGTTTTTGAAAATGGTCGACGCATCTCGTATGGCGCACGCGCACTCAATGAAGGCGGGTTCCAATCCATTCCAAAGTTGACGTTTCCTGGCGGCGCATTGATTGGTGCGGCGGCCGGGTTCATGAATGTGCCAAAAATTAAGGGCACACATACTGCGATGAAGTCGGCCATTGAATGCGCTGACACAATATTTGATTTTCTGTCCGGTAAAGCAGAAGGCAAAGAACCGTTCGGATTTACGGATCGTTTGCGACAGTCGTGGGTCTGGGACGAACTCTATCGCCAACGCAATATTCGCCCAGCTTTCCGGTGGGGTCTTCTAGCCGGACTTGCAAATGCGGCGATCGACACCTACTTGCTGCGTGGGCGTGCCGCATGGACATTTCGAAATCACGCGGATCATGCTGCGCTGAAGGCGGCAAGTGAATGCACGCCCATCGACTATCCAAAACCTGACGGCATAACAAGTTTCGACAAACTCACCAACCTTGCTTATTCGGGGACCAACCACGAAGAGGATCAGCCACCGCATTTACGGCTCCTGGACGAGCGTTTGCCAATCGATGTGAACCTTGCCCAATTTGCCGC
>CAVOAK010000025.1:0-26010 GCA_963693665.1 Alphaproteobacteria bacterium | reverse complement strand
TGTGGTCCACTAATTTCTGCCCTGCATCACAACCTCTGTGATGGAAACACCGAGCTTGTCATCGACGACGACAACCTCACCTTGAGCGATTAGCTTTTGGTTGACTAAAATATCCACATGATCTCCAACATGCTTGTCGAGTTCGTCAATGGCGCCACGGCCCAGTTTGAGGACTTGGCTTACCTGCATCGTTGTCTTGCCGAGGACAGCAGTCGCATCGACTGTGATTTCGTTTGCCGCAGACAAAGCTGCAATGGACGGCCTACTGTCGTTATCGGATTCGTCTGCCATCGGAACCTCCAGTTGACAGGGTAGTTATGCTGCCCGGTGGTGTCAAAGGCATCGTCGCTATGCGATTGAGGGGTTTACGAGGCGGGGCCGGTTTTCTGCCAAGCCATCAAATCTTTGCGCTCCCAAAGGAAGGATGACATTGATCCATGCGATTGCTGTGGTAGTTGGTTGCGGTCCTAATTACTAACTGCAAGGATTATTGTCCGGAGCTCGAGCACGCCAACAAATTTGGCATATCGACCTGCTCAACCTCTGGGGTATACAACTTTCTTGACTATCCGTAGCCCCGTTTCACCACGTTACATTGGGTCATGACCGGTGCGCGCGAGGATTTAGGTGTCTAATACCTCCCGAACACGGCGCTCGATAACGTTGGCTCGCTCACTTTGGGGTAATGGCAGTGTATCCGCCACAATTGCCCCGAATTTGTGCCCGAGATCGCGCCTCATCATGCGGTCGTCGACGTTCGAAATAGGCACCTTTACGATCACACTGCCCGTCATAGTAGGGACATGACCGTCTGCGTTTTTCGAAGGGCGCGGCGGTTCTTTTCCAGCCTTAACGTCACGGATCGCACGGCGCAACATAGTGCGCAGTAGCGCGACACCGTTGTCGGTTTGGCCCAAGTGCTCAAGCTTGTGGATGGCGATGGGGCCTTGGCTCACCTGTGCC
This sequence comes from Alphaproteobacteria bacterium, assembly GCA_963693665.1. Taxonomy (GTDB): domain Bacteria; phylum Pseudomonadota; class Alphaproteobacteria; order UBA8366; family CAVOAK01; genus CAVOAK01. Next base: position 25,047 of record CAVOAK010000025.1, on the reverse strand, counting down.
TCATAGTCACTGGGAATGCGTTGTCCTTCCTTATAGCTCCGCTCGATGCCGGTTTGGCCGAGGAAATCGACTTTATTGAGACCGACGTTCGATCTGTCGCCTCTGCCGCCAAGGTCGAGGTGATCGCTGTAGTGGCGCCAGGCGACGATCTTGGAGTTCGTATCGTCGATCGGTACAACCCATTTTGTAATACCGGCACGTGGAAAGAATTTTCCGCGATCAGCGTCCTGAAAGATGTCAGGCGGTTGTGCGAAGCTCGGCATATGCAGCTGGGCAGTACGTAGCCAGATATATTCGTTCCAGCGGCGACAATTGGTCAGGTAGATGCCGGTACGGCCTTTCATTCTATGCCACTCGACGACTGCGAGTTTACCCCAGGCCGGATTGAAATGAGGCACAGTGCTGCGCGTATGCAGGAATACGCTGTGATAGGGGGCCAGGGGATTCTCGTTCACCTGGTAACTCGAAAGTGTCGTAAATCGGAAATTAGGGTTGTTTTTCAGGCGCGCCCATTTAGGCAAAGTCGAGCCCTTTGTATTCCCGTACGGGATAAGCGCCCTGGCAGAGATTACCCTTTATCGGGCTATTCTCCGGCTCGCCGGGGGTTTCAAGAATTTTACCGTCCACATCGAAAAGCCAGCCATGATAGCAACAGCGAATACCGCGTTCTGAGATGACATCATATTCCAGAGACGTGCGGCGATGACTGCATGCCTTGTGTAAGAGGCCGATGCGTCCGCTCAAGTCGTGAAACATAACCAAATCCTCGCCCATCACACGCAAAGCCAGCGGTAAATCCGTTAATTGCGAGGTCAGAGCGACAGGCAGCCAAAAACGACGCAAATATTCACCGCACGGCGTGCCAGCGCCGACATGCGTTAATTCCTTGTCTTCCGTCGCCACCTCTGTGGACCGGTGACAGCCGCTATATGAGTTAGTGCGTCCAGCTGATGTGATGTTTTTGGCTGGGTTTTTTGTGTTCAGTAATGTTTTTTTCTGCGGTGTTCGCGTCGATGAAGCCTTTACCTGTTCTCCATGGAAATTATGTCTCACTCCCGGATTCAGACACTCATCTAGGGTTGTACGTATTTTGCATGTCCGCATTGACCTAGATCAAGAAATCAATTTTCTGTGCGGCTATGATTAGCCCTACATTCGCGCTTTGCACGCAAGTCTGCGGCGCGGAGCCAATACAAACGCAGAGGCAAATCATGGACAGTGTAGATACTGTTGTGCGAACGATAGTTGCGCCAACCAATGGTTCGGACCATGCAATGAAAGGGGTTGCTCTTGCCTGCGATTTGGCCAGCCGCTACGAAGCCAAACTCATTCTTCTGCATGTTCTGTCCCATAAGCTGTCGCGTACACAACTAGCACGTATGGTGGATTACGAAAGCTTGACCGCACCAGCGCACGACACCGCGTCCATACCCAAGAGTATGCCAGAGTTTTTGGCTGGAACGGCAACTTCAGGCAAGGAAGGAGCGGTGCACACAGCATTGGAACACGTCGGAGATCAACTCCTAGAAAAGGCCAAAGAGGTGGCCAAATCGAAAGGAGTCACTAACGTCATTACGCGAATTGAAAAGGGCGATCCCGTTGAGCGCATTATCGGATGCGCGGAGCGTGAAAAGGTAGACCGTCATCGTGATGGGCAGCCGCGGTTTGAGTGACCTCAAGGGTCTGATGGTCGGCAGCGTGTCGCACAAGGTGGGTCATTTGGCCAAATGCACTTGTGTCACAGTCAAATAGTATGAAATCAATTGAGCCGCAGTGAACGGTAACGGGACTCCTTACTTCTGAGGTTCGATTGAGGCGAGAGTCTGTAGGTTGGAGCCAGCAGGTCCTTGGTATTGAAAAATATACTAGATGCTGAACGATTCACCGCAGCCGCAGCGGGCCTTTTCGTTTGGATTGTTGAAGACAAATCCTGACTGAAGTTTGTCTTCCTGGTAGTCCATTTGGGCGCCGACAAAATACATTAGGGCCATTGCGTCGACAAAGATTTTTACGCCCTTATCTTCGACGATTTCTTCCAACGGATTTTGTTCTTCGGCGTACTCAACAAAATAGCTTAACCCAGAACAACCTTGCGTCCGGACGCCAACACGCAGGCCTAAGACCGGTTTTTCCGCCCGTCCGATCAAGTCCTTCACATGTGTCGCAGCGGCGTCTGAAAGCTGCATAATTGGTGCTGCCATAGTTTATCTCCTTACCGTTGCCGAAAATCGCCGTCGCATTTACAAAAATATGCCAAATCTAGAAGAAACCAAGTGCGAGTTTTGCATCTTCCGACATCATGTCTTTGTTCCACGGTGGATCCCAAACCAATTGAACTTCAACCTCACCAACACCAATGACGCCCGCTGCCGCGTCGGCGATCATCTGCGGCATGATTCCCGCGACCGGACACCCAGGTGCCGTCAGCGTCATCGCCACTTTGACAGCACCCGCATCGCTGATATTAAGCTCGTAGATCAATCCTAAGTCATAGATGTTAACTGGAATTTCCGGATCAAATACGGTGCATAAACCCTCAATAACCATGTCTTTTGAGGCGACAGGCGTGTGATCGTCGAGCGGTGTGCCGGCATGAGCCGTGATTTCCTCGCCAGCAGGTCGCTCTGGCATGAAATCTAATACGGTCAATTCTTCGTCTTTGGTCGTGTCCATTACAGAATTCTGTCCGTCTTATTTGGTTTCAGTCGTCGTTTTGTTCTGGCCCAATAGGGCTGCATTCATCGTGTGCCAGGCGAGGGTCGCGCATTTGACTCGCATGGGAAACTCACGCACGCCTGACAAAACCTGGAGGCGATCCATTTCATCGGTGAGATCGCTTGGTGTTTCACCGTCATCACCAGTTGCCAAGAGGTGAAACCCTTCAAACAGGCGGCGTACATCCGCCTCGCTCTTGCCTTGAACGAGCTCCGTCATCAGCGACGCCGAGGCAACTGAAATTGCGCAGCCACGTCCCTCGAAAGCGGCATCGCTCACAATGCCGTTTTCGTCAACTTTCAGATAAACAGTCAACTGGTCGCCACAAAGCGGGTTGTCCCCATGGGCCGCGCACGTAGCGTCCTCGGGGTGACGAAAATTCCGAGGGTTTTTGCCGTGGTCCAGGATGACTTCTTGGTATAGGTCGCGCAAATCGTCGTTCATGACCCAAATACACTCCGAACTTGCTCCAATGCTTCACCAAGTGCATCGACTTCATGTCGTGTGTTGTAGAGGGCAAATGAAGCGCGGGCAGTGGCGGGGACATCTAACCGATCCATTAACGGAAGAGCACAGTGGTGTCCGGCCCGGATAGCAATTCCAGCGCGGTCGACAATGGTTGCAATATCGTGTGGGTGGGCGTCGTCCATCGTGAAAGATAGTACGCTTGCTTTACCCGGAGCTGTGCCGATAATTTTCAATCCCTTAATCGCCGTTAAGCGCTGTGTTGCGTATGTCAAAACGTCGCGTTCGTGTGCTGCAATTCGATCAAGCCCAATCGCCGTTACATAGTCGACAGCGGCGCCAAAAGCGATTGCTTGGGCTATCGCCGGTGTCCCTGCCTCGAACTTGTGGGGGAGATCTGCCCACGTGCTCTTCTCGAACGTGACGCGGCTTATCATTTCGCCACCACCTTGATACGGCGGCATCGCTTCAAGAAGGTCTGCTTTGCCATAAAGGACGCCGATGCCAGACGGTCCATAGAGCTTGTGTGCGGAGAATACATAAAAATCGCAGTCGAGCGTTTGTACGTCGACCGGCAGGTGTGTCACGGCCTGACACCCATCCAACAACACTTTGGCACCGACAGCGTGCGCCCGTTCGACAATGTCGCGTACCGGCAGGATCGTGCCCAATACGTTAGACATGTGGCTGATCGCAACAAGTTTTGTCCTCGGTGATAGCAGTTCCTCGAATCTGTGCATCAAGAATTCACCGTCATCGCTGATCGGTGCAATTTTTAGGACTATGCCTTTTTCTTCCCGCAGAAATTGCCAGGGGACAATGTTGGAATGATGCTCCAATTCCGAGATTATGATTTCGTCACCTGCCGTGAGCGTTGAACGGCCAAAACTTGAGGCAACCAGATTTATTGCTTCCGTTGCGTTGCGAGTGAAGATAATTTCATGTGCATTGGCGGCGTTGATGAAACGTTGAAGACGCTCGCGCGCATCTTCAAAGCGCATCGTTGCGCGCTCGCTGAGGAAATGAACACCGCGATGGACGTTTGCGTAGTCGTTTTCGTAAACACTGGATTCTGCTTCGATAACCTGGCGCGGCTTTTGTGCAGATGCGGCACTGTCGAGAAAAACCAGCGGCCGTCCATGAACTTCACGGCTTAGGATTGGGAAGTCCGTACGAATGCTATCGACGTCATACATCTCTGCGCCTAAATCAGCTGCAGGGGTTGCCTCGCGCGGACGCTCCAAGTTGTCTTCGGATGTTGTCACGTCAGCACTTCCTGCCCGTCGATCAACCACTGGTGAACGACGCGGTCAAACGCCTCTCGAATAGTCTGATGACTTATCTCTGCAGTCACGTCGGCGATAAATGCCTCTATAAGCATGTCGCGCGCATCCACGGGATCTATGCCACGGGTTCGCAAATAGAAGATTGCCTCTTCCTCGAGTTCACCAACCGTTGCGCCATGGCTACACTTGACGTCGTCGGCATAAATTTCAAGCTCCGGCTTGCAATCCATCTCGGCCGATCGTGATAGCAAGAGCGTTCGGCTCAATTGGTGGCCATCCGTCTTCTGCGCATTTGGTTCGACGAGTACTTTACCTTGAAATACGCCTTTTGCTTGATCGTCGAGCACGCCCTTGAAGGTCTGTCGTGACGTACTGCCGGCCTCGGCATGATCGACGAACGTCGTATTGTCGATATGCTGCGTTCCGGAGGCGAGATAAGCGCCGTTTATGCAGCATTCAATGCCTTCTCCGCCGATTCTTGCTCGTATTTCATTGCGGGCAAGTGTTGAGCCAACTTGGAGTCCAAAACCGTTGTAGAAAGTGCCCTGCGCTAAATCCAAATTTGCGAGCCCTATATTGAATGCTCGGTTACTTTCATCTTGTAGTCGATAATGCCCAAGCCGTGCGTCTTTTTCGATTGAGATTTCGCTCACCGAATTCGAAAAATAGGTATCGCCATCGCGGCCAACGTGGCTCTCGAGAATGTCTACGCTCGCGCCGGCACCGATTTCGAAATATGAGCGCATGTGAAATGCAATTGGCTCTTCGTCGGCCTGACCAATCGATACAATGTGAATGGGTTGTTCAAGTTTGATGCCAGGAGCGATGCGCAAATAAAGGCCGTCTTCCGAGAAGGCAGAATTGAGTGCTGACAACGGCATGTCCCGAGATGGGCTGCGGTGGCTCATTTGCGACTCTAGAAGGTCGGGCTCGCGCGTGATGGCCGCGCCAAGGCTTTCGATGATGACGCCTTCCGGCAAGGATTGGAGAAGTGACAGTGCCGGCTGAAAATACCCATTCAAGAAGACGATGCGATATCCTTCGACAGGGAGTATAGAGATCGGGAGAGAATCGATTTCTCGTAACGGTTGGGCAGGCGCAAATCCAGCTTTCGAGAGTTTGTTGAGGTTTGTGTATTTCCAAGCCTCAGTCTTGCGGTCGGGAAGTCCGGTCGCCTGAAAGACATCGAGTGCATCTTGGCGCAATGCCAACAGCCACGCAGGTTCGTGATCCTTCCGTGCCAGAGCAAGTTCAGCGAACTGTTCGACGAACGGTTCGCTTGTGTTTTTTTTCTTCGCCATCTTCAATTCCAAGACCGCTACGCGGCTTCTCCAAGAAACTCGCCATAGCCTTTTTCTTCAAGCTCTAAGGCAAGCTCTTTTCCACCTGATTTGACGATACGACCACCGGCAAGCACGTGGACGTGGTCTGGAATGATAAAGTCCAGGAGCCGCTGGTAATGGGTAATGATGAGCATGCTTCGATCGGCCGACCGCAATGCGTTTACGCCGCCTGCGACAACTTTAAGAGCGTCAATATCGAGGCCAGAATCGGTTTCGTCGAGTATGGCAAGCCTTGGCTCAAGCAAAGCCATCTGGAGCACTTCAGCGCGCTTTTTCTCGCCGCCAGAGAAGCCGGTGTTGATCGCCCGTTTGAGCATGTCGTCGCCAATGTTGAGCGATGTTGCTTTTGCACGAGCTAGTTTCACGAATTGCATGGCGTCGAGTTCCGCCTCTCCGCGATGTTTGCGCACAGCATTGAGTGCCGCTTTGAGGAAGGTCGTGGTCGCGACACCAGGAATCTCCACCGGATATTGGAACGCAAGAAAGACGCCTTCGCGGGCGCGAATCTCGGGCGCCATCTGAAGCAGGTCGACGCCCTGATACAGAACCTCACCGCCGGTGACCTCATAGCCCTCGCGGCCAGACAGCACATAGGAAAGGGTGCTCTTGCCCGATCCGTTTGGTCCCATGATCGCGTGTATTTCGCCCGCCTCAATGGTGAGATTTATGCCTTCGAGGATGGTCTTATCTTCGACACGCGCGTGTAGGTCTTTGATTTCAAGCAGTGGCATTCGTTTTCCTTAGTCACATGAGCCGGGCTGACTACCCAACGCTACCTTCGAGGCTGATCCCAACGAGTTTCTGGGCTTCCACAGCAAATTCCATGGGCAGATGCTGCAACACTTCTCTGCAAAAGCCATTAACGACAAGAGATACGGCTTCCTCGTCCGAGATACCACGTTGACGGCAATAGAAGAGTTGGTCGTCACTAATTTTGCTGGTAGTCGCCTCATGCTCGACACGGGCTGTTGGGTTGCGCGATTCGATGTAGGGCACGGTATGCGCGCCACAGCGGTCGCCAATCAAGAGGCTGTCGCATTGGGTGTAATTCCGCGCGCCTTCGGCCGTCGGTAAAATACGAACGAGCCCCCTATAGGTGTTGTTTGCGCGGCCAGCCGAGATGCCTTTGGAGATAATGCGCGAGCTTGTATTGCGGCCAATATGAATCATTTTGGTTCCAGTATCGGCCTGCTGCATGTTGTTGGTGATCGCGACCGAATAGAACTCACCGACTGAATCGTCGCCTTGGAGGATGCAACTCGGATATTTCCAGGTGATCGCCGAGCCGGTCTCAACCTGCGTCCATGAAATCTTTGAGCGGTCGCCACGGCAGGCGCCGCGCTTTGTCACGAAGTTATAAATGCCACCTTTGCCTTCAGCATCACCTGGATACCAATTCTGTACAGTCGAATATTTGATCTCCGCATCTTCAAGGGCGATCAATTCGACGACCGCCGCATGGAGTTGATGCTCGTCGCGCATTGGCGCCGTGCAGCCTTCCAGATAGCTCACATAGCTGCCCTTATCGGCGATGATGAGGGTGCGCTCAAACTGGCCGGTCTCAGCGGCATTGATGCGAAAGTATGTCGAGAGCTCCATCGGGCAGCGCACGCCCGGCGGGATGTAGACGAACGATCCGTCGGTGAACACTGCGGCGTTGAGGCAGGCATGTTTGTTGTCCGCGTAAGGGACGACAGAGCCCATATGCTCGCGAATGAGCTCCGGGCATTTTTGCAGGGCTTCTGAAAATGAACAAAAGATAATGCCGAGCTCTTCAAGTTTGCCTTTGTAGGTCGTCGCTACCGAAACGCTGTCGAACACTGCGTCTACAGCGACGCCTGCAAGTATTTCCTGTTCCTGCAACGGAATCCCGAGCTTTTCATATGTCCTCAACAGTTCAGGATCGACTTCATCGAGACTCTTCGGTTGGTCCGTCGTCTTCGGTGCTGAGAAATAGTAGGAGTCCTGATAGTCAATCGGTGGAAACGTCACCATCGCCCATTCCGGCTCGGCCATTGTTAGCCAATGCTTGTATGCCTTAAGACGCTTCTCAAGCAGCCAAGGCGGATCCTTCTTCTTGGTGGAGATCAGCCGAATGATGTCTTCGTTCAAACCTTTTGGGGCTTGATCGGTTTCGATGTCCGTGACGAAGCCGTACTTATACTTTTCGTCGGCGAGCGTACTGATCTGCGCTGCGGTCTCGTTCGTTGCGGTCATTTATCCAAGGCTTTCATGACTAAAGTTTATTCTCATCCGGTGTCGGCAGCGGGCTTACTTGCTGATGCTGCTATCAGGTTGGGCCGCGAAATTGAACATTGTCGGTGGAACTGCGATTTCCGACAGCGTGATCGCATCCAGGGCGCCACGGATTGCATCGTTAACCTTGTCCCAGCGCCCGCGGATGGGGCACATCGTCTCGACATCACAACTGCCTGTCGTGCCGTCAACGCAGGCGGTGAGCGCTACCGGCCCTTCGAGCGCTGCGATAATTTGTTCAACGGTAATTTGATCGGCCGGCCGCGCCAGTGAATAGCCGCCGTTCACGCCGCGGTGGGAGGTCACGACATGTGCCCGGGCAAGCAGCTTCAGGACCTTGCTCACGCTCGGCAACGGAAGCCCGGTCACCTCCGCCAGATGCGCAGCCGTCGAGAGCGCCTCCGGCATCATCGCCATCCGAGAGAGTACCACCACGCCAAAATCGGTCATTCGACTCAGTCGCAACAAGAGATTGGCTCCTTATACTGTACTAAATTTGTACGGTATTAATGAAATGGCTCATTCGCGCCACTAAATCAAGTGGTTTGTATAAGTTCTCCATATTCATAAACCAAGCAAGGGTACCGACATGACCCGGACTTGATGTGAAGATCAGGTGTGCACCCTTATCGTTTCTACGACGAAGCGCCCAAACAGCGCATCAGATCGTTTGCCATGCCCTCAAGCAGATCGAAATAGAGTTCTGGACCGGGATTGAGCGTCGCGCCCAGAGGATCAAGCACTGCGATTCTGGCGCCTGTATTCTCTGTGATCGTTCTCATCAAAGCCGGATTGAATTGGGGTTCTGCGAAAACACACACTGAACCGAGCTCTTGGATTCTCGCTCGGATCGTAGATAGCCGTTTGGCGCCAGGCGATTGATGCAGGTTGGCGATGACAGCGAATGATTTATCAAGGTCGTAGCGGTTCTCGAAGTATTGGTATGCGTCGTGAAACACGATGTAGGGACGGTCCGAAACAGGCCTAAGCGTTTTTGCTAAGCGTCTATCGAGGTCGACAAGCCTGCCATCCAATGCAATAGCGTTCTTCCCATAAGCCTCGCTGTTGGCAGCATCAATGGCGGCGAGCACGGTGGCGATGTGCATCGCCATGGCTCTAGCGTTTGTCGGATCGAGCCAGGCATGCATATCAACGGACTCATTTCCACCGTGTGAATGCCCGATCGGATCATCTGGTGAGGTTAGGAGTATTACACTAGGTGCATCATGCAGGCTGACCACCCGCGCATTTTGTGCCGCCGATTTCAAAGCCTTTTCAAGGAAGCTTTCCAACGTCGGCGCCATCCAGAAAATGACGTCGGCGTTCGCGAGAAGACGTGCGCCGGATGGCTTCTGTTGATAGGTATGCGGAGAGCCAGCAGACGACATAAGTAAGTGTGGTGTCCCGATGCCATTCATGATGGCTGAAACTAACGAATGAATTGGTTTGATGCTGGCAACGACACGCGGTGCATTTTCTGCAGCGTTTCCCGCAGAGGTCCATGCAAAGCAAAGAATACTAAGAGCGGCTGCCGATCGTACGGTCAGTTTCATTAACTTAATTTCCCAGTGAATTCAGTCAGATACGCGCTGCGTGCCCCTAAATGTTATAGTAATGCATTTAGGTCAATTAATTTCGGAACCGATTGTTCGGCGGGTGCGACGGAATTTCCGCGTCCAGTCGTTTAATGCGAAGAGTTAGGACAAATCATCAGGACGGACGACATACATTGCGGACACTACAAAGAGCGTTGGATCGATGACTGGAGAAAGCGTAATTGCACGTACGTTTGCTGCTCATACCGGCATTTCACTGCCAAATGTCAGACCGCAGGTTATTAACAAGGCGAGGCGCCAGTTAGATTCCAGCGAAGTGAACCACGCCGCTGTTGATGCTGAGTTTTCGAGTGACGAGGAAGCGGCATTAATGCGCCGTGCCGGCGACGGGGATACGTCGGCCTGTAGATATCTTGTCGATCGTCATCTCCGGTCGATTGTCTCATTCGCGTACCGATTTCTTGGTGATTTTGCCGAGGCCGAAGACATCGCCCAGGAAACGTTTCTTCGGTTATGGCGCCATGCGAGCAAATGGCAAAACAGGGCTCGGCTTTCAACCTGGTTGCATCGTGTTGCCCATAATCTGTGCATCGATTATGTGCGTCGGCGTCGCCCCGAAGGCGTGGAGAACATCGATCATCATCCTGATCCGGCGGAAAGCCAGTTCGACGCTTTGCAGCGCGACGCGACCTCGCAGATCGTCGTTACGGCAATTTTGGCGCTCCCTGAACGTCAGCGTCTTGCGGTGATCCTTACCCACTACCAAGACCTGACAAATATTGAGAGTGCCGAATTTATGTATATCAGCGTGGATGCCCTGGAATCGCTGTTGTCGAGGGCGCGGAGTGGTCTGCGGGAGCGGCTGAAACCGCTTCGCAACGATCTAAGAGGAGGATGTTGATGACTAATTTCGCTGAACCACGTGGCTCAATCGATATCCAACGGTTCGAGCAGTTGTTGCAAAGCTATGGCGCGAATGCGGATCGCTGGCCAATTGTGGACCATGATGCCGCATTGGCACTCGTGCAGGCGTCATCAGATGTCCGGCGGCTGTTTGACGAGGCAGCTCAACTCGATGGCATTCTCGATCTGGCGGTATCTCCGGAGCCTTCCGCCGCGGTGGCGGCGCGCATTGTCGCTGCAGCCGAACGTAAACCGGCCTGGCGTGAGTGGTTGGCCGGAATTGTCATGGAAATTTGGCCGTTCGCCGGACCATGGCGGGCCGCCGCAATACTAGCCTCCTCGATGTTCTTGGGGCTTGCGTTGGGCACCGTGACGCCGCCAGTATTGCCAGGAGAAGACGAAACGCTATTCGTTGAAGAATTAGCCGCACTTACATTTGGACCGGGAATCACCACAGAGGATCAAAAATAATGCCACAAATGTCGAAGACATGGTCAATCGTCCTATTTACGTCGCTTGCCATAAACTTGTTCATTGGTGGAGTGTTTGTTTCACATTGGGCATCGCATGGCCGGGATGTTGGGCGATCTCATGCCTTTGGGATGCGAGGTGCAAGCCGGCATATGGATGCGGAAACCCGTTCGACAATGCAGCGCATGTGGTCAGAGCATGCTGAGGAAATGAGGCCGCTTATGGAGGCGATGCGCGAGACACGGATGAACGTAGTTGATGCCATAGGTGCCGAGCCATTCGACAAGACCGCGTTGGAGGAGGCATTGGCGTTGACGCGATCTGCGTCTACTGCGTCGCAAGAGGCATTCCACGCGGCTCTTGCTGATGCGGCTGCGGAATTGGCCCCGGAACAACGCCGCCGCCTTTTTGCCGCCGCCTCTCGGCACCTGCATCGACAGCCTGGTGCGCGGCGGAAGTAACGGACAGCATTTGGTAACATAGCTCTAAAGGGTTCTGCGGTAGTCGGTTCTGGGCATTTTTCTGCGGAACCGACTTCCATGTCCGCGTCCAACCGGTCAAATTGACGCCGATTGGAATGAGGAGCGAGTGAAAGATGTCGTCAACATCGCCGATTGCTACAAAACATACGACAAGTGTAGAGCGTCACGGAGCCGTACTGCCGGATGACTATGCTTGGCTCAAGGCGCAAAATTGGCAGCAAGTCATGCGTGATCCCAGTGTCCTAGATCCGGACATACGCAGTTATCTGGAAGCTGAAAACGCCTATACGGCGGAACTACTTGCTCCGGTCGAGGACCTCAAGCAGCAGCTTCTTGAAGAAATGAAGGCCAAGATCAAGCAGGACGACTCAACCGTTCCCTCTCAAGACGGTGCCTATTCCTACTACCAGAAATTCGAGACCGGCGGGCAGCATCCGATTTTTTGTCGTCGGCCTGAGTCGAGTGACGCGCAGGAGGAACTGTTGCTCAATGCTGAAAGTATGGCGGAGGGACAGTCCTTTTTCCGAATTGCCGGATGCGCCCATAGCCCGGATCACCATTATCTCGCCTATGCCGTCGATCTAAAGGGCTCCGAATACTATGACGTAAGCGTTAAAGATCTCGAAACAGGAGCGATCCTTAACGACCGGATACCGGATACGCAGGGCGGTGCAGTTTGGGGCAATGACGGCAAGACCCTGTATTACGCAAGGCTCGACAACAATCACAGGCCCTCGCGTGTTTTTCGACACCTGCTTGGGGATGATGTCAAAAATGACGAACTACTTTACGAGGAGACCGACCCCAGTTTCTTCGTCTCGATTGGCAAGACAGAAAGCCGGCGCTTTGTTGTGATCAAGTCGAGCGACCATGGACTGACCGCGGAAATCCGGACGATTGATGCCAATCAACCGAATTCAGCACCAGAATTGTTTGCTGCCCGTGAAGCTGGCGTCGACTACGACGTCAGTGATCACGCCGATCGTTTTCTTATCCTGACGAACGCCGACGACGCGCTTGATTATAAAATCATGGAAACGCGGCTTGCAGGCCGCGAACGCACGCACTGGCGCGACCTCGTAGAACACGTGCCGGGACGTCTGATTCGAACTATGGACGTTACGGACAAATACCTGATTTGGCTGGAACGATCGGAGGGGATGCCGCGTCTCGTCGTGACGCAAATGTCAAATGGAGAGCGGCACGAAGTCGCATTTGACGAGGAAGTATACGACCTTGGACTCATCCCGGGCTTTGAGTACGACACGACTAATCTACGGTTTGCCTATAGTTCGTTGACCACGCCACAGCAGATTTTTGACTACGACATGGATCAGCGCACTCGCGCTTTGAGGAAGGAGCAGGAGATACCGAGTGGTCACAATGCATCGATGTATGTGAGCCGTCGTCTATACGCGACAAGCCACGATGGTGTGCAGGTGCCAATCTCGTTATTTCATGCCAAGTCCACGCCGATCGATGGAACAGCACCACTTTTACTGTATGGCTATGGATCCTATGGACACTCGGTTCCGGCCAGTTTTGTCGCCAATCGATTAAGCCTTATTGATCGAGGATTCGTCTATGCGATTGCGCATATTCGCGGCGGCACTGACAACGGTTACCAATGGTACTTCGATGGCAAGCTTGGCAAAAAGCCTAACACATTCCACGACTTTATCGCCGCAGCAGAGCATTTGGTTGACGCCGACTACACGAGGGGCGGGCAAATCGTCGCCCATGGGGGCAGTGCTGGCGGGATGTTGGTAGGCGCGGTGGCTAATATGCGACCCGACCTCTTTAAAGCTATTCTTGCCGAAGTACCGTTCGTCGACGTGCTAAACACAATGTGCGATGCGGAATTACCGTTGACGCCGCCGGAGTGGACAGAATGGGGCAACCCCATCCTCGACAAAGAGGCTTGCGAAACGATCCGCTCCTATTGCCCCTATTCCAATGTCAGTAGTCAGGCCTATCCCCATATTCTTGTGACGGCAGGCCTGACTGACCCACGGGTGACATATTGGGAGCCGGCAAAATGGGTCGCGAAGTTGCGCGCGCTCAAGACAGACAAAAACGTTTTACTCCTCCGTACCAACATGGACGCTGGACATGCGGGTGCCTCGGGCCGATTTGATAGGCTAGAGGAGGTCGCTCTTGTTTACGCATTTGCGTTAATGGTGTTTGGAGCCTAATCCGCACAAACGGTACGATTCAGATGGCCGTCACGGTACTAGGTCTTTTTCATTATCGTAGACGCTGAAATAGCGGTGACCAACGTTACTCTGGGCAGTGTAAATCGAATCTGGATCAACGGGGTCCGGAAGAGGCATTCGAACCGGTACATTGACCAACCGCGGCTCGATCGTCGATTTTCCGGCGACCATCCGCTCTTCGAGGTCTTCAAGTGATTTGAACGCTGCGTATCCACCGACCAAAGGCCAAGAGTCGGCAGCAGCAAGATCATAGAGCAGCAGCCGTCGGTCTTTATTCGACCGGTTGAGGTCGGAGCCATGCACAGTACGCACATGGTGAAGAGTGATCGATCCAGCAGGCCCAGTTAGCCTGGTCGCGCGCGAAAAATCGATTCCACTTGTCACTGCGTCAATCGCAGCGCAAAAGTGTCCATCCCGATGATGATCGTGAACTGGTCCGCGGTGGCTTTGCGGCAGAACCATCAGCGGACCATTTTCGTCGGTCATATCGTCCAGCATGATGCCGACGGTCAAATGATCGTCGTTCGTGCTTGGCGAAAATGCCCAGTCCTGGTGCCATTCAACCGCGGCGCCGAAGCCAGCGTATTTGTTATTGATCTTGCATGACTTGAGTTGAATATCGGAACCAATCAAGCTCTCGACAATCGCGACTATTTTCGGATGGCACACTGTTTCCCAGAAAATTGGCGCCAACCGATCCGGCCTTTTGATGCGACGCACCCTCGGATATTCTGGTGAATGAGAATCCTCCAGATCGTAGACCGCGTCGTTTTTAGTGACGTTGCGGGCCTTTTCCGTGATCGACTCGGTCTCTGCAAGCAAGGCCGCGATTACGGCAGGCGAAAGCACATTCTCGACGACGACAAATCCGTATTGCCGATAGAAGGCGATCTGTTGTGGCTTCAACATTGTGTGTTGCATCCATTATTTCGTCTGAAAACTGATTTGGCGGACGACATTAATTCAATAGCATGGTCCATTTGAGGAAACCAGATATGCATGCCACAGATAGGTATGCCTGTGTTGCAGCTTACTTCTTGTTCTTGGCACGGCGTGATGCGTCAACGGCACCTCTCGCCCATGGTTCCATCCCCTGCCAGCTTTCGAGCGCCTCTGGCGGTGCAGAATAGTAAGGCATTTTCCCATGAGTCTTTGACCCGCGGTTTTCGAAAGCCGTTCTGTTTACGTCGTCTGTCTTGAGAAACAGCTCGTCATTACGAGATATCAGCGCGAACATGGAACCGTCCAAAAAAACGCCATAGCCTCCAAACATCCGTTTGACGTTCACCTCGCCCAAAGGTACCAGCACCCGCAAGATATTCGAAACGAACTCGGTTGGTTTAGCCATCTTCAGTCATCCGTCCAAAATTTGTATTTTGTCCCCTACGATAATGCCTCGACTTAGATCAGGGTATGGGAATTAAGTCATTCCGTCCTGGTGGATAGCTAAGTTAACAATGACTTGATAGCCTCGCCGAAGCGACGACATTGGTCGCGTAAGAGGAAGGGAGAGCAATGGCTGACAATCCGGAAGACGGCATTGAGTTTGTCGGCTGTGATCTGACCTATCATCCCGACGAGCCTGCATTTGCAAAGGACCCGACGACAACCAAGAGCCATACGCATCGGCCAGTGACGATCAATGGCAAACAGATGCTGGTTATCGATATGCATGCCCATTCGCAAGTGCCCGATGTCTGGCCGCTGATCGACGGCCGGCCCGAATTGCACGGCGAGAATTTTTTTGCCCAGGGACCGCTAAAACCGGTTGAGCACCTGCCAACACGCCTTGCTGAAATGGATCGGATGGGCATCGATATGGAGGTATTGAGTATCTCGGTCGAACAATATTTTTATTGGGCTGAACGGGATCTGGCTGCCGAGATTGTTCGTATACAAAACGAGAAGTTGACGGAAGTTACCGCTGCCTACCCGGATCGTTTCGTTCCGCTTGGCGCGGTTGCGCTGCAGTACCCGGATCTTGCTGCGGAACAGCTTGAGCATGCGGTTAAAAATTTGGGACATCGCGGCTGCATGATTACCTGCAGTATCGATGGGCACGAGCTTTCGGACCCGCGGTTTCACCCATTTTGGGCGAAAGCTGAAGACTTGAACGTTATCGTTTTCATTCACCCAAAAGGATTTGTCCAATCGGGATCACGTCTTGAGGGCAGGGGGTATTTGCGAAATGTTATTGGCAATCCTTTGGAAACCGCTGTTGCTTTGTCACATTTAATCTATGAGGGGACACTGGACCGATTCCCAGGCTTAAAAATTGTCGCGGCGCATGGCGGCGGCTACCTGCCATCCTACATCGGTCGTTTTGACCACGGGCATAGCAGCAATGATCATGGCGGTCGCGGGGCAGAGGCAAAGAAACCAAGTGATTACCTTGGTCGTTTGTATTTTGACACCTTGGTTTACAGCACTGAGAATCTCGCGCACCTGATAGAGACATGCGGAGTTTCACAAATTGTTTTGGGGACGGATCATCCATTTGGCATGATGAATCAGAATCCGATTGCTCATCTTCTGAGCGTACCGGGACTCAGTGAAGCCGACATCGAATCGATTCTCAACGGGACGATCAAAGAATTGCTCAAATTGGATGTTTGAACATTAATTGTTTGCGCGTTGACGCCTAGCTTTGACGGGTTTCACCTGCAGGCTATATGTTTGATAAAGCAATAGTAGGAGATGCCAGCCATGGAAATTGAACAGCTGGACCACTTCACGATCAAAGTAAGCGATCTCGATGCGTCGACGCGCTTCTATACCGATGTTGTTGGGCTTAGAAATGGCGCTCGGCCCGTTTTCGCATTTGGAGGTGCCTGGCTCTATTCCGGAGATCATCCGCTGGTTCACCTGATCGATGAAAGTTCTCGTCAGGCGCTGGGTCTGGCAAAGGGTAATAGTGGGTTGGAGTATGGAATGGGTGCGGTGGATCATGTCGCATTTCGTGCGTCTGGATTGTCGGCAATGCGGCAGCGACTGACGGATATGCAGGTATCATTCGACGAGAAAACCGTACCAGGACAAGGTCTTCGCCAACTCTTCCTTGATGATCCAGACGGCGTTCGGCTTGAATTCAATTTTCCGGCAACCGAGGATGTAAAATAGCGACGCAGGCTTCCCTATTCGTCTTTCCGACGGCAAAGGCGGAGCAGGGCGGAATTTGATGCCGCATGCGACATCTGTTTCGACCGGGTTGTCGGACAACTTACGCGGCATGCTGTGGAAAACTGCCGGCACCTTCAACTTCTCAATTCAACAGGCCATCGTTCGTCACGTTTCGTTTGGGCTGCATCCCTTTGAAATTGCGTTCTTTCGGAACTTGTTCGGTCTTCTGTTCATTCTCCCATGGTTCCTCCGTAACGGATTTGAGCCGCTTAGAACCAAGTTCATCTGGCTTCATGTGTTGCGTGCGACCCTCGAACTTTTGGGGATGCTGAGCTTTTTTTATGCGCTCAGTATCACGCCGTTGGCGCAAATTGCGGCACTTGGATTTGCGACACCAATTTTCACAACAATTCTTGCAATAATTTTCCTTAAGGAAACGGTCGGATTTCGGCGGTGGGCAGCGATTCTCTTCGGCTTTGCCGGTACTCTCGTCACACTTCAGTTGGGGGCCGGTCCCTTAAGCATCGGTGCGCTTGTCATGTTGCTCTCGACCGTTTTTCTCGCCTTCGTTCTGATACTTGTAAAAGTCCTAAGCCGTACCGATTCGAGCATCACTATCATCAGCTATTCCAATATTCTGATGCTGCCTATGTCGTTCGTTGCGGCGCTGTATTTTTGGCAATGGCCAGAATGGCCGCAATTAGTGTGGCTCGTCATTCTTGGGGTAGTCAGTTCCGCAGCCGGTTTTATGGATACTCAAAGCCTCAGGTTGGCAGAGACACATGTTGTGATGCCGCTTGAGTTTTTCAAATTGATTTGGGCCGCACTGCTTGGCTATGTACTTTTTTCCGAAATCCCGGACATCTATACGTGGATCGGAGGAGCCATGATTTTTGTCAGTGCGGTCTACATTGCCGTCCGTGCGGCAAAATCATAGTGCGACGTTGCCTTTCGGTCGGCGCTGTCACCGTGATAGCTTGGCAGTCGTGAGCGAGTATGGGGACAAAGGATAGATGGCGAAACAAACCATCGATCAGCGCAAATTCCGTGATGCGCTGGGTCGCTTCGCGACGGGCGTCACGGTGATCACTACTCTGACCAGTAGCGGTCAGCCTTTAGGGCTGACGGCAAACTCATTCAGCTCGTTGTCACTCGACCCGGCGATGATCCTTTGGAGCTTGTCAAAAGACACGCCATACGCGAAGGATTTTCTGGAATGTAAAAACTTTGCCGTAAATATATTGGCAGTAAATCAGCAGAATCTTTCGGATCAATTTTCCAAACCCGCTGGTGATCGATTTGCCGGTGTCGATTGGTGGGAAGGGGGGTACGGTATGCCTTTGATAGCGTCTTGCCTCGCTAACTTCGAATGCCGTAACACGACCTGTTACGATGGTGGGGATCACCACATTTTTGTCGGCGCGGTTGAGCGCTTTCAGTTCTCCGACGGTCAGCCACTAATTTTTTATGATAGTCGCTATTGTGCTGTCGGTGACGTGGAGAAGGAATAGGCGGAGACGGCGAGGCAGCAGTCAGTCGAACGTCAAATATCTAAGATGCGCTCACGCGCGTAAGAGAGCGTTTGCACCACTGCGGTTGCATCAATCTCCAACAGGTAATCGGGATGGGCCAATCCACGGAGGACGCAAATTGTGTTGGCCGGTGGGTTTTCAGAAAAATGCCTCCGCACCAAAGTTCTCAAATTCTGAACGTCGTGCGGTGAACATACATAACTCACGAGTTTTACGACATCGCTAAACGTTGCTCCGGCTTCCGTCAGGACCTTCTTTATATTTGCAATCACAAGCTCGCCCTGTAGGTCGAAATCACCTGGTCCCAAGATATTGCCTTCTGCGTCACCTGCTGCCTGGCCTGCACAAAATATGATGCGTTGTGCACCATCGACCGCAACGGCGTGAGAATAATGGCTGAACGGGGTATGCATCGTGGCGAGCTTTATATACGTCTTCTTCTAAATTATTCTCCCTTCTGCCTGTTTATTCGTTGCTCACATGCGGGTCCTGTAGCCGATACCACAGGATCGTAGTCTTTCTTGTATTTATCTCGCGTTAGGTCTGTGGTGCAGCCTCACGATACCAATCGAGAATTTGCTCACCAGTCCAAAATAAAACTCCGGGCCGGTTTACTAAATCTTCATAAATTCGCTCGAAATATTTAATCCGATGAGGGACACCACTAATATAAGGGTGGACGCAAATTGCCATTACGCGCGCGCCGTCCTTGCCTTCTTCATAGAGGCGTTCGAATTGGTCGATCGTGCGCTCATAGAGCACGCGAGACTCGTGATGCTGGACCACCATCATCGGGATGTCATTGATTTCCAAGCTGTATGGAATCATCACCAGCGGCTTTGATCGTGTTTTGATGACACACGGCTGGTCGTCGATCACCCAATCGCAAACATACTCGATACCGGCATCAGCCAAAATCTCTGGCGTGTCTTCAGTTTCCGTAAGGCCAGGGCCAAGCCAGCCTCGCGGTGGCGCATTGGTAAATTCACGGATTGCTTCGACAGTTTGTTGGACAACGGCCGCTTGGTCGGTCGCTAGATGCATCGCTTGTTGTTTAAAGCCATGCCCCATGAATTCCCAGTCCGCGTCTTTCATAGCCGTCGCGATGCGGGGATAGGATTTGCATACTGACCCATTAATGGCAGTGGTGGCTTTGATGCCTGCGCGGTCGAGTGCTGCCTTAATGCGCCAGAAGCCGACTCTCATTCCGTATTCGTGCCATGACCAATTGGCAACGTCGGGGAGGACGTTTACACCTGCCGGCGCCGGCAGTACACCACGCGGGATGGCATTTGCAATATCCCATTCCTCGACGTTAACAATGGTCCAAACGACGATGCGTGCATCGCCGGGCAACTTGAGCTTGGGCCGGTCGATAGCCGCGGTGTAGTCAAATCGTTCACTGGGCAGCATTGTAACTAATTCTCATTGTTGATCCGATCTCCAGTCCAAGTCTAACTCCATTATCTCAATTCTGCCACGCGCGGATGTGAGCTGGATCAATACCTGAAAACGTATTGGTTAATCCTCTACTCCCCTCCTCTGTGAACGTTGTTGCGCGCGAGGTGACCGATGCAAGGGCAGCGCCTTCCAACCTCAATTGTGGGAAGCCGAAAAGTCCGAAAATAAGGATCGGATCGAGAATGACATTGACTGCCGATCCCCCGCTCATAATCAAGCTTGGAGTCCGTGTATCGCCGGTCGCCCTGATTGCACTTGAGCCGACGATTGGCACGACAACGAAGACCATGCCGAAATACCAGATGTGCATATAGCCACGAATTTCCTCAAGGACGTCAGCCTCAGCACCGAGGGCTTTGAACAGTGGATCGATTGTTGTTAGGCCGAGAACGATGACTGCGCCGACAAATAGGGGCGACAAGATCAGACTATCGGTCGTCAACCGGGTTACTTTTTGCCGATCCCCTTCACCAATGGCGCGCGCTATAACCGATGCTGCGCCGACGCCCATACCGACAGCAATGCTTTGCACAACCATCATGACTGGGAAGATGAAACTGAGCGCGGCGAGTGCTGAGGTGCCAAGCTGCGCGACAAAGTATGTGTCGGCGAGAATATTGACGGAAACTGCGAGTAACCCCCAAAGCATTGGGAAAGCGAGCCAGAGGACATGAGGGGCAATCGTACCTTCAGTCAGCGGCGCAGCTTTGCGGTCGCTCGTCATGTTAAGCACTCATTGGCATTGATCCGGGTTGAGGTGGATTGCCTGATGCGGCAGTGTTCTTATGGTGCTTGCCAACACAGTGTGGCTACACTAGCGATAGTGCACTTGGAGTGTTCATTCAATTCGTGAGCGACGTCAATGATCGACAAGCGAGTTAAATCACTGGAGGAAGCCGTCGCTGGAATCGACGATGGGGCGGTGGTTCTGATCGGCGGCTTTGGTCAGGTTGGTAGTCCGACCGATCTGATCCACGCTCTGATCGATCAAGGCGCCAAGGACCTCACGGTCGTCAATAACAACGCTGGCAATGCCCACATTGGCTTAGCGGCGTTGCTTGAAACTGGCCGAGTGCGCAAGATGATCTGTACCTATCCGCGATCAACAGATTCCGAAGTTATTACCAACCTTTATCGAGACGGAAAAATCGAACTGGAAATCGTGCCGCAGGGAACTCTGTCGGAGCGCCTACGTTCGGCCGGTGCTGGAATTGGCGGGTTCTATACACGGACAACAATTGGCACGCCCATGGCCGACGGCAAGGAAGTGAAGACGATCGACGGTAAGGACTATGTCCTCGAATTCCCGTTGTCTGCAGATGTTGCGCTCGTAAAGGCAGAGGTAGGGGATCGGTGGGGTAACCTGACATATTATAAGGCTGCGCGTAATTTTGGGCCGTTGATGTGTATGGCTGCGCGCACGACTATCGTTCAGGTTCACAAATTCGTCGATCTAGGGTCGATCGATCCGGAACACGTGGTGACGTCCGGAATTTTCGTCGATCGCGTCGTCGAAATTACGGAACCAATTGATGAACGTGTCGAGATAGAACGACAAAAGAAAATGGCATGAGCGCGACACTGATAAACGATCGACTAAGTCGTCAACAGATTGCCTGGCGTGTTGCTCAGGACATTCCCGAAGGCGCATTAGTGAATCTGGGCATTGGCATGCCTGTGCAAGTGGGCAACTACCTTCCCCCCGACCGCGAGATCATCTTGCATAGCGAAAATGGAATATTGGGGATGGGGCCAGCACCGGCACTAGGAGAAGAAGACTTCGAACTCATCAACGCGTCGAAGGGCCCGGTGACAATTCTTGATGGTGGGTCATTCGTACATCAGGCCGATTCCTTTGCCATAATCCGCGGCGGCCATATCGATATTTGTGTCTTGGGAGCCTTTCAAGTGAGCGAGTCGGGCGACCTGGCCAACTGGTCAACTGGCGAATCAAATGCGATCCCCGGCGTCGGCGGTGCCATGGATTTGGCTATGGGCGCCAAGCGCGTGTTTGTCATGACCGAGCACACGACCCGCACCGGAGAACCCAAAATCGTCAAGCGTTGCAGCTACCCCCTGACTGGTGTTGGCGTTGTATCGACGATTTACTCGAATATTGCCGTCATCGATGTGACGGAGCAGGGACTGGTTGTCCGCGAAAAGCTGAAGGGGTTAGAACTCGACGACGTTCAGAACATGACAGGCGCACCTATTCAGCTCGCTAACAACTGGCAAGTATTGGATGTCCCTGATTTTGAGAAATGAAGCCGGTTTCGAGCACAGGCGCAAGAACATGGGCTACCGGAAATTTAAATGATTTTGTACGATTTGGAGTATCGAATTGTACTTTGACCGTCGGTTATGGGCGTTTACCGTGGGCGTCAGAGAACGAATTCTCTTCGCCATATTGGTCGGCTTGGTCGCAGCAACCGTTGGGATTGCCCGCCTTGCATTGCTGGGCTGGCTGTTGGCGAAAGTCTTTCGCGGGGACACTCTCGAAGCGTTGATTGTACCGTTTACGGCTGTCGCTGGCGTCATGCTGTTGCGCGGCTGGTTGGAATATTGGCGCACGATGATTGCCCATCGTACTGCAACCCATGTCCAACTCCATGTCCGCAAACTTCTCTATGACAAAGTGACTGCCTTAGGGCCGGCGTATTTCGGCCATGAGCGCACTGGCGGCGTGACCTTGACGATGATCGACAGCGTCGAGCAGCTCGAGACCTATTTTGGTCAGTATATTCCGCAGATCGTCGTCGCGATTTTGATGCCGTTTGGTATTTTCGCCTTTGTTGCATTTTTGGATCTCCCGGCAGCGAGTGTTTTGCTTGGTTTCGCGCTACTGACGTTTATTGCGCCATCGGCCTTTCATCGCTGGAATACAAAACACAGTCGCTCCCGCAACGTTGCTTATGGCGATTTTAGCGCAGAATTTTTAGATTCTGTTCAGGGTCTCGCGACATTGAAAGCATTTGGCCAAGCGCGTGCGCGCGCAGAATTACTGACCCGAAAGGCTAAAGCTTTGTTTGACAGCACCATGTGGGTTCTCGCGACAAACACGCTGTCTCGTGGCATTACTGATACGGGAATCGCCGTTGCGGCTGCCGGGACGCTGACACTTGGTGCCTTCCGCGTGTCGTCAGGCGCGATGAGTCTAGAGGCGTTGTTGGTCATCCTGATGATGGGTGTCGAGGTCTTTCGGCCGTTGCGCGATCTTCGCATGATTCTGCATCAGGGAATGACGGGACAGGCTGCAGCAGAAGGCGTGTTGGCGTTGCTCGAGGCAGAGCCACCAATTCGTGACGCAGATGAAACATCCGTGCCGGTTACGGGTTTAATGCCGAGTGTCGAATTTAGGCACGTGACGTTTGCTTACCCAAAAACCGAGCAGGCGGCTAACCAAGATCTCAGTTTTACGGTTGCCACTGGCGAGCGCGTTGGCATCGTTGGCCACAGTGGTGCTGGCAAGTCAACTATCGTGCGTTTGTTACTGCGACTGTACGACCCCAACGAGGGCGCGGTCTTGATTGGTGGTCAGGATATTCGCGATCTCTCGCTCGATGATCTGCGTTCCAAATTGGCGGTCGTCAATCAGGACACTTATCTTTTCCACGGAACGGTGGAAGATAATTTGCGGCTTGGAAAACCGGAAGCCACGGTGGAGGAACTCGAGACGGCCGCGCGGACGGCCAACGCCCATGAATTTATCAGCTGCTTGCAACACGGATATCAGACAGTTGTCGGCGAACGCGGTATTCGACTTTCCGGTGGTCAGCGCCAGAGGATCGCGATTGCCCGCGCGCTCCTGCGCGATGCGCCAATCCTCGTTCTCGATGAGGCTCTATCCGCGGTCGACTCCGAGAGCGAGTCGGTTATCCAGGAGGCACTGGACCGGCTCATACAGGGTCGGACGACCCTTGTCTTCGCGCATCGCCTTTCGAGCATTATCGGTGCTGACCGCATACTCGCTCTCCATCAAGGAGCGGTCGTTGAAAGCGGCACTCATAGCGAACTCATGGCAGCACGCGGCGCCTATTACGCGTTGATGGCTATGCAGGCACAGGACGCCGACACCGAACATGAACTCCTCGGACTTAGCCAACCCGACGACCGCGATCTGGCGGGGGAAATTGACGCGCTGGCATATACCGATGCCGTTCAGTCGGAGCCAACCGATGCGATCCTACGTGCCGAAGGTATGGGCTGGATACGGGCGACGATAGAACTTATGCGGTTGGTAAAATCTGAGAAGCTCCGGCTCGTTATGACATTTCTTTTCGGCGTTTCTCGCGTCTGCTCGTTGATTGGCGTTGGTGTTTTGAGCGCACTCATTGTCGCCGCGATTAAGGAGGGTGAGCCCTACACGGGTTTTGTTATCGCCCTGGCGATTACGGCACCGCTCGCTGGCCTCTTGCACTGGTTCGAGTCCTGGCTTGCCCACGATATGGCGTATCGCCTGTTGGCGGTCATGCGTATTGCATTGTTCCGCAAACTCGATGAGCTGGCGCCCGCGTATCTGGTGCGTCGGCGTACAGGCGACCTCGTTGCGATGGCAACGCAGGATGTGGAAACCGTCGAATTTTTCTTTGCTCATACTGTCGCGCCGGCCTTTGTCGCTATCCTCGTGCCTGCAATTGTCATGTTTGCACTGGTCGTTTTTGGCTGGCAGATGGCCGCCGCTCTGGCGCCCTTTCTGTTGCTTGTGGGATTGAGTCCGTTTCTCATGCGCCATCGCGTGGACACCCTGGGTTCCCGAGCGCGCGAAGCGTTGGGTGAACTCAATGCCCATGCTGTGGACACAGTGCAGGGACTAAACGAGATCGTCGCTTTTCAGCAAACCGAGCGGCGTGGAGAAGAGTTCGTTGAGCGCGTTCGCAGGCATCATCGGTTACGCCTGCCGTTTTTCAGTGACCTCACGATCCAGACTTCGCTGTTGGAAGTTGCAACAGGGCTAGGCGGGCTCGCAATCGTCATGTCAGGTGCCTTGCTGGTATCCACCGGTGCGCTTGAAAGTGGCATGTTGCCGCTCCTGACCTTGCTGGCGATGTCGGCGTTTCTACCGGTCTCGGAAATTGCCAATGTCGGACGTCAGCTTGCCGATACACTTGGCTCGGCGCGACGTATTTACGCCGTCCACGCCGAGGAGCCACAGGTGACGGACGGACCTTATGTAGAGGAAGCGCAGCCCGGTCGTTCCGTATCACTGGAATTTGAACATGCCGATTTTCGCTACTTCGGCGC
>CAVOAK010000024.1:0-26854 GCA_963693665.1 Alphaproteobacteria bacterium | reverse complement strand
GGACCCATTACCTTTCGCCAGTTCCTCACTCATTTCGGCTCTGCGAGTTCGGCATTGGAAGCTATTCCAGAACTGGCACAGCGTGGCGGACGACGACGCACATTAACTCTTTTCAGGCACGATTCTGCCGTCGAGGAGATCGAGACGGTTGCCGCATTGGGTGGCGACTATCGGTTCTGGGGTGAGCCGGATCATCCAATCACCCTCGCCGCCATTGACGATGCGCCACCGGTTCTCACGATCATCGGCGACAAACGATTATTGAGCAAACGCTCTGTTGCCATCGTTGGCGCACGCAACGCGTCCATCAACGGCCGCAAGATCGCTACACAGATCGCAGCTGACTTTTCTGAAGCGGGCCTGGCAGTCGCCTCCGGCCTCGCCCGCGGCATAGACGCTGCCGCCCACACGGCAGCTATAGAAGGCTGCACCATCGCCGTCGTCGCCCGTGGTGCTGATGTGATCTATCCAAAGAAAAATACCGAGCTCTACGAACATATCTGCGGTCGTGGTGCCGTTATTACCGAGATGCCCCCTGGCACCGAACCACGCGGGCACCTTTTTCCCCGGCGCAACCGGATCATTTCGGGACTCTTCATCGGTGTTGTCGTCGTCGAAGCGGCCTTACGCTCTCACCGCACGACTTGCCGGCACGCCCCTCGACCCACGCTCTCGCGGCACAAACAAGTTCATTCGCCAAGGCGTAAGGCTCGTTAAGTTTGCGGCGGATGTCATTGAGGACCTGACAAAAATGCCTCGGTTGACCCTAGCAGAGCCGGACGAAGAGGTGTTCACAATGCCACGCGAGGAGACGGCGGGCCTGGACCGCAACCGTGACGCCATCATCGCGGCGCTCGACCCCTCCCCCGGTTACGCCGATGAAATCATCCGTAGCCTCGGTCTGCCTGCCGGCACCGTGCGCTCGATCTTGCTCGAATTGGAACTTGCCGGCCGCCTGGAGCGCCTGCCAGGAAACTTCGTCACACTGGTTTTGGGGTAGCAAGAGTTGTGCTCGGGCAACTGCGGCATCGTCCAAGGTAGTCATCCAATTTTGGGTCGCTACAGCACGCCGAAGAGGATTTGAAACAAATCAGCGAGCAAATACCATGCAAGCGTGCCTAGCGGATAACTCACCGAGAGAACTTTATGCCTGAGATCGAATATTTTTATTCCGCCCATTCCGCCTACGCCTATCTTGGCTCGGCACGACTGTTGGACATCGCCTCTGCCGCAAACCGGCGGATCGTTCACAAGCCGATAAAACTAATCCGTGTTATCGACACCAACGCACTTGTGCCTGCGTACGGCCGACCGAAGGTATGGAGCGCGTATTTTTTTGGCCGCGAGATCGAGCGTTATGCGCAGGCACGAAACGCCCCGGTGATGAATGGGCGGCCAACACACCACGATAACGACATGACTTTGGCCAACTGCATGCTGATCGCTGGTCTGGTCCTCGGCAACAATATCGATCAGTTGGCCCACGGCATGCTTGAGGCGCATTGGCGGGATGATGCCAACCTGGCAGATCGAAAAACTTTGGTCCGGATTGGCGAAGCAGCCGGCCTCGATCCGCTGCCGTTACTCTTAGCAGCGGCAGCACCGGAAATTGCAGCGATCTACGAGAAAAATACCGTCGAGGCGATTGAACGATCCGTATTCGGCGCACCAACATATTTTGTCGATGGCGACATGTTTTACGGTCAGGACCGCCTCGAATTGGTCGAACGGGCGCTCACCCAGCCGTTTTCTGGAGAGTGGCCACGACCATAGTTGATCGAGGAAAGACGTGACGTCTGCATAAACGGCGGTGGCTTGATAATTTCGCCGTTCTTCGTGCGACTACACGAGTTATCTTGGGAATCTCCGACGATAATTGCAATAATTTCATCGTCGCATTATATGGATAATAGTCCTTCAAATTGAGGCCGATACACATCGGAAAATATGTCATAAAAATGATTGCAATCGCTGTCATCGGTCTACTCATATTATTTGCAGCATCCACAAATACTGCACACGCGGATTGCCTTGAGGATATTGCAGCGGCAGAAAAGCTTCTTAGCAATTCAACGTTTGCGAATAACTCAAAGGAAGGTGCTGTGAAGAACTTAATCAAAAATGCGAAGAAGCATCAGAAGAACGGCAATGAGAAATCCTGCAAAGGTACCTTAAAAAGAGCAATAAAGTTTATCGAGGCTACTTGACCGCATCAAAAGGTTTGCCCGATTGCCAACCGTCAACATGATTAAAATTGCGAGCTGACGTTCGTCTACTTCGTTACCGCCTCGATCAACGCTATGATCTCCGTATAGCCACGGGCTTGAGCGTGCAATAGCGGCGTTACCCCTTGCCGATCAGCGATTGATACGTCAGCCCCTGCATCGACCAGCGCTTCAACTGTCCTGACGTGACGCCGACCACCGTCGCCGAGAATGACCGCTTCGATCAGCGCCGTCCAACCCAAGTTATCGATGTGATCCAACGGTGCACCGCCATCGATCAGAGCCCGTACAACTCCGTCATGCCCAAGATGCGCCGCAGCAATTAACGCGGTCCCATTGTAGATGCTGGTGACATTTTCGGGATTGCCGCCGAGGGCAATTGATGTCTTTACGAGGGCTGCATCGCCAGCCACCGCAGCGATTGTAATGATGTCATACTTGTCGTTCTCCAAGACGTTGAGAGCGGCACCAGCTTCCGCCAAAACTTTTACTGCGTCGTCGTGGGACTGAAAGGCTGCAACGTGGACTGGCGCGCGACCATTGTGGCCACGCTTCTCGATATCTGCCCCTGACGAGACCAGCGCGCGAATTTCTCCGACATTTCCCGCGTAGGCGGCAGCATGCAATCCCGTGTAGGAGGCAGCTTCCGCCGACGATGGTGGTGTCTGTTCTGCAACAGGCTGGAAAACCGCAAGGAGAGAAGCGGCGATGGCGACTTGAATCAATTTGGAGAGTGTTTGTATTTCTGACCCTTTAGACCAGTTCTGATATTTCCCTATTTCTGAACAAATTTTAAGCTGGGCGAAATCAAGTCCCTCAAAACGGCGGTGTCATCGGCGAGTCGCGATGGGAGATGCTTTACTACGAAGCCGGGTTGATCATTTTTGCCGTAATCGGTTGGGCGCAACTGCGTGTGGGCAAGGTTGTCCAATCCCGAAAGGAACTCCTCCTGATTTTCCTGGATCTGGCGCTCATTACATTCATTATCGTTGCTCCAAACCCGTTTGGTGATGAAGTCTCGCCGACAGCCTTCCAGGATGTGTTAGGGAGTTTGGATACTTTTACGTCCTGCTCGCAGCCGCGACGCTGGCTTATTCATGGCAGACGATGATTGCTTTTGAGGTTTGGACCGCAGGCCTCTGGTTTGTTGCGTTGGCCATAGTCTTCGTATTTGGTTTGGAGATTCCCAAGTTGTCGGAAAATGCTACCCTGGCATTTGCCGGTTACGAGAGGATGTCGGCAATCCTCGACCCCTATAACCTGAATATTCCCGCGCGGGTGCAGGAGGTTATCATTTTCCTGATGGTCGCTGGCACTCTCGCGCTAAATTCACGGCGTAATATTCAACTGATCATTCAACAAGCGAATATCGCTCGCGAACGCGCCAACTTATCCCGCCATTTCCCGCCTAACATCGTTGATCAAATGGCTGAAAGAGATCAGCCGCTTGGAGCGATCCGCTCGCAAGATGTCGCGGTTATGTTCGTTGATATTGTTGTATTTACACGCATGGCTAGGCACCAGACACCAGAAGAAGTGATTACCCTGCTGCGCCAGTTTCATAACCGTTTGGAGGGTTTGGTCTTCGAGCATCACGGAACCTTGGACAAATTTCTTGGCGATGGGCTTATGGCGACCTTCGGCACGCCAAGTCCAGGCCCGCATGATGCGGCCAACACACTTCGCTGCGGTCGTGAAATGCTGGCGGAAATCGAGACTTGGAATACGGCGCGAAAGGAAGCTGGCGCTGAGCCAATCAAGGTTTCGATTGGACTGCACTACGGCGCGGTAGTGCTTGGTGATATCGGGTCCGAACGCCGGCTCGAATACGCTGTGCTCGGTGACACAGTTAATGTCGCCAGCCGATTGGAAGTCATCACAAGGGAGCTCGGCGTCGAGATGGTCACAAGTGACGACTTAGTAAATGCGGTTAATAGCGATGCAGATGCAGATGCAGATAGCACCGGACTATTGAGCAACTTTGATAGCGCAGAACCACAACACTTGCGCGGACGGGACGACCCTATTAACGCGTGGACATTCTAACGTCTTTCACGCGCGCTTCGACTGCGACGTAACACCTTTTGACAACCCGAGATACTGAGTTCCGTTGCTCTGTCCATATACCTATTTGCAGTTTTTTGCTGCTGCTTAATCCGAACGCTTGAAGACATGCATGCCCCTTCCCGCACAGCAATTTTCCAACTGTCGCCAACGCGCCGCAATTTCGCATAGGTATCATTGGGTTCCTGCGGGCCCGCAAGATGGACTGGCTTTCCCATGTCCTCACTATTTCCTTCTTTCGAATAATAAATCGTTGTGTAGGTTCGCAACTCCGCGTGATCTCCGTCGATTACGTTGATGATAATGTTGTTTACGATATGACGAATTGTGTCGTCCCCTGAACCGGAGCCCGCGTACAGCGCCTTCAGAATGGCGTCACGACCCGTCAAATCAAGCCCGCGCAATCGCCACGTTACCTCTTCCGTAAACAATTCGACGGCAGTCTAGAATTCCCGATGATCAATGAGATTATAGTATTGGCAAAGGGTCTTCTGGCAGTCCCATTCGATGCCGCGTTCTGTCACTTTATCCAATGAATTTATCCCGTCTGTTGCGCATTGATATGTCCCTAAGCGAAGGGTCGTTCTGACGGTTCATGGCGCCACGACTCGGCCTCTGCGAGTGCGACATACTCCAATATATCGGGGTGAGCGCGAAGAGCATCGCGATAGGCGGCAGCGATCGGATCGAGCGGAACGTTATAAGTCACGAATCTGTTGACCAATGGCGCACTCATGGCGTCCGCTATAGAAAAGCGACCGAAGAGAAACGGACCATTCACTCCGTACGTGGTTCGGCAATCACGCCAAATCTTCGTGCTACGATCAAATATTTTCTGGATGTTAGCCGGCACATCGAGGGGTTCTGTGCGTTGCCGAACGTTCGTTGGCATGAAGGCCCCCACAGAAACAAACTCCACCGCCGACCAATGGGCCCCGCTGAATGAGGTGATATCCGCAACGACCGAGCGCGCCATTGCGCGTGCCGAGCGGTCGTCAGGCCACAAGCCAGCTTCCGGCGCGAGCTCAGCGATGTATTCGCAGATCGCCGCGGAATCCCAAATTGTTACATCTCCGTGCTTGAGGGCAGGAACCGACCCGGTCGGACTAAGGTCGTCGAAGCGCACGCGGGCATCAGGATCGCTGAATGGAATTGTCACCTCATCAAAGTCGAGGTCGGCAACTTTGAGGCACAGCCATACTGGAAGCGTCCAGAGGCTATAGTTTTTATTGGCTGTGATGAATGTAATGTCGGCCATTTCGGTTTCCGAATTAGTTATACCTGATCTTCAAATGAACGGCCGGTCCGAATAAGGGTGGAACCATGGCTCCTCCTCCGCAAGCGCTATGTATTCCTTGATGTAGGGATGAGCGCGCATGGTGTCACGATAGTCGGCTTCAATGTCGCCAAGCGGCACGTTATAGGTAACAAAGCGGTTGACGAACGGTGCGCTCATAGCATCGGCGATTGAAAACCGACCAAAGAGATATGGACCGTCCGAAGCATACTTGAGGCGGCACTCACGCCAGAATTTCGTATTGCGGTCGAAGACAGTCTGGATATCATCGGGCACAGTGATCGCGTTAGTACGCTGGCGGATATTCGTCGGCATGACGGTTCCCACGTCAATGGACGGACGTTCGGCGCGGTGGCCTCCACTAAACGAATGTATGTCCGCAGCAATCGCACGTGCCACCGCGCGTACAGAGCGGTCGTCGGGCCACAGGTCCGCCTCAGGTGCGAGTTCTGCCACATATTCACAAATCGCAATCGAATCCCAGAGCGTCAAATCGCCATGCTTAAGAGCGGGAACCGACCCTGTCGGCGTGTGACGCTCAAAACGCGCACACGCATCCGGATCGCTGAACGGGATAACGATCTCGTCGAAGTTTAAACCGGCAACCTTTAGGCACAACCACGCCGGAAGCGGCCAAAGGCAGTAGTTCTTATTGGCAGTAATTAACGTAAGGTCAGCCATCACCAGTTTCCCAAATGTTGGTGCCTCAGACGTCCCGTCGGTCGCTGTGGTGTTGCGTCGCCAACTGTGTAGTTTGGACGAATTTGGCGTAAATCAAAATGGCTTGTCACCCTTGATTTGGGTCCGATGCATGATACGGCGCGCATTTGAAGCGAAAGCGTCCCGCCGATGCATTGTGCACCGGTTGTCCCAAAGCAACAAATCACCCACCTGCCATTGGTGCGTGTACGTAAATGCACTATGTGACATCTCCTGCCAAATTGTGTCGAGCGTACTCTCACTCTCTTCAACAGGGAGGCCCACGATATAGGCGTTCCGACGCCGACCCAAATAGAGCGCCTTGTGACCACTCTCCGGATGGGTGCGGAGCATCGGATGTACGGCGCCAGGTGCTTGGCTCACATCAGTCACGGGATGGAACCCCTTGCGCAAGTTTCCAGCAGAGTTGTGGCTGGCGTCGTGTTTTGCGTTGTAACGACCTACCGCGTGTTGAAGGTCATCCGGTAGAGCGTCAAACGCCTCATACATATTGATGAAACTCGTGTCACCGCCGCGCGCCGGTACTTCCAGCGCATAGAGTAGACTGGCCGTTGGCGGCTCCGGAATATACGACATGTCGGTGTGCCAGATTGCTTCACCAGCCCCAAGCCCCCCTATCGCAATACCGTCTTCAATCACGTTTGAAACAACATTTACTTCAGGCAGGTTGGGCACGTTACCGTCGCTCGTCAGGTTCGCCGCTTCGCCGATCGGTGCTTGCTCCAACTCACCGAACTGACGGCTAAAACGCACGAGCTGCTCGTCGGATAGTGTTTGCCCGCGAAAGACGAGCACAAGATGCTCGTACCATGCGTCGTGCACCTGCCGTAATTCCGTATCACTTAAACCCGCGCTTACATCCAAACTTTGGACTTCGGCGGCTATAAATGGAGAAAGCGGAAGTACATCCATGCCTAAATTGCTAACCTTGAGAGTACACTCATTCTGGCGGCAGTGATTTGATCAGGTCGCGGAATTGGGATTCGGAAAATGCCGGGAGCATCGTGAAACGTCCGTTTCCTTTTGCGCTGCGCGAAAGCACGAATTGCGCGGCAGCCTTATCGTCTGGAAAATCGGCGACAAATACACCGTCATAGGCGCCAATCGTCAAGTACCAATGACGAAACCGACCGCCAAATTGCTTCGCCGCCTTTTTTCCGCCGCTCATGCGCCCAGGCGATTTTCTAATATCGCGCATGCCCTGATCCGTTAGTTTCGCCAAAAATACATAGGTCTGCATAGAGATTTTCTACTTATTCTGCAGCGACTTCTTGCCGACGGTGGCGCGATGGGCGGTTTTCAATAACACCTTCCGGCCCAAGCCGCGTGTTGGCGAGTGTCCGTTCGTCGTGGTTCATGCGCCAACTCAGCATCTTTTGCGCGTACTTGAGCACCAATCCGTGACTGGCGGGATCGCTGGCAAGATTATGAAACTCGTGGGGATCATTCTCCAAATCAAAAAACAACGCTGGTAGGCCCGTAAAATGAACGTATTTATACCGCCTATCCCTAATAATATTTGCGGTGCACTGGTCGGGCGTCAATCCCAACGCAGCGCCACCATCAAGCCCTGGAAAATGGCGGAAATCGAACTCAGCGTGCGCTTCGGTGCGCCAATGTTGGACGCCATCTCCGCGACAAAATGGCAAGAGTGACTCGCCGTCACATGCGACAGGGATATCAAGGCCAAGCCAATCCAGAATCGTCGGCATGACGTCAACATTTTCGGTAAATGCGCCGATCTTCTCACCATAACCAACTGCGCCCGCAGTTCCCGGATCACGGATGATCAACGGAATAAAATAGGTCTGCTCATAGTAGCTGAACTTCGCCATCATCCAGTGATCGCCTAAATGTTCGCCGTGGTCTGAAGTAAAGATGATGAGTGTCCGTTCCCAATCCCCCCTTTCTTTCAGATGGGCAATCAATCTGCCGACCTGTGCATCCACTTCCGTCATCATGGCGTAATAGGTAGCCTTGATCTGGCGGATTTCGCGTTCGTCTATATCAAGATAATCTTTCCGCAAGGCGTCATGGGTATATGGCGCGTCCAGTTGGTTCGAAAGATAGAATCGAACCCATGGGTGCTGTGCGGCTTCCTCCTCGGGCGTCGCATGTCGAATCGGTAGCCGGATCTCCGTTGCATCGTAGAGAGCGTTATAGGGCTCAGGCACGATGAAAGGTGGATGGGGCGACCGATAGGAAATGTGGGCGACCCAGGGTGTCTCGTCGTGGCTTGAGATGTAGGCAATCGCTTCGTCGGTTAAAAAGGCGGAGCCACTGTCCTCAGCCTTGTACCAGGTTGGCGCGAAGGTCCGGCCCAACTCTGGATCAATACCCTCCCTATCGGGTCGAAAGAGCGATTGCGGGGCATCTTCGACGTCGTATCCCCGCAGCCGCAACGCTTCGATCCAGGGAAGGTCACCGTTGTCGACGCGGACGACCGGCCTCAACCCAGGCAGCATCCCGGCTCGCGTTCTGAGTTCGGGGTCATCTGGATGACGTCCACGCGGATCGGCGCTGATATCCGCAAAACCAAAAAGCGTGGGATCGAGGCCCGACTTACGTGCTTCGCGCGCGAAATTGGCATGACGGTCGTCGAGCGGCGTGCCGTTCATGACCGAGCGATGATTGTGCAGATAAAGTCCCGTGTAAAGACTGGCGCGCGATGGCCCACAGGACGTTGCTTGCGAGTAGTGGCGGCGAAACAAAGTGCCTTCTGCCGCCAACGCGTCCAGATTTGGCGTCTTAACGATCGGATGGCCGAGGGTAGAGAGGCACTCTCCGCGCCACTGGTCTGCGGTGATAAAGAGCACGTTTCCCGGAGCCTTACTCATACCAACTCAAACCTCCGTCCCACCTGTCTGCACGCATTTGTAACACTATGACCATCCAACGGCGAATTTGCCTATGTGCAACGCACCCAAATTATCATTGTAAGCCAGCGTCTTCGAGCAACTCCCGCACCTTGGCGACTGGAACGCCAAGATTGGAGCCGCTGAAATCAGGGGGTATGGCAGTGTTGACTGCGATGACTGCACCGTTGATGTCAAGCACAGGGCCACCGCTACCGCCGTGTGTCGTCTCGGCGTCGTGCACGATCGTTGCCAGGGAAGTTTGGCGACGATGCCGCGACTGGCGAGCGGCGCAATAAACCCCGCACCAGCAAGGCGGCCAGCAACGCTCCAAAAATCAGAATCTTTGGCCGCCTGAAGTTCGGCGATGAAAGCATCGCCCGATTGAGCCAGCATGGAACGGGGACCGGTCGGACACCCCATAACAATCACTTCGTCCCCTGCCGCCGGCGGGACGTCGCCAAGCCTCAGAGCCGCTATCGGCTCGGCTTCATCTTCAAGACGTAAGACAGCAAGGTCGGCCTCCTCCCCTGCACGCACCAATTCAACCGAAACAGCTATCGCCTTACCCGGCAGATAAACAATGAACTTTATCAACACCGGCTCAATCTCCTCGCTGGCAAAATCTTCAATGCTGTCGTCATCTTACCATGGTAACGCCACGTGCCGATTGGCAATCAACACGCGCCCGTCACCGACAGCAAACGCGGTTCCAGTATATTGCCGATTGGCGACCACACCTTCGCGGTGGAGTGCCAGGAGCGGCTGCCCGCCAGGCAACATCATCGGTCGGCCACTAGCATTGAGAACATGTCGCAACATCCGGCCGCTTGATTTCTCACGAAATCCGTAGGCGCCCTGGAGAAATACGACTGAAGGCGTTGATTCTGCAACGACCCGCGCACTGGCTTTAGAAAGCTGCTTTAGTGCAGCAAGGCGATCAGCATTGGACGATAGCTGGAGCCCTAGCTCCTGCCGCAGTTCCTTCAGATCGCTCGGAGAAAGTGCCTCTTCTCTGGCTCGCGCGACGCTATCAAGCCGTGAAGCGTCTGTCTCAAATCGCTCGTTGAGAAGCGTATTCAAGCGATTTTGCTGGTAGGTGAGCGCTGCGAGTGCCACGATCGCTATGACAACAGCCGTTCGGAAAAGGATGGTGGTGTCGCTCAATATATCCGCGACCGCTCTACGAACTGTCTTATCTTCAGGAAACAGGCAAAAGCGGGACAACGGCCCGGTTTTGCCAAACTCGATCATGTCACCGTGTTTGAGCCGGTGCTCAGTGACACGAACGCCATTTACCCAGACCGGCCGGGTCTCGGTAGCCTCGATTTCATACGAGTTTTCAGCCGGGTGAAGCCGTGCAATCACGTGATCTTGCGGCTCATCCGGATGGGTCTCCGAAACGCGGATGAACCGGTCGGGACCGAGGGATATGTCTGAGGTCGATGGGCTAAGCCAGCTCACCGTGCCATGGCAAGGGGCGGTAAGGCACTCAATGGCTGCTGCCCCTGTCGACGGCGTCACGCGACGCACATCCTGCCGCTCATCCTCCATCGCCTACTCCTGCACGTTGCTCCTTCCGTCTTGATGGTTGGAGTTGGAACCACACTGCATTATCTGAAGGAAATAAGTAGGGGTCACGAAAACTGAGCCTAGCTTCGAAGCAACATCAATAGCCATTTCGAGATTTAAACAGGTCGCGGATCAAATGAACTGATTCTAGTCACACGTAATTTTCATAGGTCAATCAATTTAAGGCGTAGATGAGGCTTCTCCACACCAAAGCCCTCGCTTGAAGCAAATTTACGAGTACACAAGCTCGCTAAAATCCAATACACCTCTGCGGCGATTCACTGGCAGCTCGCCAAAAATTCAGAGACGGTTTGTTGCCAAAGAGTTGACGAACGGGATCGGCGGTGCCAAGTGTGGCGCTGTTCCTTCACCGATACAACGTTCTTCAGGAACCTATTTTGCCGCAGAAGACAGCCGCCTCACCGGCCCACATATGAACGTCGTCGTCGTCGAATCGCCGACCAAGGCGAAGACAATCAATCGGTATCTCGGTGCCGATTATCAGGTCTTTGCAAGTTATGGACATGTCCGCGATCTGCCGCCTAAGGACGGGTCCGTCGAGCCTGATCGCGATTTTGCCATGTCGTGGCAGGTCGACCCCAAAGCAAAAAAACACATCGATGCAATTGCCGCAGCGCTTGTCGGTTCGGATAAACTTTACCTCGCCACTGATCCGGATCGTGAGGGCGAGGCGATCGCCTGGCATATTCAAGACGTGCTGAAGCAGCGAAAGGCCCTTGATGGCGTCGAGGTCAAGCGCATCGTGTTCCACGAAATTACAAAAGATGCCATCCTCGAAGCATTGGTAGCCCCACTGGATATAAACCAGGAGTTGGTTGACGCCTATCTCGCGCGTCGGGCTCTCGACTATCTTGTCGGTTTCACACTCTCGCCTGTCCTGTGGCGCAAGCTGCCAGGATCTCGCTCGGCCGGACGTGTCCAGTCGGTGGCATTGCGCCTGGTCTGTGAACGCGAAGCAGAGATTGAAATTTTTCGTGCCGATGAGTACTGGACGATCGCCGGCGCTTTCACAACGGTGGCGGAGGCGCCTTACTCAGCGCACCTCACCCATATCGACGGCAAAAAGCTAGACAAGCTAACTCTAGCCGACAAAGAAGCCGCTGACGCGGCAGTCTCCAAAGTGAGCGCCGGTAGCTATCAGATCGATAAAGTTGAGCGTAAACAGTCGCGCCGCAACCCGGCGGCGCCATTTACGACATCCACACTACAGCAGGAAGCAAGCCGAAAACTTGGCTTCGGCGCGTCACGAACGATGCAAGTGGCACAACGCCTCTATGAAGGTTTGGATATCGGCGGCGAAACGGTTGGCCTTATTACTTATATGCGTACAGACAGTGTGACGCTTAGCCAATCAGCGCTCGATGGATGCCGCACCCAAATAAAGAGTGATTTTGGTGAAGCCTACTTACCCGACGAGCCGCGCCCATACCGCACCACTGCCCGCAACGCCCAGGAGGCGCACGAAGCGATCCGGCCAACGGACATGTCGCGCACCCCGCAATCCGTTAGGGACCGTCTCGACGAGGAGCAAGCACGCCTTTACGAGTTGGTCTGGAAACGCACAATCGCGTGTCAGATGGCAAGTGCGATCCTGGACCAAGTCGCCGTCGATATTGCAGCACAAGACCGATCGGCAGTCATGCGCGCAACGGGCTCTGTCATCAAATTTGATGGTTTCCTTAAGGTTTACCAAGAAGGCAAAGATGACGCCGGTGAATTGCCGGAAGGCGGCGAAGAAAGTGGTAACGAGCGTGACCGGCGCCTGCCGCCAATGAACGAGGGTGAGGTAGCAGCCCTCACTTCGGTTACACCCGAGCAGCATTTCACACAGCCGCCACCACGCTATTCCGAGGCGAGCCTCGTCAAGAAAATGGAAGAATTGGGCATAGGCCGGCCCTCAACCTACGCCTCGATCCTCAAGGTTCTTCAGGACCGTGATTACGTCCTGCTCGAGAAACGCCGCTTTGTCCCGGAAGATCGAGGCCGTTTGGTCACAGCTTTCTTGGCCAATTTTTTCGAGCGCTATATCGAATATGATTTTACGGCCGATATGGAACGACAACTCGATGATATCTCGGGTGGGCGCGCAGATTGGCGGCACGTTCTACGCGACTTCTGGGATCAGTTCTCGAAAAGTGTGGAGGGCACACGCGAGCTCTCGATTACGCAGGTTCTGGACGCGCTCAATGATACACTCGGACGACATTTCTTCCCGCCCAAAAACGGCGAGGATGCTGATGCGGCCCGCGCCTGTCCGGTGTGTGATTCTGGGCGCTTGAGCCTCAAACTCGGTAAGTTCGGCGCCTTTGTCGGATGTTCCGATTATCCCGACTGTCGCTATACACGACAGCTTGTTGTCGAACCCGCTGATAGTGACCAGGCAGCCGCTGACGCGAGCTTGGCCGCCGGGCCAAAAATTCTTGGTAGTGACCCGGCAAGTGACCTCGACGTAAGCCTGCGTAAGGGCCCGTACGGGATTTATATCCAACTCGGAGAAGCAGAACCGGCAGATAAAGAACTAAAGAAAAAAGCCGTAAAGCCGAAACGCGTATCCATACCGAAGAACGTGCCGGCCTTATCAATCAATCTGGAGACCGCGCTTAAATTGCTGTCCCTTCCGCGAGATGTCGGTCTTCATCCCGAATCAGGAGAAATGATAACTGCTGGCATTGGTCGCTTTGGACCATATTTGAAGCGTGGTTCGGCATATGTCTCGCTGCGTGACGACGACGTTTTGAATATTGGCCTCAATCGTGCCGTTACGCTTATCGCAGAAGCAAAGACTCGTGGCAGTTCAGGCCGCGAGCTTGGGGTTCATCCAACCGACAGCAAACCGGTTACACAACACAGCGGACGCTACGGGCCATATGTCAAACACGGGCGTGTCAATGCGACACTGCCCAAAGAACTCACGGCGGAAGAAGTGACTCTCGAACAAGCGATCGAGCTGCTGACAGCGAAGGCGGCTAAGGGCAGCGGCGGGAGCAAAAGCGCAAAGGGCCGCAAACCTGCCGCTAAGAAGGCGCGCGGCACCAAACGGGCGTCGGCAAAGTCGGTGGCAAAGCCGGTGCCGGCCGACGGCGACTGACAAAAATGCCTCCTCGTTCTCGTGGACGCGTGCCGCGCCCAACGAAACAAGATATCCTGAATTTTATTAACCAAAGTTCTGCACCAGTCGGCAAACGCGAAATCGCACGTGAGTTCCGGATCCGCGGTGACGATCGAACTTGGTTGAAATCCATCCTGAAAGAGCTCGAAGTTGATGGATCTCTCAATCGGGGTCGCGGCCGCCGTGTAACGAAATCAGGCCGGTTGCCGGAAATCGCAGAACTCGAAATAAGCCATGTCGATGGTGACGGCGAAGTCGTGTGCCGGCCTGCGGAGTGGAGCGGTGACGCGCCTCCGCTGATCTATCTTGTGCCAGATACCCACCGACAGCCCGCGCCAGGCGAAGGCGACCGTATTCTCGCCCGACTTAAACATACCGGCGACAACGTTTATGAAGCGCGAGCGATCAAAGTTCTCGGCAGCGTACCTAACCGAATTCTGGGAGTATTCGAGCGGATCGGTGACGGCGGAATAATTAGACCGACAGACCGTCGTATCCGCACTGACTTTACAGTCACCGCAGCAAATATTGGTGAAGCACAGTCCGGCGACCTTGTTCACGCTGAGACAGTTCCAGGCCGAGGCCGCGAACGTACGGTTCAGCCACGGGCCAAGATCAAAGAGCGACTGGGCGCGCTAAACGATCCGCGAACTTTCAGCTTGATTGCCATCCACACGAATGGGATTCCAGATGAGTTCGATGAGGAAATATTGGCTGCGGCGAACGAAGCTCGTCCCGTCACCCTCGACGACCGAACTGACCTCCGCCATTTGCCGCTGATCACGATCGACGGTGTGCACGCGCGGGATTTTGATGATGCCGTTTGGGCTGAACCGGACGACAATGAGGCCAACAATGGAGGCTGGCACATCATTGTCGCCATAGCCGACGTTTCTTGGTATGTGCGGACTGGATCTGCGCTCGACCGTACAGCGCGGGAAAGAGGGAATTCTGTATACTTCCCAGACCGAGTCGTGCCCATGCTGCCCGAGGCGTTGTCCAACGGCCTGTGCTCCCTAAAACCACACGAGGACCGGGCATGTCTCGCTGTCCATATGTGGATCGGTGCGAATGGCGTTCTGAGACGCAAGAAGTTCGTGCGCGGACTGATGTGTTCTGCGGCACGGCTCACGTACGATCAGGTTGAACATGCTAAACTCGGCTCATTTGATGACGACACGAAGCCATTGGCAGAGTCCGTCATTGCGCCGCTTTATGGCGCATATAAAAGCCTTGCGCGGGCTCGGGTTGCACGTGGGACCCTCGATTTTGACGTCCCGGAACGTGAGGTGACGATCGGAACAGACGGTCATATCGAACGGATTCAACCATCGGTACGACTGGACAGCCATCGATTAATTGAGGAATTCATGATTTCGGCCAATGTCGCTGCAGCAGAGACACTGGAGGCCTCGAACCGACGCGTCATGTACCGCGTTCACGACGCCCCGCCCCTAGATAAAATCGAAGCTCTCCGGCAATCTCTCGACTCGCTAGGCTTTAGCTTGGCCAAAGGGAGTGTATTGAAACCAATTAATTTTTTAACAATTCTCAAAAAAGCGGCCGACGGAAAAGATTTACAATTGGTCAGCGAATTGATCCTGCGCAGCCAATCGAAGGCCATGTACGACCCTGCAAACCTTGGCCATTTTGGTCTTTCGTTGCAGCGCTACTGTCATTTTACATCGCCAATCCGCCGTTACGCCGACCTCCTCGTCCATCGTGGATTGATCTCAGCGCTCAAACTAGGAAGTGATGGTCTCGGTAAAGAAGAAGAAGAGCAATTCGAAGATATCGGACAACAACTCTGTCTCACTGAGCGCCGAGCAGTAACGGCAGAACGGAATGCGCTTGATCGGTTCGCAGTGGCATTTGTCTCTGAGCGCGTCGGCGCAACCTTTGCTGGACGCATAAGTGGAGCGACACGGTTTGGCTTATTCGTTACGTTGGATGAGACGGGCACCGATGGTCTTGTTCCAATGCGCGCTCTGCCCAATGACTACTACCACCACGACGACGTGCAGCATTGCCTGGTTGGAGAGCGGACTGGACGTACATTTCGTTTCGGCGACCGCCTTTCGGTTCGTCTTGAGGAAGCCAATCTCGTTACCGGCGGATTAGTTTTCTCCGTGATCGAGGGCGGCGTGATCGATAAAAATCGAAAACGGCGTAATCAACCAAAGGGATCACGACGGCCGGCTGCCAAAAAATCAGCTCGTCGTCATAAAGATACAAGTCACCGCTAACCACATTAACCCTTAGAAACGATAGCACTCTCGCACTATGTACCTAAATCGCAGATGAACTTGCGGCGAGCGGGTGAAGTCGGATAACAGACAATGACGCAGCGGCCAGACAGTCGAAACATTATTGTCCAAGTTTGGATGGCCGCACTGCTAATGCTGCTTGGAGCGTGCGCCGGGTTTTCTGGCAACGCCAAAGTTGCGCCGGACGCGGCAGTAGAGCGGATGCTGCGCATCGGATTTGCTGAAATTCAAAACAGGTATATTGAAGACTTAGGCGTCAAGTCGCTCGCACTGACAGCTTTAGGTGGACTGCGAGAATTCGAGCCCGGCATCACAGTCGGCAGCGAGCAGGGTCATATTGTCTTAAGAATTGATGGCACCCCAGTTGCCAAAATTCCTGAGCCATCAAGTGGCGACACTGACTTATGGGCAACGGCGGCAGCACAGGTCGAGGCGACCGCGAGCGCATCGTCGGTTTTGCTCCAACGCGCCGACCACGAGTCACTCTATAAAGCTGCTTTCGATGCGGTTATCAGCAAGTTGGATAGATTCTCCCGTTACGCAGGCCGCGATCTAGCAAGAGAAA
Source organism: Alphaproteobacteria bacterium (assembly GCA_963693665.1). Taxonomy (GTDB): domain Bacteria; phylum Pseudomonadota; class Alphaproteobacteria; order UBA8366; family CAVOAK01; genus CAVOAK01. The sequence continues at coordinate 10,159 of CAVOAK010000024.1, read as the reverse complement.
ACCGCGCCAGTCGCACCGGATTCGGTGGAATTGGCGTCACAATCGAGGGCCATGCGGAAGGCGCAAAAGTGACAGCGGTAACACCCAGTATGACTGCAGAGAAAGTCGGCATGCAGATTGGCGACAGAATAATCTCAATCGACGGCAATACGCTCGCCGGCCTACCGCTGCGCGCAATTGTTAGGCAGTTGAGGGGACCTGTCGGGAAAAATGTTGGTGTGTCCATTCGACGCGATAGTTCCACGGATACGTTAAAGCTTTCTCTAACGAGGGCACATATCGTCATAAACACCGTATTCTATGAAGCCCGTGGTGAGAGTGCGTATATACGCGTTTCCAGCTTCAATCGAAAAACCGGTAGACGCTTGAAACAAACCCTGCGAAGAGCCCGGCGCGAGATTGGTGAGCATATGAATGGCATCATTCTCGACGTTAGAGATAATCCCGGCGGCTTGCTGGACCAAGCCGTTGACGCATCGGACCTATTTCTCAGAAATGGTCTAATAGTCAGTACCCGCGGACGACATCCAAACAGTGCGCAGAGATTTGATGCAACAGCGGAAATTTTTGCTGGTGAACTGCCTGTCGCAATACTTGTAAATGGCTCATCGGCTTCCGCGGCTGAAATCCTTGCCACAGCGCTCCAGGATCATGGCCGCGCGGTCGTGGTTGGAACTACCAGTTTCGGAAAAGGAACTGTGCAAACTGTCAGACACCTGCCAAACGATGGCGAGTTGATTCTCACCTGGGCACGTTTTTATGCACCATCCGGCTATGCGCTGCATCGGTTGGGCGTGCTTCCTACAATATGCACGAGCGATGCAGAGGATGCTGAAAGTGCGCTTGAAAAATCGCTGACGACAGAAGCACACTTCACGCGTCGCGATCACGCATCACGGCGCTCAGCCGATATAACCGATGAAAACAATACCAAAATAATTCTCTCGTTGTGTCCCTGGCGCCCGAAGAAGGGTAAGGATGTCGACCTCGAAATCGCCGAACGCTTACTCGCTGAACCCACTCTTTATTTGCGTGCGATCGAATTGGCGCAACCCGCGGCCGGCTCGTGAAACGAGCATACCCTCGTGTTGATCGAGGCGAGAAATCCCAGCTGAAACAAGATAAGCCAGTTCGCCCAAAGGATGCGGCAACTTTGATCCTACTGCGAGGGGGAAAATCCTTGCCGCTTGTCTTGCTGGGCCGAAGACCGATGAAAAGCCGTTTCATGCCAGGGTTTTTTGTCTTTCCTGGAGGAAAATTTGATCGCGATGACGAATTTGTCGGCGCGCGATACCAATTGAATGAAGAGACAACAAACCTGCTTTCGACGCGCTGCTCGCGACGACGAGCAAATGCGCTTGCGTGGACCGCAATTCGGGAAACATGGGAGGAAACGGGTCTCTTAGTTGGCCTGCCTGCCGAAACGGGCCATGAGGATCCAGCCCCTGGCGAAGACGGCGCAATGCGAGCCTTCAAAGGTTTGGGACTCAAACCGAACACCCACGCGCTCTTTTATGTCGCTCGCGCGATAACGCCAACTTCAAGCCCAATCCGCTACGACACGCGCTTCTTCGTTGCCAACGGCGAAGGCCTATTTGGATCACTTCAGGACTCGGAGGAGCTTTCCGATACCGCCTGGCGCCCAATCGCCGATGCATTCAACGACGATGCGATCGCAGATGTAACAAAATTCGCACTCCGCCAGGCGCTGAAGCATTGGACAATGCCCGGATCCCGACAACCATATTCCGTGCCAACGATGCATCGTCATCACCGGCGCGTTGTCATTCGTAACGTCAATGCTTGACTTGGCGCTATCGCACAGTACTTTGCCAACCACTCAATATAATTTCTCATTGCGCGGGAGTATCAACCCATGGCGAAACCAAGTTCGATCGTGGTCAAGATGGTTAGTTCGGCTGACACGGGCTATTACTATGTAACGAAGAAAAATCCGCGCACCCAGACTGAAAAACTGGAAATGCGAAAATATGACCCTGTTGCTCGCAAGCATGTTGCTTTCAAGGAAGGCAAGATCAAGTAACTTCATGGGTACTGGTGAATTTTATACAAGCCGCCCCCTTGGGGCGGCTTGTTTCGTTCAGCAGTTGAATTTATATCAGCATAAGGAATACAGCGCGCGATCCGGTATAAGGCCATGACAGGCGGAAATGAACCTTACAGAATAGGGGTTGATCTCGGAGGAACAAAGATCGAGGCGGCTGTGCTGGCGCCCAGTGGTCAAATTGTGAGGCGGCACCGTGAATTAACGCAGCAAGGCAGCTATGACGGGACACTGGCAGTTGTTGAGAAGCTGGTGCAAGTACTCGAGAACGAGATCAGTCAGCACTGTAGTGTTGGAATTGCGATACCAGGCGTGATTTCAATGGTGACCGGACGCGTCAAGAATTCCAACTCAACTTGGTTGATCGACATGCCACTCAATCGAGACCTGGAATCTCTTCTTGGCCGCCAAATCCGGATTGCAAATGACACTAACTGCTTTGCGTTGTCCGAAGCGACTGACGGTGCTGCCGCGAATGCCGAGGTGATGTTTGGCGTTATCATTGGCACCGGCGTCGGTGGCGGCTGTGTCGTGCGTGGTGAGCTCCTCCACGGGATAAATTCCATTGCTGGAGAATGGGGGCACAATTCCCTCCCCTGGCCTCGCGAAGACGAACTCCCCGGCACTTCGTGTTATTGCGGACAGACCGGATGCATTGAAACATTCCTATCCGGCACTGGGTTTGCCCAACATCATGTTTTGCGAACCGACGAGCATCTTGATGCGCCCTCAATTGTGGCATTGGCAGAAACCGGCGAAAAAGACGCCACGACGAGCATGGAGTTGTATGAAGATCAGCTCGCCCGTGCGCTTGCCACTTTGATTAATATGCTCGACCCAAATGTGATCGTGCTCGGTGGCGGCATGTCCAATGTCGAGCGACTCTACGACCGGGTTCCCAAACTTTGGCACCAGTGGGTATTCACAGATCGCGTTGATACTAAACTCGTACCCCCAATGCATGGCGATTCGAGTGGGGTTCGCGGCGCAGCTTGGTTATGGCCCGCGTAAGCATTATGGAACCAGAGTCAATGCCAGCGCTTTGCCGAGATTGTCATGTGGAGTGGCCAACCGGCACTGTCAGTGACCGCTGCCAAGAGTGCGGCTCACCACGTCTTCTCCGACATCCTGAGCTGGTCGATTTGGCAATTGCCCACATCGACTGCGATGCGTTCTACGCAACGGTTGAGAAGCGCGATAATCCAATGTTAGCTGAAAAGCCCGTACTCGTTGGAGGCCGGACCCGGGGAGTCGTTATGGCCGCCTGCTATGTAGCACGCCTTTACGGGTGTCATTCAGCAATGCCGATGTTTCAAGCACTAAAAGCTTGCCCGAACGCAGTCGTGGTCAAACCCAACATGGCAAAATATTCGGCTGTGGGAAAAGAGATCCGCGCGCTTATGTGCGAGACGACGCCACTTGTTGAACCGCTGTCAATCGATGAGGCATTTCTCGACCTCACAGGAACGGAGCGGTTGCATCATGGTAGCCCCGCGCGCACGCTCGCGAGCCTCGCCACCCGAATAGAAAAGGAAGTCGGTGTCACCGCGAGCGTCGGCCTGAGTTACAATAAATTTCTTGCGAAAATCGGATCGGATTTGGATAAACCACGTGGCTTTGCAATTCTAGGCCGTGAAGAGGCTGTAGAGTTTCTGGCAAAACGCTCAGTATCCACGATTTGGGGGGTAGGAAAGGCGCTCAAAGTGAAGCTGCAAAGCGATGGCATTACAACGATTGGCCAGCTGCGTCGCAGCGATGAAGAACGACTTGTCACACGATACGGTGTTATCGGCAGGCGGCTCTATAGATTCTCCCGCGGCCTGGATGACCGTGTGGTCACACCGCATTCACATGCAAAAAGTGTTTCCGCAGAAACGACATTCAACGAGGATTTACGCGATTCGCGCTCACTCACAAAACGCCTGTGGCCATTATGCGAAAAAGTCGCCAGCCGATTGAAGGATGACGATTTGGCCGGCAAACGTATCACCTTAAAAATGAAAACGAGAGACTTCAAAACCCTCACCCGAAACCGCACGCTTGAGGCCCCTACTCAGCTCGCAGAAACATTATTTCGTACCGCTCGGCCCTTGCTCGACAAAGAAGCGAACGGAAGACTTTTTCGGCTTATCGGTATAAGGGTTGGCGAATTGATGAGCGCAGAAAATGCAGATCCGATTGATTTCTTGGACCCAAAAGCAACTCAACGAGCCGCCGTTGAGCATGCGATCGACGCTGTACGCGCAAAGCTAGGAAAAACCGCAATCGCGAAGGGTCGTAATTTATAGTTCACCACATATTGGGTTGCCACGCGTCAGCAACCTGCCTCCTGCACCGGTTCCAATCGCGTCAGTTTACCGTCAACTTTGAAGTCGCCATAATCAAGGACGATCGACGTAGCCACGCCATTTGCCTGCATAACCATTTGCAATTCGAATTGCGCCGATGCATCGCTTTCGGCGGACTCAAAAAATGCAACTGTCATTGGCCAAACTAAATCCAACAATAATGACGGCCAGCTATCATCTTTTGCAATTACCGCGGATGGATTGGCTGCTTGGGCCTTCAAGAGAACCGCAGAGACAGGAATAGGCCCCTCAACTTCGCTACCATCAAAGAAAAGACTCTGGTCAAAGCGTTCTTCACGCGCTGCCTTGTCGATAAGAATAAGGGTATGCCCTGTAGGAAACACCGTTCCCGCAGGCAGGACGAACGTCTCTTTTCTTGGTTCCTCAAACTCCGCGATCCCAGGCCCACCCACTTCGGTGAGCCAAGCATTCCCGCGAACCACCACGATCTGCCCAGCTTCGCGCCGTTTGGTCTGAAACCGATAGCGGAGACCATCTTTTGACTCCCAGCCAACATATTCCGCCACAAAATCAACTTCAGACGATGTTTGCCTGAGAACCCGCATGAGGTAGCTCTCTTTCACCTCCCAAGCGTCGCATTTATCCGTCCATTCGAACTTCATGCCACCGCTTACGGATGCGACATCACTGTCGGCTGATGTTGTCTGGAGTGTCAATTCGTATGCCCCACGATGCGACGCGATGTTTGCGGCGCTAACTGGTCCAACGCATAAAACCCCAATCAGGAAGAGGGTACCAAGGAGCGTAGTGCCTGAACTGCGCACACAGTGACGCCAAGCATGTCCAATATGACAAACCAAGCGCATCGAATAAATCCAACCCACTATCCCGTGACTCCCTTTTTCTGTGTCCATTTCAGCTAAGCAAAATTCACATAGCACTGGGAAAATTTTGCCCGGCGCAGATTGCGTACACGCCTACACTCTAGCTAATTTGACATTAAATCATACGCAAAACACTGGCATAGGGATTGCGCCCTACAAACCATCAATAATTACCAGGAATTGCGAAGAGCGATGAACCTGCCAAAAAAAGCCACGAAACCGATCAACGAACCGCACATGCAGTAGACGAGACAAGGGCTGTTATTGCTCGGCTCCTACCGACACAGTCTGAACAACTAAAGGGACGGAACAACGACAGACTTTTTGATCCCATTCTCGCACGCGAGCTGGAATCTGAGCGTCGCGCTGACGCACTCCAACTGCAGCTGGATCGTCAACTGGCGTTATCAACGCTCGATGAAACGACAGAACTCTTGAACTCAAAAGGACTGCACGATGTGCTTGACCGGGAGCTCGATCGTGCAAAACGTAGCGGTGGAACCGGTGTATTGCTAATTGTTGATATTGACGGGTTAAGCGCAAGCAACGGACCTCAAGGTCACGAAGCAAGCAATACTAAACTTTTCGCCGTTGCTGGCGTGCTGCGGAGTGCTGTCCGAAAGAGCGATTGTATCGCCCGCATTGACGCACCCTCATTTGCTATCCTCTTCGCACACACGAGTTGGCCACGTGGAGAACGACGGGCCAAAAACTTGGAACGAGACCTGAATGAAGCCGCCCTCACCCGAGGTGGAGGACAAATTGGAATTAGGGCGCGCGTTGGAGTTGAATTCTATAGGGCAGGTGAAGAGACGGAGACACTCATCAAGCGCACAGACGAAAAACTTCGGTCGTATATCGCGCAAAGGGAAAGTGATGAGTTCCCAGCGATGATGGATAAGTAGCGATCGGAGTTAACGCGCCGGCAGACTCGCCAAACAAAATTAGCGTTGCAAGGCCCAGCTTCTGGAGATACCGGCTTTGTCCACTTGAGCCTTCGCAACGGCAAATTGTTCTGGTGCGAACGGGCCTGCTGCTACTCTAAACCACGTCTTACCGCCATGTTCGGTTTGAAGAACTGCCATTCCAAGGCTTTTATGAAGCGAACTGAATCTCGCCGCGTTGTCAGCAACAAGAAAACTGCCAATTACAAGGTAGAGACCACTATTTTCGTGACTCTCCAACTTCGTTGATGCTGTCCAATTTACTGCCAAGAACCGCTTCGGCGGAGCGATAGCCAACTTTGGGCTAACCCCAGTCGATACCCGCCAAATGGCATTGTGTTCAGACACACCCGCTGCAGGCACGATATCGTTCAGCGCCTGCGCTAGGGGAGTTACCGGTTCTAACAATGGCAGAACCGCAAGTGCATCCGGTTGTGTCGTCGGCTTCGCAGCGGCACCCAAAACGCCGGCCAAATCACCCATCTGCGCTGGTAGGGTTATTGGATCAAGCGCGATCGGATATCCGGCCGTGCCTTCCAGTTCGTCACCAAGTAATGCGACAGCCGTCAAATCGTCGACAGGCTCTCCGTCATGCAACAAGCAGACGCGACTACCCGCAACAATTCGGTGTATCGCGCAGTCCTGTTTCATAGCGACCGACAAGGCGTGATCGGAAACGCTCTTGCCAGTAAACAGGTAGCTAAATCCGGTGAATGTCCAAGAAGCGATATGATACGCTGGCGGAAGTAAGCAGCCGCCAAGGATCACCGACATACTAACGAGTACCACAAACCTCATCTTCGCGCCCAACCCCTGTATTTATCGCATGGCCGATTGGCCAGATTCTTTCTTAAAGAAAACCAATTGCCGTGGTTTGGCAAGCCGAAGTTTGACTCAAATTCGGCCCTAGCGGCGCCATGTGATTTCCATAAACATAAACGACTATTTCGGTTCCGGTGGCTGAACAACGCGAAGATGCAAGTCGCGTAAGTGACTTTCTTCAGCGGGAGCCGGTGCTCCCATCATCAAGTCTTGCACCTGCTGGTTCATCGGAAAGGCAACAATCTCTCGTAGATTTGGTTCATCGGCGAGAAGCATGACAATTCTGTCGATACCCGGCGCAGCGCCACCATGGGGTGGCGCTCCGTACTTCAGGGCGTTCAACATACCGCCAAAACGCGACTCGACATCTTCGCGACTGTATCCGGCAATTTCAAATGCGCGGTACATAATTTTTGGCAAATGGTTACGAATCGCGCCGGAGGATAATTCGGTTCCATTGCAAACGATGTCATACTGAAAAGCCTTGATCGACAACGGATCATCGTTCTCAAGGGCGTCCAGACCACCTTGGGGCATGGAGAATGGGTTGTGGCTGAATTCGATCCGGCCAGTCACTTCATCCAACTCATAGAGCGGATAATCGACGATCCAGCAAAAGCGAAAAGAGTTTTTTTCAAGGAGTTCTAATTCTTCGCAAACCCGTGTGCGCACTGCAGCTGCAAACCGTACCGCCGCCGATGGTGCATCACAGACAAAAAACACAGCATCGCCATCGCCAAGCCCCGTCGCGTCGGCAATCAACTGAACACGTTCGGCGTCAATGTTGTTTGCAATTGGACCTTTTCCGACACCATTTTCGAAGACAATATAGCCGAGGCCTTTAGCACCCTCTTCGCGGGCCCAGTCGTTCAGTTTGTCAAAAAAACTACGCGGGCGCGTCGCCGCACCTGGCGCCGGAATGGCGCGGACAATACCGCCGCCCTCCACCGTGCGGGCAAAGATTTTAAAGTCTGAGCCACGAAATATCTCAGTAACATCACTGATGATCAAAGGGTTGCGAAGATCAGGCTTGTCGCTCCCGTACTTCATCATTGATTTGTCATACGGAATTCGCGGAAACGGGACTGGCGTAACCTGTCGTCCATTGCCAAATTCTTCGAAGAGCTCGGAAAATACGGGCTCAATGGTCTCAAAGATATCGTCTTGGGTAACAAAAGACATCTCAAAATCGAGTTGATAGAACTCCCCGGGAGAGCGATCCGCACGCGCATCTTCGTCGCGAAAACAGGGTGCGATCTGAAAATAGCGATCGAAACCAGCGACCATCAGCAACTGTTTAAATTGTTGCGGCGCCTGCGGCAGAGCGTAGAAATGGCCCGGATAGTGACGGCTGGGAACCAAATAATCGCGAGCCCCTTCTGGAGAACTAGCTGTGAGAATTGGTGTCTGAAATTCGGTGAAACCGGCACCGATCATGCGCTGCCGAATCGATTGAATGACGTCGGCACGCAGCATTATATTGCGGTGCATTTCCTCTCGACGGAGATCGAGAAACCGATACCGAAGTCGTATGTCTTCGGGGTAGCCAGCATCGATATTTATCGGCATCGGCAGCGGGTCTGCTGGCCCAAGAATGTCCATCGACTCGATCCAAAGTTCAACTTCGCCCGTCGGCAGGTCTGTGTTGATGGTCTCGTTGCTGCGCATGACTACGTCGCCAGAAACCGACACAACACTTTCAAGAGACAGCGCTTCAACCGCAGTAAATACTGGATTTGAGGCATCTACTACACACTGGGTAATGCCATAGTGATCGCGCAAATCAATAAACAGCAGATTTCCGTGGTCGCGCTTCCGGTGCAACCAACCTGAAAGGCGAACAGAATTATCCACGTCGGCGCGCCGCAACACCCCGCATGTATGGGTCCGGTATGGATGCATGAAGGTTCTTTCCTGTGACCGAAGTTCAGCGCAAGAACATGGAAAAGACTTCCTTGTCAAGGCGCTGGATTACACTGGTACTATCTTGGCCGCGCCTTAGCGTGTATTTCTCATAGACATGGCGATTACACCTATAACTGACAGCAACGAACTAGCCAAATTCTGCGAACAGCAACGCGGTACTGACTTCATTACAGTCGATACTGAGTTCATTCGTGATCACACATACTGGCCACAGCTGTGCCTGCTGCAGGTCGCTGGCCCAAACGACGCTCGAATCATCGATCCTCTGGCTCCGTCGATCGACATGACGCCATTGCTGGATCTTCTCGCAGATCCCAGAGTCCTCAAGGTTTTTCACGCCGCACGTCAGGATCTGGAGATATTTTTCCACCTGACCGGACTGATTCCTGCTCCGGTTTTTGACACCCAGGTTGCTGCAATGGTTTGTGGTTTTGGCGATCAGGCAAGCTACGAAAAACTGGCAACGCAACTCGCCGGCGCACGAATTAACAAAGCGTCGCGCTTCACAGACTGGTCACGACGACCTCTCACGGCGCAGCAGCTCGACTACGCACTCGCCGATGTCACCCATCTTCGAAAGGTTTACGATCGCCTTGCGCAGCGATTGGATAAAACGGGACGCGCAGGTTGGCTTCAAGAAGAGATGGCCGTGTTGACCAATCCGGCAATTTATCGTGCAGATCCAGACGAAGCATGGCAACGCATGAAGAGCCGCAGCGACAACGCCCGGTATTTGGCCGTTCTCAGAGAGCTTGCGGCATGGCGTGAGCGCGAGGCCCAGGACCGTAACGTACCGCGTGGCCGAATTTTACGCGATGAGGCATTGGCGAGCATCGCAAGTCACGAACCGAAAGCGATCGCCGACCTCGATCATATGCGCGGTTTGCCAAAGCGATTTTCCGAAGGCAGCCGGAGCGGTGAAATTCTTGCCGCCGTCGCGCGCGGCCTTGCCTTACCCGATGACAAATTACCCCAAGCACCGGAACGTAAGAAGTTGCCATCCGGTATCGGACCATTGACCGAAATACTCAAGGTCTTGCTCAAGCGCGCCTGCGAGAGCCATGACGTCGCACCAAAACTCGTCGCGAATGCAAGCGATCTTGAGCGTCTTGCCGCATCTGATGATGCCGACATACCAGCACTACATGGCTGGCGTCGGAAGATCTTCGGTGAGCAGGCCCTTGCCTTCAAGCAAGGGAAATTGGCGAT
>CAVOAK010000023.1:0-27494 GCA_963693665.1 Alphaproteobacteria bacterium | reverse complement strand
ACCTGACGAATGAGGAAGCGCAAGCTCACGGTGCGCGACGCGTCGACATGGATGATTTGCTAAGGACGTCAGATATTGTCAGCATCCATCTGTTTCTCAGCCCGGAAATGAAAGATCTCATTGGCACACGCGAGTTCAATTTGATGAAACCAACGGCATATCTCGTCAACACTGCGCGCGGACCGATCGTCAACGAGGCGGCGATGATCGACGCGTTGAAGAGCGGCAAAATCGCCGGCGCCGGTCTCGACGTTTACGACGAAGAGCCCCTGCCCATCGACCATCCACTGCGGGGCCTCGATAATACCGTGCTCGTCCCGCATGCCGGCGGACTCACCGAAGACGGATTATCGGTGATGTACGGTGGTGCGGTAGAAAACATACTGGCCTTTCTCGACGGCCTGCCAATTCGTGTGCTGAACGCCGCATAGATATGGCAAACTGCCGAACATCAAATTAACCGACTAAGGGTGAATGCGTGGCCGACACAATGAAGATCGCAGTGCTAGGCGGTGGAAACAGTGCCCAGACTATGGCGGCTGACCTCGTGCTTGAGGGCGCATCGGTCAATCTATGCGACCTACCGGAGTTTGAGAGCAGTATTGCCCATGTCATGAAGACCGGGGCCATCGAAAAATATGGCTCAACGGGCTCCACCGGCAAAACTGGACACGCACCACTCAACAAAGTGACAACCTCAATCGCTGATGCAATCGACGGTGTCGAGATTGTATTTCTTGCGGTTCCTGCATATGGCCATATGACGTTCTACGAAGCGCTGGCTGATTGTCTGCAAGATGGCCAAACCGTGGTTACCATTCCCGGATGTTGGGGTGCGCTTCGGCTATCAAGGCTCCTCAAACAAAGAGGATCAACGAAGCGCATTACGGTCGCTGAAACCAGCCAGTGCGTGCATGTCTGCCGCGTTGCCGAGCCATGGTTGGGACCGGGAAAAGTCCGCGTCATCGCGGAGCGGAAAAGTTTCCAGATTGCAGCCATTCCAGCGAAAGAGACCGATTCGGTTCGTGAATTGGTCGCAAGCCTCTATCCGCAAGTGAAGTCGGCCACCAACGTTCTCGAAACGAGCCTGAACAACGGAAACTTCATTGTCCATGCGCCAATGGTCATCATGAATGCCGGTTGGATCGAACATACGAATGGGGACTTCATGTTTTATCGAGATGGCGCAACACGGTCCATCGGTGGCGTCATAGACGCGATCGCCGCTGAGCGTGACACGATCTCCGCAAAACTCGGATTCACGCCAATGCCAGCCGCCCCCTACATCGATCGGATGAAGGACGTGGAGTGGGTGAACGACCCCTGCGAAACCGCACCACCGAGCTTGCAGCACCGCTATGTGTCGGAAGACGTTCCCTACGGCCTGGTTCCAATTGCCGGCTTTGGCGATCTTCTAGACGTGCCAACACCAGCCGCCGATTCCATGATTGTTCTGTCCTCAATTTCCAATGAATCCGACTATTGGAAGGAAGGTCTCACGTTGGAAAAGCTGGGGTTTGGTGGCCTCAGTGCCCAGGAGATACTAGAGATCGCAAATAAAGGCTATTAAGTGGCAAGCGCGCAGCAGTGATTTCTTGGGACTGTATTAAAAACGTACCGCAGATATCAGATCAGCTGAGGCGACGTAGCTGTCGGAAATTTGGAGGACGCCGATGGGAAAAATCTCAACGCCAACGATCATCACGGCGTTTCGTGAGGAAGGGTATTATGCCCCACTTCGACTCTACGATCGTGCTGAGGCGCATGAATTGTATCAATCCTACGCCCAGTTCCAAGAAAAAGCCGTCGAGATATTCGGCACTGAGCAGCGGTTCAAAACGCATCTGTTAGCGAAGTGGTTAGCGAACGTCGTGCGCGATCCGCGCATTCTAGACGTTATCGAGGGGTTTATTGGTCCAAACATCCTGTGTTGGTCGACAGCATTCTTTGCCAAATCCGCCAACAGTGTAGGCTACGTCGGCCATCACCAGGATGCCGCGATAAACTTCATAGAACCCCATAGCGATATTATCCATCTATGGCTTGCCCTCAAGCCGACAACCAAGGAAAACGGCTGCCTTCGTGTGCTACCGCACTCGCACCTAGACGGTGTGCTTCCGCTGTCACCGTCCGACGATGGCCAGAATGTATTGCTCGAGGGCACGCAAGCCAGCCTTGATGCCACCGAGGGCGAGTTTGTCGACCTCATACTGGACGCCGGCGAAGCATCCCTACATCACCACCGCACGGTGCACGGCTCCGGACCAAACCGTTCAGACACCGACCGTCTTGGCGTCTCGATCAGCTACATGCCGACAACAGCACACAATCCAAAACGAACTGACTCGGCGACACTTGTCAGAGGCGTTGATGACTTTGACAATTTTGAATTCGAGGCGGCGCCAGAGTCTGATTTTTCCGAGGCGTCGATTACTGAATTCCGGCGCGCCATCACTGTTCCTGGCGGTGGAGGCTAGTCTAAATGACGTTGAATCGTCCCATTACGCCAATGCAGATCGAGCAGCCATAGGTTTCCGTTGAATATTCGTGATGAAGATGTCGACGACATCAACGCCATATACGACTTGGTGAAGGATGCATTTGGTCAAAACGCCGAAGCGGAACTAGTGGCCAAGCTGCGGCTGAACAACGATTCGGTCATTTCACTGGTTGCTGAGGAGGATGGCAAAATTCTCGAGCATGTCTTGTTTCTGCGCATGACGGCGCCTTCAAATACACTTGGCTTAGGGCCTGTTGCCGTTTCGCCGCACAGACAAAAATCTGGTATCGGTACGCGATTGATCCAACAGGGGCTCCAGTGCGCCAGATCTGCGGGCTGGCAAGCGGTGTTTGTTCTCGGCGAACCGGAGTATTACGAAAGTTTCGGATTTGCCACGGAATCAGCGAAAAAATTTCAGTCGCCGTACTCAGATCCATATTTTATGGCGCTTGAATTAGGCAAAAATGCGTTCCAAGCAATGTCAAAACAGGCATCCTACGCCTCACCATTTCCAGAATTCGACTAGCGAAATTCTATGGTTGCGACGACAGATCATCAGCCCCGCCAGGAGAAATTTATGCTTGAGAAAATTATTCGCCGCGGCACTCTTTACGTCGGGATGACATCGATTGTCCCTTGGGCAATGCGTAACAAGGGCGGCGAGTTTATCGGTTTCGAAATTGATGTTGCGCGACGCCTTGCGGACGATATGGGCGTTAAGGTTGAATTTACGCCAACCGAGTATCCAGATCTTGTGCCTGCTCTCCAGGCCGGTGACTTCGACATCATAATTTCGGGGTTGGGAATTACACCCGCGCGCAACCTCCAGGTTAACTGCACGCAACCGTACAACAGCTATGTACTCGGGATTGCGGTCAATCGACAGCTGCTACCGGAGGTGAGAAGCGTCGACGACCTCAACAAGCCCGAAGCCTTCATTGCGTGACGCGGGTTCGATACCGAATCAATCAGAGAGCACTATTTTCCATTGGCCCGATGCTATCGGTTTGACGATGACGCCGATGGATTTTGGGCAACGCTGAGCGGAAAAGCGCACGCGGTCATGACTCTTGAGCCAAAGCCCCGCTTCATCACAGCGCAACATCCCGATATTCTCTATCAGCCCCCAGCGCTGCAAAATCTCAAAACCTATCACGCCGCATTCGAGATCAACAAAGGCGATCCAGACTCCCTTAACTTCTACAACAACTGGATTTTTTTACGCACCGACGATGGTTGGCTCGCTGACCGCCGCGCCTATTGGTTCGAAGGCACAAAGTGGTTCGGTGAAATCAACGACAACCCGTTTCTTATTTAATCAATCTCTCCCGCCACCTTGCAGTCTGGACGCTACTTCCAAACAGCACGTGCGACCCTGAGCCAGTTTTCGCCAAGGATGCCGCGAATATCGGCTTCCGAATAGCCAAGCTTGACCAGTCCGTCGGTAATCTCAGGGAACTGCTCAGGCTCAAGATACTTAATGTCCGACCAAGGAACGTCTCCGGGATGAGGCGGATGGCGTGTCGTCGGCGACGAACTCGCTGGGTCATACATGGTATCGGTCGCAAGGCCAACGTGCTCGGGCCCGACAAGTTCTGCCACGTAATTGAGATGCTCTAGAAACGTCTCCGTCGAATTATCGTTCTTGCCGAGAAAAACGCCAACACCGTTGATACCGATCACGCCACCTGTTTTCGCGCATGCCTTGATCTGATCGTCGGTGATATTGCGGGGATGATCAAAAACGCCTCGCGGATTTGCATGGCTAAAGACTGCTGGAACTTTCGTCACCTCGAACATGTCCATAGTCGTGCGGTAACCGGTATGGCTGCCATCGCTGATCATGCCGACCCGATTCATCTCCTCAATGAAGGTAACGCCAAGTCGCGTCAATCCACCGTCCGTACGTTCCTTACAGCCATCACCAATGACGTTCTTCATATTGGTGACAAGCAGCATGTGCCTAATGCCGAGCTTGTAGTACAGTTCGATCATGTTGGGATCGCCTTCACAAGGGTTGGTGCCCTGGAAATGGAAGACAACTGCTAACTTACTTTCCTTCTTGGCGCGAACGACGTCATCTACTGTCTCAACAAGAACGAACTTGTCGGGGCTCGCTTTAAAGAAATTGCGGTTCTTTGCAATGTTGTGAACCGCTTCGTCCATACTGTGCGGATCGCCTGCAATGGTCAGTGATGTAACGTTATAGCCACTAGCGATCATGCGCGGAATCGTCCGCATCTTGAGATCTTGGCGCCCGGCATCACCCCAAGGAAATGTATTGTCCCAAACCAGCGCATCGCGATGCAGTTTTGCGACTTCTGCTGATACGTCCCACTCGGTTTTTACATCTTCAAGGACTTCGCTCATCGCTTTCCCTCCCTATATTCCTTCCCGCAACCCGCGTGGAGCCTTTGGGATCGGATTGTTTCAAACGCCAAAGTGAACGTGACTATTTCCAAACACGGCGCGCCACATTGAGTCAGTTCTCACCGAAAACCCCACGTATGTTTGTCTCACTATACCCATTCCGAATCATACCTTCTGCCAGTTCAGGCAGTTGCTCGGGCTGGATATAGTTGATCTCGGACCAAGGAACATCGCCCGAGTGCGGTGGATTCCATGGCGTTGGAGACGAGTTACCTGCATCGACCGGCAGATCGGTGCAACCCCCACGTGTTCAGCACCAACTAACTGCACGACATAGTCGATGTGGCGCAATATCGTTTCCGTCGTACTGTCGTTCTTGCCGAGAAAAACACCAACACGGTTGATACCGATTACACCACCAGTGCCCGCAGCCGCCTTGATCTGCTCATCGCTGATGTTGCGCGGGTGGTCGAACAAGGCCTGCGGGTTTGAATGACTGAAAATGAACGGGTCAGTCGAAACTTCGCACGCCTCGAGTGTTGTCCGATTTCCTGAATGGCTACCGTCCACTAGCATGCCGACGCGGTTCATCTCTTCAACTACCATCACGCCAAATCGGCTCAACCCACAATCCGTACGCTCCTTACAACCGTCTCCCACCAGATTCTTCAGGTTCGTCGCGAGCAACATCTGCCGAACACCGAGTGCATAGTAAAGCTCAATCGTTCCGATAGTGCTTTCAATCGGTCTCGTTCCTTGGAAATGTAAACTAATCGCGGGTCTTTCACTCTTTTTTGCGGTGACAACATCTTCGGCGGTGTCAACGAGGACAAACTTATCCTGTTGCGAGAGAATCAACGCGCGTGCCGCTGCGACCATTTGTATTGTTTCTTTGATACCAGTCGCGTCCTCGCCAACGGTGAATGTGACGAAGTCGTATCCACACCCATGTACACGGTCCAGCAACTGGAGCTTCTGTTCATGGGTGCCGTCAGAACAAGGAAACAAGGTCCCACACAAGCGCATCTCGCGTCAGCTTGGCGGCCTGTTCGGACACGACACTTGTGGAATCTGCCAGCGTTTCACTCATTCCCCACTTTTTCTTCGTTCTCCTGCCAAGATCGACCCCGGACATGGCCGGTGACTCCAGCCTACGACCATAGATCGGATAAGACAAAATGATAACCGACGGCACACTCACTCATGCCCGTAAAAAGCAGAGCATGCTCTCAATTGACCAAATAAAAATTCAATGCGAACCTAGTGGTCATCGAACATCTAACAGACCGCGACGTTCGGTCGCGGCATGAAGTGACGCCATGGCAATTCGTCTCGCCGCGTTAATGGCCAAATCAGCGCTCGTTGTGTCTGAAATTTCGCTCCGTGCGCAGTAGCAGAGGTTCGGACGAATTACGAGCGGTGCGGGGCAATGTGGATAATTCCACTCGCCGCACGATGCGGGGCTGTTTAGAGATGCATCACATCTATCTCCAGCTTTACACGAACAAGAACTTCTGGACCGCCTTGGAGGGCGTTTAGCTCGATTGGCTTTGTATAGCCGCCGTTCAATAAACGAATGGGCAATTAAAGTTCTCTATGATTTCATCTACATAAGCGATGTCCTCCTCACTTAGATAATCTTCATAACCACCGATTTTACCACTGCGGACTTTAAAGCTTTCCCCGTCTTCACCGCTGCCAGGGCGCAATATCTCTGTATTGAAATGGTCGGCCCTCTCCAGAGCCTGCATGTTGTCGAATTCGCTGAAGCGAACTGCGGAATCAACTGTATTCGCATTCGGCGTGTCGACACCGATAACCGTGAGTGCGTTTCGCAGTTCGCGACGCGGGTCACGATGGAGATCTTCGTAGCGAATCGCAAGAAACTCCTGTGGCACAGATTGAGCCGCATACCAATTCGTGTGAAATGTCGCAGCCTTCATCGCGCCGAAACGTTCATCTTGCAAAAATTTTTTAATGTCGCCTTGGAATTGACCTACACGTTTTGTCGCCTGAAAGAAACACGACACCAAAAGATCCTTTAGACCTCGCTGCAGGAATACGATCCGTTTGTCGCTATACGCCAGTTTGTCCGATGAGAGTTCGCGTACACTGAGCCCCCCCATGATTGAAGAATGGTCATGAGTGAATTGCGTTGGTGATAACTTTGCGTCGCAAGTGAGTGAGTGAGTGTCGAGCATGCTTTCTTCGCCAAACCCGTAACTCTCACATAAATAATATCCCAGCATGACTCGCAGCCAGGTTCGGCCCGCCTTCGGGTACGAAACAATGTAAACGTCGACCGCCGGATCAATATCTCCGCCTGGATTAAAAAGAAACTTCATTGCCATGGCCTTTCACGTACTCGCTGGCGACTCCCGTCGAACAAGAAAATACGGTAACGTTTCACACAGCTAAACGTACACGTTATTGTGCTACGGCACGAAGTTTGGACTGAATGTCCGGTCGCGCTGATATAAGGAGAAAATTATGCATTTGAAGGAAATTAATCACGTCGTTTTTATTACGGACGATATCGTCAAGACGATACGCTTCTACCGTGACCTGTTAGGCATGGAACTAACCCAAGCTTATGGTGGACCGGGTATCCGGCATTATTTCTTCAAGACCGGCAACAATGAAATGGCGTTCTTCGAGTATCCAGACGTCAAATCCATCGACGACGACGCACAAGGTGGACCGGCAAATAGACGTCAAGGCGGCTTCGATCATATCTCGTTTAATGTCAGATCGAAGGAAGAACTATTTGCGGTCAAAGATCGCGTCGAGGCAGCAGGCATCGCGGTCAACGGTGTTCTTGATCACGGAATGCTCTGGTCGTTTTACTTCGATGATCCAAACGGGATCGAACTGGAAGTGATATGGCCGTCCACAGAGTTGGTCATCGCCCCTGCGGAAGACGATGCAAATCCATTACCTATCGTCGCAGAAGGTTCAAAACCGCAGCCAGGTCATTGGCCAGATGTCGGGACGCCAACGCTGCCTGAGAATATGACCTGCAAAGAACCTAGCGCGGGCTATGACTCCATTGGCAGGTTCTTGGACGCCGGAATTATGCGCAGGCGAGAAGGTTTTGTTGAACGGGAAGGTTTGTCAGACGCGGCGGACTAAGCACTTCCAAAAAACTTGGCAACATAATTGCTGTGCATATTTGGCGCAGTCCATAAACAAAAGAAAAGGGCCGGTCGATTTCTCGACCGGCCCTTAACTTTAGAAGAAAATTAATTATTTCTTCAACTGGTACTTGCTGGTTTCGACTTGATCGATCCAATCAAATGTCGTGAACCAATACTTCCAACGCGTCGGGATGAAACCCTGCGTGGTGTTGTACTGGATCCAAGCGTTGAAGAATGTAATCGCATCAGGATCTCCCTTGCGCATCACGAACGCTTCGTCCGTCTTGCCCAAAAGGTTCTCGAACGGCAGAAACAGCATCTCGGGGTTCTTAAGAACCTCGAACTGGCCCTTTGGCGGAGCGGCACCAGCACAGTGCAGGTTGCCATTCACGACATCCAAATAAGCATGGACGTTATCGTCGTAGAGAACGGCCTGTGCTTTCGGCCAATATGTCTCACGCACGATTGAACCGGATGCGCCACGACGGCCACCGATTTTGATGTGCGGCTTATTGAAATCAGCGGGCGAGACCATGCCTGCGGCCAGCTTCTTATTACAGACAAGCTGTGAACCTGTGTGCGCGTATGGAATCGAGAAGTTGACCTGAAGCGCACGCGCTGGCGTGATCGACATGCCGGAAATGATGACGTCGAACTTCCGCGCGAGCAGCGCCGGGATGATGCCATCCCATGCTGTCGGAAAAAATTCTGCCTTCGCTTCCATATCTTCTGCAGCCTTCGTAGCGATATCGACTTCAAAGCCGATCATTTCGCCAGTCTTGCCGCGCATGACCCAAGGCTGAAACGAGCCTACGCCAACTTTAAAGCGACCGCTTTTCTTGATCCCTTCAATGATACTGCCCTTTGCCAAATCCTGTTGGGTATCGGCATTGGCAGGTCCCTGTGGAATCGACATCAGCATCGCGCCGACGGCAAGTCCAACTATCGGTAACCCGTATTTCATACTTCATTACTCCCTGTAAGCTTCGTCTGTACCTGATATAGAATTATTGGACGGGCCCCACAACAGGTACAAGTTCAACTCGTTAAGCCCATCTGCCAGTACTTTATCGATAACGTGCTAAGGCCGCAAGCACACAAACGTTCCCAAAACTAGCGCTTGCAGTCGTGCTTTGTTCTTCTGTGTTTTTCCTGTCACATACTGTAACGGCAATTTTTACTCGCGGTCCATCGCATTGTTGAGGATGATATCCACAACGCCTCCCGCACCAACAATTCCTTCCGTCACTGTCTTTAAAGCCACCGCAATTTTCGCGTTGTCCTCTTTGACGCCGACGCCTTTGTTGGTCAGGCCCTTTTGCGCTTTATCAAGATAGTAATTTGAAATCTCTTCCTTAAACATCGACTTCAGTTGATCTTTCTCAGCATTTGCAAGCGCCAACGTGTCGTCATCCTTCATCTCGACCCCAATCGAAAAAAGCAGCATTTGCCGAGAGAACCCAAGGCCTTCGTTCTGCGATTGACCTGCAACAGCTCCGCCGGACTGTCCGTACACCTCGCCTGATTTTTCGCCCAATTTTGCCGCCGCTACGGTGATCAGAAGATGCGAGAACTCAAGCATTGGACGTTCGTTTTGAACGACAGCCTTTGCAAGTGCGCCGGAGCCTTCCATTGCGGTCTGTTCGCCGCTCACTGCGTGTTCCGCTACTTGATCTTTTTTCAGGAATACCCAGCCAGCACCGCCGGCGATTACCGCTATGAACACGATGAATAAAATATTTCGCATGACTTTCTCCAGTTATCCACATCTTGTTGTGGTCGAGATTGCAAGAAATATGATCCAAAAACGAAAGAAACGCCAGTACCGAAAGCCCTGCCCCATTTACGCGCAATCAAGCATCAGCGCGCTCAGCCATCTGCGCCAATCACAAAAATTTGAACCGTGGACAGTGTCGTAACACTGTCACCTAGTCGATGTAAAAGGCGATCAATCGAGCGCTGCAGAAACGATAATTTCCACCTTCCAATCGGGCCGCGCCAGTTTAGCCTCACATGTCGCCCGCGCAGGTGTATTTTCGGGATCGACCCAATCACGCCACACTTCGTTCATGTCGGCGAATTCACGCATATCGCTAATCCAAATCTGCGCCGTAAGCAGCTTTGATTTATCGGTCCCGGCCCGCGCCAACCATTTGTCGATACTCGCAAGCGTCTGCGCAGTTTGCGACTTCATATCACCACTAGAATCATCTGCAACGTTGCCTGCGAGATGAACCACATTGCCGTGAATCACGACCTGACTCATCAACGGTCCGACTTCGTGTCGAACGATCGTCATTGCTGTTCTCCTTCCAAATTCTGATTGTCCATATCTGCCGACACCTTGATGGAGTGATCAAACAGCTTCAACCCCGCAACTCGCGATGTTAGTCAGGCCGCCGAAAGTTTAGATGGCAGCTCAAACAGCCGTTGCGCCCAACCGAGACAAGCTGCCTCGCAACTGCCGCCATATCTCCGTGTCCTTCAGCCTCCTGCTTCAATCGTTCAACTTCAGCAATGAGTTGGTCTACCGATGTTTGAAATTTATAATTTTCAATCCAAATTTCTGGACGAGCACGCGTCCCCGCATCCCTTAAATCGTTATAGCTCGTCGCCCGTGGAAAGAGCCCTACTAGATTTTGCGCTTCAGCGACAATTTCGCCGGCCATAATTGCAATCTGCGTTCGTCGCTCATCCCCAACCTTTGTGAGTTCGTTCATCGACTTAAGACGGCTCTCGAATCCCTTCATCACCGCTTGGCGCTGCAAAACAAATTTCTTTGGAATTGATGGATCAACAAGCGCTGAATTTTGGGGTTTTTCCGTTTTTGCGACATCCACGAGGCTGCGGTCGACATCCACGAGGCTGCGGTTCAAACGGAACTGTTCGGTCTCAATTGAGATGTTGTAGAGGTGATTCCAGCCAAATGCGGCGGCGATTGCGACTACTGTCAAAATGAAAACATGTTTCATGACGATCTTGCGCAGCCCATGCTCAAAACGAAACAGCTCGGCACGGCTTGGCGAAGGTGAATAGACACACTAATAATGAAACCATAGCTATTCACGCCCTAACACTACGAGAGGCTGACATGTCCAAAACCCGAAGCGAAACCGATAGCATGGGAGCGGTGGAGGTGCCAGCCGAGCGCTATTGGGGTGCACAGACCCAAAGAAGCTTACAAAATTTTAAGATCGGCGGAGAGAAGATACCCGTCCCGCTCATCCGCGCATTGGGCGTTCAAAAGAAAGCGGCGGCGATAGCAAATATGGCTCTCGGAGAGCTTGACGATAACCTTGGCACCGCAATCTTGGAAGCGGCGCAGGAGGTCATTGACGCCAAATTAAATGACGAATTTCCGCTCCTCGTTTGGCAGACAGGTTCGGGGACTCAATCAAACATGAACGCCAACGAAGTAATTTCAAACCGGGCGATTGAATTGCTGGGCGGCGTGATCGGCTCGAAGGACCCGGTCCACCCCAATGATCATGTTAACAGGGGGCAATCTTCCAACGATACGTTTCCGTCAGCAATGCACATCGCCGCAGCAGGGGAAGTAAACCACCTCCTCCTACCAGCCTTAAGTGCCCTTCACAAATGTCTTGAATCGAAAGTGGAAGAATTCGCGGACTGCATCAAAATTGGCCGCACCCATACACAGGACGCAATACCTTTAACGTTGGGCCAAGAGTTTTCCGGTTACGCCAAGCAGATCGAGTACGGAATCGAGCGCGTAAAGAGTTCGTTGCCGAGATTGTACCAGTTGGCACAGGGGGGAACTGCAGTCGGTACCGGTCTCAATGCAAAGTTAGGATTTTCCGAATCGTTTGCAGAGGCAGTTGCCAAGATGACAGGGCTTCCGTTCGTTACCGCTGAGAATAAATTCGAAGCGCTCGCGTCGCACGACGCAATAATCGAAGCCTCCGGTGCCCTCAATACCATCGCTGCATCACTTATGAAAATTGCCAACGACATCCGCTTCCTGGGTTCCGGTCCGCGCAGTGGGTTGGGCGAGCTTATTCTGCCTGAGAATGAACCCGGTTCCTCGATCATGCCGGGCAAAGTAAATCCGACACAATGCGAAGCTATGACGATGGTTTGTGCTCAGGTTATGGGCAACCATGTCACCATTACAGTGGCTGGATCAAATGGCCACTTTGAACTCAATGTCTTTAAGCCGGTCATGATTTACAACCTCTTGCAGTCCATTCGTCTCGTAGCGGATTCATCAGTAAGCTTTACAAATAATTGCGTGGCTGGAATTCAGGCCAATCATCCAAGAATCCGCGAGCTTCTCGAAAACTCGTTGATGCTGGTAACCGCTCTTAATCCGCATATCGGGTATGACAACGCCGCGAAAGTCGCCAAGAAGGCGCATGCCGAAGAAACGACGTTGAAACAGGCAGCGCTCTCCCTAGAACTCCTGACAGAAAAAGAATTCGATGAATGGGTGCGCCCGGAAGCAATGATTGGTCCGCGAGAGTAGATGCTTCAGTCAATAAGTCGTCCCGAATGAACATCGATGGACCAACCATGCAAACGCCGGAGTTTCATGAATCCGGCCCCAAAAATGCGGCGCGGACAATTGTGCTGGCCCACGGCTCGGGTGTTGGAATTCATTCACCCTTCATGACGGCGTTTGCCGATGGACTTGCAGATCTCGGATTTGGTGTGGTGCGGTTTGAGTTTCCGTATATGACCAAGTTACGGCAGAGTGAGCGGCGCCGGCCACCTGATCGCGAGCCTGTCCTGGTGCAAAGTTGGCATGCAATCCTCAACGAATTCAGCGCGCGAAAATTAATCATTGGTGGAAAGTCGCTGGGAGGAAGGATCGCTAGTCTCGTAGCGGACGAGGCCTCGGTAGATGGTCTTATTTGTCTTGGTTATCCATTTCACGCCCCAGGCAAAGCGACCACCGCCGTTCGAACGCAACATCTCGCAGCGTTACGTACGCCCACGCTGATTTTCCAAGGAACACGAGATCCATTTGGTACTGTCGAGGATGTTGAGTCATACCCACTGTCACCTAGCATCAGGCTGCACTGGTTGGAGGATGGGGATCACAATTTCAAGCCGCGCAAATCTTCAGGCACGACCGAAGAGGCGAATTGGCGGTCGGCGATCAAAGCGATTGCAAACTTCGCCGACCTTCTGCCGTGACGCTAAACCCTCCACAAAATCAATTGCGCGCGCCCGTCGTCAAAGTTGACGATCCCACCAAGATGAAAAAACACTCGGTGCTCGTCGCCGGGCACGCGACCAGCGTTACGCTTGAAAATGTATTTTGGCAGGCGCTGAAGGCAATTGCCGCTGAACAATGCGTAGCGCTAAGCAAACTGGTCACAGAGATTGATCAGCGTAGAGTCGGTAATCTTTCGAGCGCGATCAGAGTATATGTTCTCGAAGCGTCTCGCGAACAGGTGACAAAGGGCTAACCGCCTCCAAGCCCTTTTAACAGATTCTTAAGAATTTCCTCCGGTTTTGGGGCGTTCTGCGGTTGACCGGATTGTTTCTCCGATGGTTTGGGCAAGGTTCCTCCAAGAAGCCCCGACAGCAGCTTCTCCAGCGGATTGACTTGTGTCGTGGTGTTGCTTGGCTTCAGGGCACTTCCGCCAAGTTTGATATTTGGGGCATCAAGCGGTCCTGACAACGTCGCGGTGACGAATGGCTCTGTTCCCTCGCCTTGATATACGGAAGTAACTGCATCGATTTTCCAGGCAGGAAGGTCGGCCGAACCGCGCGTAACTGCACGGGCTGATCCACCGTCAAGAACCACTGATTCGGAGCGCACAACGCCGCTCGCCACGACATAGTCGCCCGATAGTTTCGCGGGGCGATTTCCGAAAGACTCAAGCATCACGCTAAATATATCTGTGAACAGCTGTATTTCGCGCACCTTGTTTCCAAGTAGCGTGCCAATCAGGCTCCCAGCCACTGCCGCAGTCTTCTCCTCTTCTGTGGTAAGCACACGAATTTGTCCAGAGACTGATCCCTTGCCATTCAAAGTGGCAAGGAGACGCTCCGCAGTTAGACCCTCAGCGCTAAAGTCCGCAGCGGTGGAGATAGAGCCCTCGACGCGATCAATATCCGTCAAAACCTTGGATAGATCGCGCACTTGAATGTCCTTCGCGACGACGGTCGACGTAATGCGCGGATCTCGATGATTGCTATCTACTTTGAGTGTCGATTCGAAGACACCGCCGAAGGCATTTGCAGTGAATCGATCTACGTTCAGCCTGCCATCCTTGAGAATCAGGTGAAATTGTGGGTTGTCCAAACGGATGCGACCCTTACTCAACGCCGCCATACGCCCGTTGAGTTCCACGTCCGCAAAAGTCATGAAACTCAATGCTGGAGATACCTCGGAACGTGATGCGGAAGTAGATTTTGCGCCTGAACCGCCGGTCGCACTTGAAGTGGTGCCCGTCGTGGCGGACGTTCGCTGCGTCGACCCTCGGGCCCCTGGTGCCGTCCCAATTGGTAGGACGAGATCCAGCAATAGCTCGCTGGTTGCGATATTCGCCTTTATGTAAGGTCGCTTCTCACCACGTTTAAAACTGCCATCTCCTTGGACGGCTATTGGACCAGCGTTTCCTTTCAGCGCCGTAAACGTAGCAGACGACTGCGTACCGGCGACACGCAAACTGATTGCCAGTGGGCCGAGATTGCTTGCCGCCGGTCGATAGTCGGGAGCCGCAATTTTTAGAACTTGGCCTAACTCCGGATGGTTGACTGCCAAACCCAGATCGACTGTCGGATCAACGACGAGATTCTTGATCGTCCCCTCAACGCTCGCCATCCCGCCCAGCACATCGACGGTTGCCTTCACGACCATATCTGATAGCCCACCATTCAACTGGCCGTTTATGGAGGCTGTGTGCTTAACCTCTTTCGGCACGCGCAAACTCGCTCCAACCAAGCGACCCAATGCCTCTATGTCACCGCTGCTTACGGCGAAAGTAAGGGCCGCGGTCGGGTTCGTAGAAATTAGCTCCACACTACCGCTCATCTTACTTGTAATCCCAGCAACCTTGCCTACGCTGGCCTCCCGAATTGTTAACGACCCGCCAACAAGAGTCGTATCAGCGCGGACTTTCTCTGCCACCAATCCGCCGACGCTTAGGCGCCCAACGCGCAAGTCCAAATTGGCATCAAAGGTGTCCAAAAAGGCAATCGAACCAGGAGTATCGGACGTATTTTCGGCAGCCCGATCTGTAACATTTGCCTGCGATTTCACCGGCGCTGAAGATGCGGGAACGACACTGTCTGTCGCTCTCACCAAGTATGGATCAAGATTAAATTTATCAACGTCAAGACGGAGGCCGAACGCTAAGCGATCGCGCAGCGCAACTGCCAACCCACCTGTAAATTTGGTCGCATCTAGTTCAACGTTGATGTCGGAAATTTCTAATGCGTCAGGTGTCGCTTTGACCAAGCTCTTATACGAGAAATTACGCAGGCGACCAGCAGGGAGGACACCCGGCGCAATTTTTAGCCAATCCGTTATTCCCCTCAAATTGTCTGACGTCGCTGACAACGCTCCATCAAATTGTGGTTTCCCCTCAACAGGCTGCACAACACCTGAAAGCGCAATACTTGATGCCCCGGGCAAACCTGCGCTGGCCTGTTCAACGACAATTGTGCCATCACGCAAAATGGCCTTGAGGGTCGCGTCACGAATGATGCCGGACCGGAATTGGACGACATCAGCACCAAAATTAAGGTTCACTGTCATGCTGGACGGCAGTTCGAATGGCGCCATCTCCGAGGATTGATCGCCCGCGCTTTCTGTCTTCTGCTCTGCCTTCTGATCTGTGCCGAAGGCAACGCCAGCCAAACCCACAGCGCCGGAACTGGATCCTGTCGCTGGCGCCTGTGCTGTAAAAGTATCTAAATTCAAATTGGCTATCATAACCGCAAGGTTTGCCTGAAGCAGTTCGCCAAACTGGGCGTCAAACGAAACATTTGCACGGGACTCACCAAGCTGTAACGACGCATCACTGAGCACGACCTTCTCGCCCGACGCCGACACCACGGTCTCAATCGAATATTCACCTGACAAGAATTGCGGGAGCACAAATCCCGCGTGCTTCGCAATAATTTTCCCAACATTTGTGCCCTTAGCGCTTAATTTGCCGTTAAGCTGGCCCGCGTTTGTGAGAGCGCTCACCGTGCCGGCAAACTGCATCGTCGTTTGTGGCTCCTGTATTTTCACCACTAGATCCAGCGAAATCGGACGGCTACTTTCGATGCGGCCCGACATCAAAGTCACATCTAACTGTTGGCCCCGAATCGTAACATTTGCCTCGACCTTAAATGGTCCTTCCAATGACGTTGCCGATACCAAGGCGTTGATATGATCGATAGTTTCATCGTGCCCGCCGACGAGATCTCGGTAGCGGAGTGAGCCATCTTCGATAAGAAGACGTGAAAGGGAGATATTGAACTCAAATCCAGCTGGATCTGAGTTTTCGGACGAATCACTTTGCCCGCCGCCACTAGCCCCGCTTGAGCCACCCTTCGATGCTACAACGCTCCAATTCGACGCACCGTTTTCGTCAATTTGCAGATTGATCAACGGCTTCACTAAGGTGACGCTGGCAACGTCTATTCGACCCTCAAGGAGTGCCCGAATACCAATCTTAACCCGCAGTTCTGGCAGCTGAATAAATTCAAAATTTCCGGCACCGACGATGCGCAAGCCCGAAACCGCGAGGGTAGGGCTTGGCAAAACCGTCAGTCCGATATCACCGTCGATAGCGAGAGACAGCCCTGTGGCATCCTCAATAGCAGCGGTGATTCGACCCTTGTAGCCGGTCCAATCGATGAAACTGGGCACGATCAACGCCGTCGCGACCAGCAAAACGATCAACCCAGCAGACCCGGTCAACAGTTTACGCAATGCCAAAGCTCCTTGACGGTATACGAGTGGCGATTAACGCCCGCAAACAAGGCGTGTAATTACGTCTAGATCCAGAATATCACGAGATCCCAACCATACGTATCAACTTCACGTTGGGGCTAGAGTATCGGCAAATATTGGCTGCATTAAGCCGATTGCACGCATTAACACCGGATCACGGATCAACGCCGCTACATGCGGAAGACCTTGCCTGGATTCATAATCGTGTCAGGATCTATTGCGTTCTTGATCGCCCGCATAACGCTTATCGCGTCGCCGTGCTCGGCGGTCATAAAATCGACCTTGCCGTAGCCGACGCCGTGTTCACCTGTCGATGTTCCACCCATTGCCAGCGCTCGATGAACGAGCCGCTCATTGAGCGCGTTTGCCCGGGCCATTTCTTCCTCGTCGTCAGAATCCACCAAAAGGAGGAGGTGAAAATTTCCGTCGCCGACATGACCGACGATCGGGGCAACTAATCCGGATTGATCGATATCGTGTTTAGTTTCGAGTAGGCATTTGGCAAGCTGTGCAATCGGCACACAAACATCGGTTGCCAACCCCTGTTTACCTGGCCGGAGTTTAAGCGCTGCGTAGTACGCATCGTGCCGCGCCTGCCAAAGCTTATTGCGGTCTTCGGTATGCACAGTCCACTTAAAATCGCCACCACCGAAATCGGCAATGATGGCGCCTGTCATTTCCGCCTGCTCTCTAACCGACGCATCTGTTCCATGAAATTCGAACATTAAAGTCGGCGTTGCGGCATAGCCTTTCAGGTTGGAGTAGTCGATACAGGCCCCCATTTGTATGTCGTCGAGAAGCTCGATGCGGGCTACGGGGATCCCGGTCTGGATAATCTGAATCACAGAATTGACCGCGTCGTCTAGACTCCCGAATTGGCAAACTGCAGCCGACATAGCTTCCGGAATTCCGTAGAGGCGAAGCTGCACCTCGGTAATCACCCCAAGAGTTCCCTCTGAGCCAACAAAAAGACGCGTCAGATCGTATCCGGCAGCTGATTTGCGCGCGCGTCCACCTGTCTTAATTATGCGCCCATCCGCCAAAACGACCGTAAGACCCAAAACGTTCTCGCGCATCGTTCCATATCGAACTGCATTGGTACCGCTTGCCCGTGTCGCCGCCATACCGCCCAAAGACGCGTCTGCGCCGGGGTCGATCGGAAAGAAAAGGCCTGTATCGCGAAGATACTCATTGAGTTGTTTGCGGGTAACTCCACATTGAACCCGACAATCAAGATCCTCGGAGTTAACCTCCATTACCGCCGCCATCCCACTCACGTCGATGCAAATGCCGCCGTGAAGGGCGGCTGTTCCACCCTCCAGTCCCGTGCCGGTTCCAAACGGAATGACTGGGCATGCATGCCGCGCACAAATCTTGACGATTGCGCTGACTTCGTCAGTTGATCTTGCGAATGCCACCGCATCAGCTGAATATCGTTTGTGATAACTCTCATCACCGCCATGATGCTCTCGCACGGCTACAGCAGTCGACAGGCGGTCGCCAAGGAGTTCTTTAAGATCGGCGACAACAAGCTCAACAGGATCATTCGATTTTGTACGAGTAGTCATGTCGCGCCAATTTTTGATCAAGAGAGAGTCTGGCTCGGCAGCGTAGCTCTCTGCTACCGCCCTATCAACCTAAGCCGCCCAAAAGGTCTTTCCCGTAAGCACTACCGTACCGCACGGCGTTCCATCACAAAATCACGAACAACTACCGCCTCTTGCGAAAGTTGAGGGGCTCAGTTAGGACAATACCTCTGTGTCAGCGCAACGAAGCGTTCGGTTGGTGAACAGACGCCCGCGCTCTTAGGTCAAATGGAAGTGAGCGCACAAAATTACGAACTCGCCGCAGAGCGAGTGGAAAGTGACACAACCGGCGAGTCTGTGTCACCCGATGACGGCAAGTGAGTAACCTGACAGGCTCGGGCTTCTCTTAAGCGCTTATATTGCAAGCGCAGTTTATTCAGCTGCGTCCTTCGTCGTCTTCGGCG
This sequence comes from Alphaproteobacteria bacterium, assembly GCA_963693665.1. Classification (GTDB taxonomy): domain Bacteria; phylum Pseudomonadota; class Alphaproteobacteria; order UBA8366; family CAVOAK01; genus CAVOAK01. The sequence goes on along the minus strand of CAVOAK010000023.1, from coordinate 8,574 downwards.
AGACTTGCGGGTCTTCCGCCGCGCCGTAGCCGCCGCCAGAAGGCGTTTCCAAGACGAACACGTCACCTGGATTGACCCGCGTGCGATCAGCGCCGGTCATCTGCGTAACGGTCCCATCGGTGCGCTCGACCCAGTTTCGACCGCACTCTCCTTGTCCGCCGCCGGCCATGCCATATGGCTGAACCGTGCGGTGATTGGAGAGAATGCTGAGATCCATTTCCTCTAGGAAACGGATTTGCCGCCGCGCCCCATCGCCACCCCGATATCGACCGCTGCCGCCGCTTCCTCGTCGAATTTCAAAACGCTCAAGCATCACAGGGAATCGCCATTCCAAGATTTCCGGATCAGTCAGCCGTGTGTTGGTCATATGCGTGTGAACGGCTGCCGTCCCGTCAAATTCAGGACCCGCGCCCGAGCCACCGCAGACCGTCTCGTAGTATTGGTATTGGTCGTTGCCGAAGGTCACGTTGTTCATGGTCCCCTGTGCCGCGGCCATAACACCCAATGCACCAAACAGCGTGTCGGTGATGACTTGGCAGGTTTCTACATTTCCGGCGACCACGGCAGCGGGGAATTCCGGCGCCAACATGGAGCCCTTAGGAATGATAATATTGAGCGGCTTAAGGCATCCTTCGTTGAGCGGAATATCGTTACTCACGAGCGTGCGGAAAACATACATGACCGCCGCGCGACACACCGATGAGGGTGCATTGAAGTTAGTCTTCTGCTGCATGCTGGTGTCGGTGAAGTCGATCGTTGCCGTGCGCGCTTTTCGATCGATTGATACACGAACGTCGATGACGCTGCCGTCGTCGAGTGAATATGCAAATTGACCATCAGAGAGGGTATCGATTACCCGGCGCACACATTCCTCAGCATTGTCCTGAACATGCCGCATGTAGGCGTGGACCACGTCGAGCCGAAAATGGTCAACCATGCGAGTGAGTTCCTGGACGCCATTTGCATTGGCAGCAATCTGCGCCTTTATGTCAGCGATATTCTGAACAATGTTGCGCGATGGATATGGCCCTGATTTAAGGAGCGTGACAAACGGTTCCTCACGGAACTGACCCTCCTCAACCAATTTAAAATTGTCGATCAGGATGCCTTCTTCTTCGATTCTCGTGCTGTCCGGCGGCATGGAACCAGGCGTCGTTCCGCCGAGCTCCGCATGGTGACCGCGGCTACCAACGAAAAACAGGATGGTCTGGCCGGCTTCATCAAATACCGGCGTGATGACCGTTACATCGGGCAGATGTGTTCCGCCATTATAGGGCGTATTGAGGGCGAAGACATCGCCCGGCGCCATCTTTCCAGCGTTTTCGCGGATCACCGTTCGCACACTTTCACTCATGGAGCCCAAATGCACCGGAATGTGAGGAGCGTTAGCGACAAGGTCGCCATTCGCGTCGAAAATCGCACATGAGAAATCGAGGCGTTCTTTTATATTCACGGAGTAAGACGTGTTTTGGAGCGTGAGCCCCATCTGCTCGGCGATCGACATAAAGAGATTGTTAAAGACCTCAAGCATGACTGGATCGACCGATGTGCCAATCGCCTCGCGTTTTGGCAAGGCAACAACACGTGTCAAAACAAGATGGCGTTTTTCAGTAAGCTCGGCGCTCCACCCAGGCTCGACAATTGTGGTGGCTGTGGCCTCACGTATGATTGCAGGACCGTCGACCGTATCTCCCGGCAGCATGACATCCCGGTCAAAAACCGGGGTCTTCCGCATTTCCGCTTCCATGTAGCTCTGAACTTTAGCCATCGGCTCCAGTGTGCCATCCAAACGCGGCGCAACGTTCAGCTCGTCTGCAACATCGGTGGTCGTTCCAATGACCTCAGCAGCAGCGGCTTCAATCATGAATGGCTTGCCGGGCATGGTAAAACCGTAGCGCTGCTGATAGGCCGCTTCAAACGCAGTAATCATTGCCTCTGGCCCGGCAAAATCGACTTCGAGCGCCGTGTCGGTGCCTTCATAGCGAAGATGAACTTTGCGAACGGCGGAAATTCGTGCCTCATGTACACCTTGCGCCAAGACCTCCGCTCGGGCGGCTTCGACAAGTGTATCGAGGATCACTTCGACATCTCTAACGACGTCTTCTGTGAGTATCACCTCCACCGCCTTTTCGCGCATCGCTCTGATGTCGGCCAAGCCCATACCATAAGCCGATAGAACGCCCGCAAACGGATGGATAATGACCTTCTTCATCCCCAGCGCGTCGGCAACGAGACAAGCGTGTTGCCCACCAGCACCACCGAAACAACACAACGCGTATTCCGTTACATCGTAACCGCGTTGCACGGAAATTCGCTTGATGGCATTTGCCATGTTTTCGACGGCGATCTTGAGAAAGCCGTCCGCAACCTCCACCGGCAGTCGGTCGTTACCCGTTTTGTCCCGAATTTCGTCGCCTAGTTCCGCAAATCTCTGTTGCACGATATCCGCATCGAGCGCCTGTTTCTGATCATCGCCGAAGACATGCGGAAAGAACTCGGGTTGTAGTTTTCCAAGCATGACATTGCAGTCGGTAACGGTCAGTGGGCCACCGCCCCGGTAACAGGCCGGTCCAGGATTGGCGCCTGCAGACTCCGGCCCCACGCGATAACGCGAACCGTCGAACACACACATCGATCCGCCCCCTGCAGCAACCGTATGGATAAGCATCATCGGCGCCCGCATGCGCACGCCAGCGACCAGAGTCTCAAAGGCGCGTTCATACTCGCCGTTGAAGTGAGCGACATCCGTTGATGTGCCGCCCATATCGAAGGTGATGATGCTGTCAAACCCCGCCAGGCCACTGGTCCGCACACCACCGACGATGCCGCCTGCCGGACCGCTCAGAACGGCATCCTTCCCCTGAAACAGCCGGGCATCTGTAAGGCCACCATTTGACTGCATGAACAAAAGGCGGACATCGCCAACGAGGTCGGCGACCTGATCGACATAGCCACGCAAAATGGGTGACAAGTACGCGTCGACGACGGTCGTATCGCCGCGGCTCACCAATTTCATCAACGGGCTCGTCTCGAAGCTCGTCGATACCTGCGTAAAGCCAATGTCTCGTGCCAATTCAGCGACTTTTTGTTCATGCGCTGGATAGCGGTAACCATGCATGAAGACAATCGCCACAGAATGGATCCCATCAGCGTAAGCTAGTTTGAGCTGCTCAACTGTCCCGTTAACATCGAGCTCACGTACAGTCTTGCCATACGCAGATACCCGCTCATCAATTTCGATGACCTGCTCGTACAACAACTCCGGCCTGACGATGTGGAGATCAAACAGTTTAGGGCGATTTTGGTAAGCAATCCTGAGGGCATCGCCAAAACCACTGGTGATGCAAAGTAATGTGCGTTCACCTTTACGCTCAAGCAACGCGTTGGTTGCCACCGTTGTACCCATCTTTATGGAGTCAATTTGTGCGACGGGAATGCTGTCGCCCGGCGTGAGGCCTAGAAGCTCGCGAATCCCCTGAGCCGCTGCATCTCTGTAATGCTCGGGGTTTTCCGACAACAGCTTATGCGTTTGGAGGACACCGTCCGGCCTCTGCGCGACAATATCGGTGAACGTTCCACCACGATCAATCCAGAATTGCCAAAGACCTCCGGTCAACGTTGAATTCATTTTATCGCTTTCTGGCATCCGCCTCGCTCAAAGTACAAAACTTAAATAGGAGAACATGCGTACATCAACTAACACACGTACACTAAGTGTTAACGAGGGCCACAATCGGCATTGGCCCGAGGAAAAACTAGTCTTAGACAGACCCTTGGCTCGGCAGGTCTGTAACTACCATATGCCCAGGCGCGTGAGTGATACAAATCGGTGGTTTTGCGTTTTTTACGACAACCTGCGGTGTGACACCGCAGGCCCAAAATACCGGCATCTCATCCTCATGAAATGTCACAGCCACGCCAAAATCCGGCTCCGATAAATCCGCTACACCAATCTTGGACGGATCGCCGAAATGAACCGGTGCTCCATGCGCCATTGGAAAACGACCAGTAATCTCCACTGCCCGTATGGCATTGGCTTCGGTATACGGTCGCATTGAGACGACAAGCGAGCCCTCGAACGCTCCCGCCTTCTTTGTTGCTATATTTGTGATGTACATCGACCCCTCGCTGCCCTCCTCGATGTGACGTACACCCAAACCGCTGTTTATGAGCGCCTCCTCGAAAGAGAATGAACAACCGATCACAAATGCAACAAAATCGCCTTGCCAAATGTCACTAATATCATGAACTTCGGCACGCAGAACCCCATTTTCCCAAATACGGTATTTCGGCAAATCGCTGCAAAGATTGAGATCCTCCCCCAACGATGGCAGTACTGGATCACCAATATCGGATATCGCCAACAACGGACATGGCTTTGGGTTGCGCTGACAAAAAATGGCGAAATCGAGGGCCCAATCGGCAGGCAATATTACGAGGTTTCCCTGCAAATGGCCCAACGCTTGACCGGCAGTTGTTGTTTTGTGGTTCCCAGACCGGATTTGCCGCCGCAGTTCTAATGGCGTCAGCACCTCTCCCGCCTGCATAGTCGTCGCCAAGACCATCAATTTCCCCCGTGCATATGCCTTACCGAATCCAGTCACTATGACGTGCACCCGTGAAATATCCAACCAATTCTATTGATACCAATCCAATCATGGTTACGCATATAGATATGCACTTACTCATCCGCTTCGCCACCTGCACGGAATTTCACACGGACTCCATTGTATTTTCCGACGATTCAAAGCTATCGTAGCCCACATGAAATGGTTGAGACACACAGCACGATTCTTGACACTGCTGCTTGTAGGGCCCGCCATCGTGTTTACAGGAGGAACTGCCTTGAGCAGTGATTGGCGTACTGCCAGCAGGGAGTCTTCTGGTCTCGTGCCAAATGCTGCAACCACAAAGGAGCCGGTCCTACAGGTCTATACTGCACATACATACGGTTGGCGCGGCGCCTTAGGCGTACACACATGGATTGCCGCAAAATCCTCTAACGCAACGAGCTACACCGTTTATCAAGTTATCGGTTGGCGCGCGCAGTATGGAGGCTCTGCCCTAGTTGTCAGCAAAGATATTCCCAATAGATATTGGTTCGGTCATCGGCCGGAACTTATCTCTGATCTTCGTGGAGATGGTGTCGATGATGTGATAAAACGCGTTATCGACGCGATTGACCTATACCCGTACGCAAGCACGTACACAATGTACCCAGGGCCGAACAGCAATACATTCACCGCATGGGTCGGCCGCCTCGTACCGGAACTCAAACTAGACTTGCCGCCCACAGCAATCGGCAAGGACTATCTCGGCGACAGTTTGGTCGCGAAAGCGCCAAGCGGCACTGGGTTCCAATTTTCGGTGCTCGGCCTGCTCGCAGGTGTTGAGGAAGGTATCGAGGTCAATGTCGCGGGTTTAACCTTCGGTATTGACCCCTTGGATTTCGCCCTGAAGCTTCCTGGAATTGGCCGGGTCGGGCCGCGACCACATGTCGACAACTGACGACAGTTTGAGCCGTTTCTTATGACGATCTGGGGCAAAGTACTGGGTGGTGCGGCTGGGTTCGCGATGGGCGGCCCACTTGGGGCTATCATAGGTACAGCAGCTGGGCATGCGATCGATCGGATGCGGCAGCCAAAAAACAGCGCAGACGCATCGAAGTCGATCGCCTTCACTATTGCCGTCATCGTCTTAAGCGCAAAATTGGCGAAAGCCGACGGTGTCGTAACGCGCGACGAAATTGAAGCTTTCCGCGAAGTCTTTCGTGTACCCGATGACGAGCTGCAGCATGTATCACGCGTCTTCGACCAAGCGCGACGTGATTCACAAGGATTCGAGCCATACGCCAGTCAAATAGCGTCGATGTTCCGGGACAACCCGGCAGTTCTTGAGGAGTTACTGTTCTGCCTCGCCCATGTCGCCAAGGCAGATGGAGTGATGCATCCAGCTGAAATTGAGTATCTCCGCGCGGTTTCAAAGATTTTTGCTCTCGACGACAGCGCCTTTGAACGGGTAACGGAGATCGAGTTAGGGCCGGAAAAAGCCGATGCGCACACAATCCTCGGCGTTTCTCGCGAGATTTCCAACGACGATCTGCGTACAGCTTATCGCACACTCGTTCGTGAAAACCATCCTGATCTGTTGATCGCCCAGGGAATGCCACAAGAATTTGTCGATTTAGCCAACGAAAAATTATCGGCCATTAATGTCGCTTATGACCGGGTTTGTAGTGAGCGTGGACTCTCATAGTGGCAGAGTCGTTGCCACTTCTTTCACTACGACGAGCAAGCATTGGTTTCGGCGGCGACCCATTGTTCAGGGACGTCAGCGCTTCAATCGCAAAAGGCGACCGAATTTGTTTGGTTGGACATAACGGGAGCGGAAAGTCGACGATGCTTAAGGCTCTTGCAGGCATCGTCGAGATCGACGCGGGTGATCGCTTCGTCCAACCAGGAACCCGAATTGGGTATTTGCCTCAAGATGTGCAGTCGGCCGCCGATTTGACAGTTGCGGAGTTCGTCGCAGGCGATGGTGCGCCCAAGCATCATGTCGCGGCCCGGCTCGACGAATCCAAACTATCCGCGGATCGCCAAATGGGCAGTTTATCGGGAGGAGAGCGAAGACGGGCGGCATTGGCGCGTACACTGTCAACTTCCCCTGACATTTTACTGTTGGATGAGCCAACAAACCACCTAGATCTCCCTGCCATCGAATCGTTGGAAGCTATGCTGCAGCGTTTTCCTGGCGGATGGCTTGCCATAAGTCACGACCGGACATTCTTGAACAACACCACGCGTTCAACCCTGTGGCTTTCTGCTGGACGCTTGCATCGGAATGCACAGGGGTTCGAGAGTTTCGAAAACTGGTCGGAGCAGACCATTGCCGCGGAAGATGCTGCGCAAAACCGAATCAAAAACGATTTACAGGCCGAAATTCGCTATTTGCACCGCGGTGTAACCGCTCGCCGTCGGCGTAATCAAGGCCGTCTAAAAAAACTTGGCGAACTGCGTGCAGAGCGTGCCCAGCGTTTGCAGGCTGACTCACGACCAAAGATGAAGCGTGTTGACGACGCCCCTGGCGGAAAGTTGGTGCTCGAAGTTGAGGGTGTGTTCAAGGCATTTGACGCGCAGACCATCGTCAATGGCTTCTCGACGCGCGTTCTTAAGGGCGATCGCGTTGGCATAATCGGTGGCAATGGCGCCGGCAAATCGACACTTATCGCAATATTGACAGGATTGGTTAAGCCAGACGACGGACGCGTGCGGTTGGCAAAAAATCTGCGTATCGCGTATTTCGACCAAGGTCGTCAAAGCCTCGACCCGAAACTGACACCTGTTGAACTTCTGTGCGAACAAGGGGGCGATACGGTCGTCGTGAACGGGCATCAGCGTCACGTCTTCTCCTACCTTTCAGACTTTCTATTTCAGGAGCATCACGTGCGGAGCCCGATTGGCAGCCTCTCTGGCGGCGAGCAGAGTCGCCTCCTTCTCGCACGTATTCTCATTCAACCGTCAAACGTCCTTGTGCTCGACGAGCCAACCAACGACTTGGATATGGACACGTTAGATGTCCTTAAAGAAAGGTTGGACGAGTACGAGGGAACATTGTTGGTCGTCAGCCATGATCGCGATTTTCTTGACCAGATGGTCACCAGTGTTATTGCGCTGGAGGGCAACGGAGACATTGCGGAATATGCCGGGGGATACACAGATTATTTACGGCAGCGCGCGAAAATAGAGAGCCCGCAGGGTATGTCGGAGAAGGCGCAGCGCCCTACGTCAAAACGGAAGCCAGCCCCGGAACGTCGTTCGAAACGAATGAGTTGGCGCGAAACACGGGATCTCGAGAAGTTACCCGCGCGAATCGCCACACTTGAGAAGGAAATTGCGTCGCTCGAGAGAATCCTCGGTGACCCGGGACTCTTTGCCACTGACCCGGCGAAATTCGAAATGAATGCGGCGCGACTTGCAGCAGCCACGGCTGACAGGGCAGCCGCCGAACTACTTTGGCTTGAATTGGAAATTAAGCGGGACGATGCATTGGCGTCCAACGAGGAGTGAACATGAAAGGAATTGACAAACCTTCGCCAAACTTTGGCGCGCGCCCTGCGAACAGTCCCATCGACATGCTTGTCCTCCATTACACAGGCATGACTTCAGGAAAGGCTGCCCTGAATCGCCTATGCGACAGCGCAGCAGGCGTCAGTGCCCACTTCCTCATCGACGAAGATGGCACACTGTATTGTCTGGTCGACGAGCGCGCGCGCGCATGGCATGCGGGAGAAAGTTTCTGGCGCGGCAATAGCGACATCAACGACCGTTCTATCGGCGTTGAGCTCGTCAATCCTGGGCACGAATTTGGCTATCGGGCGTTTCCCGAGCCTCAGATGGAAACCCTCATCACCCTGGCACAGGACCTCGTAACGCGTCATCCAATCCCACCACGCAATGTTGTTGGGCACTCAGATGTCGCTCCATCGCGAAAACAAGACCCGGGTGAGCTATTCGATTGGCGACGGTTGGCGGCCGCAGGTGCTGGCTTATGGCCACAACCGGCAACGAAAATTGT
>CAVOAK010000022.1:0-27523 GCA_963693665.1 Alphaproteobacteria bacterium | reverse complement strand
CAGCTCCGCCGGACAACGACAACACTCGCGTGATCGCCGCTGTCAACGTCGTCTTGCCGTGGTCAACGTGACCTATCGTACCGATGTTGCAATGCGGCTTCGTGCGCTCAAATTTCTTCTTTGCCATGCCTCGTTCCGTTCCGTAAATCCAAAGTCCGCCCAAAAATTGCGCGAAGCCACCTTCCGGCGCAGATCGCGTTCGCAAACAATACTCTTACCCGCCACTCCAAATTGCCAACCTTGGAGCGGGTGAGGGGAATCGAACCCCTGTCACCAGCTTGGAAGGCTGGAGCTCTACCATTGAGCTACACCCGCAAACTTGCGCCTCTCGACCCCCTGATCGCCAAAGCCAAACGCCTTGGCATAATTGCCTTGGATTGTGCGCTGCAATCAACAACCGGTCGTCTATATCAGTGGTGGAGGGAGTTGGATTCGAACCAACGTAGGCGTACGCCAACGGGTTTACAGCCCGTCCCCTTTAGCCACTCGGGCACCCCTCCATCTCCGCGTAAACTTGCCGACGCGGTGGAGTGCGATCTATTGTGATATATCCCCACTTGTCAATGTCAAACGGCACGCCAAAGCACACAACACCGCCCCCGATACCTAAGGGTCGCGGCAAAGTGCTTCTTGCGGAAGCCAGATTATTCGAAATACTAATGTCCAGGATGGTAAAAATCAAGCGTCAGCATCGTCATAATCCCGCCGGGACCAGACGTGCCTCACCGCACCCGGATCAAACCGCTAATTAGCCACACAGTAACAACGAGGAGGAAGCTGCTATTTCCAAAAAAAATCAACGACGGCAAAGCAGCGTTGAGACTACGCAGACACAGCTATGGCTCTACGGATATCACGCAGTACTAGCCGCGATCCGTAATCCACGCCGCGCGAAAGATAGACTACTTGCAACCGCTGAAGGAGCTTCAAAAATCCGCAAGGACGTTCCTGATGCGGCGCCTAAAATCGTAGATCGCAGCGAAATGGAAAGGCTGCTTCCTCGCGCTGCTGTCCATCAAGGGATTGCACTATCGGTACAACCGATCGAACCAGTGATCCTTGAGCACGTCATAGAAAAAGCTGCCACGGATGCAGTTATTCTCGTACTTGATCAGGTGACCGACCCGCAAAATATTGGTGCTGCTCTGCGCAATGCCGCAGCCTTCGGAGCGACCGCGGTTATTCTCACCTCGCGCCATTCGACGTCGGCAGAAGCTACACTCGCAAAGGCAGCAAGTGGCGCGCTAGATGTGATGCCAATTGCACGCGTAACAAACCTCGCCCGCACGCTCGACATCTTGAAAGACTCGGAGTTCTGGTGCATTGGCCTTGCCGATTCCGCAACGGATCGCTTAGACGCTGCACCCTTCGGCGGCCGCGTCGCATTGATAATGGGTGCAGAGGGAAGCGGATTGCGACGCCTTACCCGTAAATATTGCGATATGCTGGTCTCCCTACCGACCCAGCCACCGATCACATCTATCAATATCGCCGCGGCGACAGCAGTCGCGCTCTATGAAATTTCGCGCCAACGAGGACCTATGGTGGCAAAGCTTTAATACTTAACGGTTTTCTTTCATTACAAGCAGCAATTATCAGGTGCAGTTCAGGCCGTTGAAGGGTATTTGTATGATTGAAGTGCAATGTCAAACAGTGGTAAACCCACTAATTAGGGGGCCGGTTTAGCTCAGTTGGTAGAGCGCCTGATTTGTAATTCTAAATTGCAGCCCGCACGGGAAACGGTGCGGTGAACTGGTGTCAAATTCGGGGAAACCTTACCGGCATTTGCCGCTGGCAATCCCGAGCCAAGCCCCGCAAGGGGAAGGTGTAGAGACTTGACGGCACCCACCTACGGGCTCTGCCTACGGTGAAGAGAAAGTCCAGACCACAAAGCCCCGCTTGGGGTGGCGTCGAAAGTCGTAGCGGTAAGAATCAGGAGGTCGCGGGTTCGACTCCTGCAACCGGCACCATTCTCAATTATTTGGCTGACATTCCACTTAAATCTGTTTCAACGTCTCGGTAAAACGCGTTGGCGTAAACTGAACATAACGTGGAGCCATTCATGACGGTGCGAATCAAAATGTGCTGCATCATGAACCACCGCGAGGCACAGATTGCAGTTGCTGCCGGCGCAACCGCTTTGGGTTTCTTCAGCAAAATGCCGAGCGGCCCTGGCGTTATCGACAAAACGACGATTGGCGAGATCGCCGCGACGTTCCGCGTCTCGACCCCCCTCATCCTGGCCGCATTTGCAGGTCTGTATTCCGAACGATCGGGCATCGTTGATATTGGGCTCGAGAATAAGATGCTGGCCGCCGCGTTCGCAGCGGCATCTGTGGCAACCGTTTCCGGCACCGCCTGGGTCGGCCTCGGCGCAGGAATAGCGGCATCGGTCGCCCTTGCTCTACTGCACGGATTTGCATGCATTACGCACAACGGCAACCAGGTGGTGTCCGGTGTTGCTATCAATATTCTCGCCTCCGGCCTCACTGTAATTCTTGGCATCGCCTGGTTTGCTCAGGGCGGACAGACCCCCCAACTTCCGAATAGTGCGCGGTTCCTACCGATAGTTTGGCCTGGCGCACTGTCGGTTGCAGACGTTCCGGTTCTCGGCGCTCTTTATTCTGAACTTCTAAGTGGCCACACAGTAATTGTGTATCTGGCTGTCCTCGCCGTTCCACTGACCTGGTGGATTGTCTTCAAGACGCGGTTCGGTTTGCGGCTACGGGCTGTAGGCGAAAATCCACATGCAGTGGACACCGTTGGCATATCAGTCACGGCACTGCGGTATCGAGCAATGATCGCCTGCGGAATTCTCTGCGGGGTCGCCGGCAGCTATCTCTCCACCGCGCAAGGTGGCGCTTTCAATCGGGAGATGACAGCAGGCCAAGGCTTTATAGCGCTTGCTGCTTTGATATTCGGAAAATGGAAACCATTGCCAACTATGCTTGCATGCCTCTTGTTTGGATTTCTCGGCGCCGCCACCGATCGCCTTCAGGGTGTAGAGGTACCTTTCATCAGTGAGATTCCGGTTCAACTCTTCCAAGCTCTCCCCTACATTCTGACTGTCGTCCTGCTCGCCAGATTTATCGGCAAGGCCGTCTCTCCAAAGGCGAGCGGCATACCCTATGTGAAAGAACAATGACCAATATCGATGATCTTATTTCAGCGGCGCGCGAGGCTCGGGATAACGCCTACGCGCCCTACTCCAAGTTCAGCGTTGGCGCCGCATTACGAACTACGGGCGGCCAAATCTATTCTGGTTGTAACGTCGAGAACGCTGCCTATCCGGAGGGGCTATGCGCCGAAGCATCAGCCATTGCGGCAATGGTTCGAGCGGGAGAGCAGCACATCGTCGAGGCAGTTGTGTTGGGCGACGGCGACCGTTTGTGCACACCATGCGGCGGCTGCCGACAGAAGTTGCGAGAGTTTGCGACCGATGACACACCGGTTCACGTCTGTGGTCCGGAAGGATTGCGCGAGACGATGCTGTTAGGTGCGTTGCTGCCAAATTCGTTTGGTCCGGAGCACCTAAAATGACGTCAATTGCTGAGCAAGCCGCCACAGAGATTGCAAAACATGCCCGCGGCATCATCCCGAAAATTGGCATTGTCTTGGGTTCAGGGCTTGATGAAGTGGTCGAACAGATCGATGAGCCCATAGCAATTGACTACAAAAGTATACCTGGCTTCCCCGCGCTTACGCTGCATAAAGGTCAGATGGTCATCGGGCACATCGCCGGAACACCGGTTGCCTGCCTCGTTGGCCGCGCTCATTACTACGAAGGGCTCGGCGCAGACGCGATGAGTGTCCCGGTTCGTGCACTGGCCGCCATAGGTTGCGAGATGCTTTTGATTACCAACGCAGCAGGGTCCCTCCGCGAGGAAGCGGGGCCCGGCAGCTTGGTGTTAATTACCGACCACATCAATTTCGCCGCCGTAAGCCCGCTATTCGGAGAGAGTGGCAACGAGCGCTTCGTTGATCTAACCGACGCCTACGACCCGATACTTCGCGACCGACTACTCGTCGCGGCTAAAAACGCAGATATTACACTACATCAGGGCGTCTACATTTGGTTCAGCGGACCAAATTTCGAAACCCCCGCAGAAATTCGCGCGGCACGAATCCTCGGTGCCGATGTGGTTGGCATGTCGACTGTTCCCGAGGTAATTCTTGCGCGCCATGTTGGGCTTCGGGTCGCGGCACTCTCCGCAATTGTCAATCTGGCCGCGGGCATGACTGGACAACCATCGAGCCACAACTTAACCGTCGCCGCTGGTGGCCGGGCCGCAAAAGATATGGCGCGGCTGATCGTCAGCTATTTGGAAGCTGAAGGGCAACGATGACTGGCGATGGAACCGAAAGCAGCTTTGAGTTGCGCGTTACCGCGGCACGTGTACTTCCCCTACTCGACCTCACCAGCCTGAATGATACCGATAACGACGCTGGAATTTACAAGCTTTGTCAGCGGGCCGTGACACCGTTTGGACGGGTCTCTGCGGTCTGTGTGTGGCCTCGTTTCGTGCCCCTGTGCCGTAAATCGCTCAACGACACCGGCGTCCGCGTCGCCTCCGTCATCAATTTTCCCCATGGCCGGGCGGACCAAGATTGTGCGATGGCGGAAGCGCGCGCTGCCGTGGCTTATGGCAGCGATGAGATAGATCTCGTCTTTCCATACACTGCCTGGCTTAACGGTGACGTGAAGTCGGCAACCGATTTGGTAGAAGCGTGCAAAAGTATCTGCGGCACCTCGATCACGTTAAAGGTGATCATTGAAACAGGGTGTTTTTCATCTGCAGTAAATATTGAGAGAGCCAGCCTCGACGTAATCGCGGCTGGCGCAGATTTTATAAAGACATCGACCGGCAAAGTGAGCGTAAATGCGACACTTGAAGCCGCGGCCGTGATGCTTGGTGCAATCAAGTCAACCGGAGGCAACGTCGGCTTCAAGGCGGCGGGTGGCGTGCGACAGACAGCCCAAGCCGCAGCATATCTGTCCATCTCGGATCATCTTTTGGGAGACGGTTGGGCGACCGCCGATACATTTCGGTTCGGCGCAAGCGGCCTTCTGGACGACCTCCTGAAACACCTCAGCGGTGGTCATGCAGACCAACCCACCGAGGGTTACTGAGTCTTTGCTTCCCCAAGAGATCATTCGGCGCAAACGTGACGGTGCTGAGCTGAGCGATGACGAGATCAATCTCATCGTCGGCGGCCTTGCATTCGGTTCACTCACCGAGGCCCAAGTCGCCGCCTTTGCCATGGCCGTGTTTTTTCGCGGCATGGTGCGACGTGAACGCATCACCTTCACCCAGGCGATGACGAGGACTGGAAGGATATTGGATTGGTCTGATTTGGACCTCGATGGACCAATCCTAGACAAACATTCGACCGGCGGTGTCGGTGACAAGGTAAGTTTAATTTTGGCTCCTATGGTTGCCGCTGCAGGCGGCTATGTCCCGATGATTTCGGGCCGTGGCCTTGGTCACACGGGCGGCACGCTCGATAAACTCGACAGTATTCCCGGTTACAAAACTGCGCCCACTATCACTGCCTTCCGAAAGGTTGTCCGAAAGACCGGCTGCGCCATAATTGGGCAAACAGGGGAACTCGCACCTGGAGACCGGCGGCTGTATGGCATCCGAGACGTTTCCGCGACAGTCGAATCGATCCCGCTCATCGTGGCATCAATCCTCTCCAAAAAGCTCGCCGCCGGAATCGATGCATTGGTTATGGATGTAAAAACCGGATCCGGTGCATTCGCCTCGGAATTGGAGCAAGCCGAAGAATTGGCGGAAGCGATCGTCGACGTCGCCAAAGGGGCAGGCCTCAAGACGATGGCACTCATCACTGACATGAACCAAATTCTTGGACGCTCCGCAGGGAACGCCCTGGAGGTAAGGGAAGCTCTCGACTTCTTGACGGGACGAGCGTGCGATCCGCGTCTGCATGAGGTTACGATGGCGTTGGCGGTTGAGTTACTCCTATTGGCGGGAATTACAAAATCTTCTGCCGACGCACAATCTGTGCTTGAGAAAACCTTAGAGTCTGGTGCTGCCGCGCAGAGATTTGACAATATGGTGGAAGCATCCGGTGGACCAAGGAATCTTTGTGAAACCGCAGATGACCACTTGCCGCAGGCGCCGGTAATACGTGCGGTTAATCCAAAAGACGCGGGTATTGTTGAGAAGATTGATACGCGCGCGATTGGCCTGGCAATCATCAACCTCGGTGGAGGGCGACTTCATCAGCGCGATAGGATCGATTACTCAGTCGGTCTTTCTGAGGTCGCTGGTGTTGGCGAGGAGGTTGGTAAAAACCACCCGCTGGCCATCATTCACGCTGCCGACAGAAAAACAGCTGCACAGGCGGCCAATGCTGTCAGGGCAGCATTTGCAGTTGGCAACGAAACGCCTCGCCCAACACCGCTCATCCATAAGCGAATAACCTGATCCCGATGTCTTACGACGCGACGAGGGTATTATCGTCGCGGCCAGTGCCTACCCAGCCATCGCCACTGCGGGTATTTCGACGCTATCGCTGACATACGTCAGCGCCTGCTCCACAACCAATGCGCCGGCTTCTGGTCTGCGCGCGTCTTCACTCAGACAACGTCGCCAAGCGCGAGCCCCCGGCTGACCGTTGAACAAGCTAAGAATATGACAAGTAATATGCGCAAGCGGCACACCGTCTGTAGTTTGGGAATCAACATAGGGCAACAATCGCTGGACGATTTCCGTTCGAGTTTGTTTCGCCCCCCAAATGCCGAAGAACCGCCTGTCGACGTCGGCGAGTATGTAGGGATTTTTATAAGCCTCACGGCCGAGCATCACGCCATCCACGTGGTTTAGTTGCTCCGCCACCTGATCGAGACTGCGGATGCCGCCATTTATGATTATTTCAAGAGAAGGAAAGTCCTGCTTAAGTTGATGAACAAATTCATACCGAAGCGGCGGTATCTCTCGGTTCTCTTTTGGCGATAAGCCAGACAACAAAGCCTTTCGTGCGTGGACCACGAGCGTCCGACATCCCGTCCTAGCAACAGCGGTCACGAAGGTGCGCAGGTCATCATAGGAATCACGGTCATCGACGCCGATCCGCGACTTGACGGTTACGGGAAGGTCTGTCGCTGCCATCATCGCCTCGACGCATCTTCCAACATGATCTGGATCAAGCATCAGACAAGCACCAAATCGACCCGAACTAACTCGATCGCTTGGGCATCCAACATTGAGATTTACTTCATCAAATCCACAATCCGCAGCTATCCGCGCGCATTCGGCAATCTCCGTCGGCTCTGATCCGCCAAGCTGCAGTGCGAGTGGGCGCTCTGCTGGATCGTATGCAAGCAGACGCTTCCGGTTCCCATGGATGATCGCACCGGTTGTGACCATCTCGGTGTAGAGCAGAACATGCCGACTAATCAGCCTCAAAAAGAATCGTTCGTGCCGATCGGTCCAGGCCATCATCGGCGCAACAGAAACACGGCGGCACAACGTCGAACTTGTCGCAAAGTTTGTCGCAAATAAGTTTGTCGCGTCGTCCAAAAAAATATCTCGCATGATTTCGTGACAATATATCGCCCGATGTGCAGCGCACTGCAAGTAACCGGTCAACACGCCTCAAACACTCAAGCTGTCTTCAACAATGTGAGCGTGTTGAAAATCACTCGATTTACGGCGACAAATCTTTGGATTATGTTGCAGATGTGCGCCGGATGAATTTCAACGGCGGAAGTTTATCCTCCCGTCCTGCACAGCCACCTGAAAGAGAGGCATTTATGACAAGAGTTCCACGGTTCTCCGGTGTGTTGGTGCCGGTCCTTACTCCATTTAAACCTGATTTGAGCCCGGATACCCAGAAATTCGTCCAATATTGTCGCTGGATGCTCGACCAAGGAGTCGACGGTCTCGCAGTATTCGGTACGACAAGCGAAGCTAATTCACTATCGGCTGATGAGCGCATGGCGCTGCTTGACGCGCTAATCGACGCCGGCATTCCAGGTGAAAAACTCATGCCCGGAACCGGTGCTTGTTCATTGACAGAAGCTGCGCGCCTAACATCCCACGCCGTTAATCACGGCTGCCGCGCAGTCCTGATGCTCCCGCCCTTCTATTACAAGGGTGTCAGCGACGATGGACTGTTTGCAAGTTTCTCAGAAGTTATCCAGCGCGTCGGCGATTCGCGGCTAGCCCTATATCTTTACCACATTCCACCAATAGCAGTTGTGCCCATTACCCTCTCTTTGATCGAACGATTAATCAAAGAATACCCGGATACAGTTGTCGGTCTCAAAGACAGCTCCGGTGATTGGAGCAACACGGAATCAATACTGAATGCATTTCCTGGGTTTGGTACTTTCGCCGGCTCCGAAGCCTTTCTGCTGGCAACCCTGCGCGGTGGCGGCGTTGGCTGCATCACTGCAACAGGAAACGTCAATCCAGCTGGCATCAAGCACGTTGCAGATAATTGGCAGACTCCGCAGGCGGACGAACTGCAAGCCGGCATTACTTTGGTTCGCAAGACGATCCAAGCCTATCCGCTTGTCCCGGCTTGTAAACGAATTGTCGCACAATTCCACGATGACGTGTCTTGGGCCAAAGTGCGCCCACCGCTTGACGGTCTCGGGGCCGAACAGTCCAGTAAACTGCTAGCTGATCTTGAGGCCGTGGACTTCGCCATGGCACCGCTCAAAGTGGAGATGGCAGCACAGTAGTCAGACCTTTTAACGAGCTGTCTAAATTGGGGCTCGCTTAGGCGGGCCCTTCTTTTTTTGAAAAATAGCTATGTGTGAACGGATATATTTGTTCAAATTTTGCGAATTAAAAAACGGTAAACACCGTCCAATTCACTCGATTCGACAAGCTCATCGCCCGTCGTTTTGCAATAAGCCGCGAAGTCGGCAACAGATCCGGGGTCAGTTGCAAGGATTTCCAGTATTTCACCAGAGTTAAGTGCCTTCATTGATTTACGCGCCCGCAAAACCGGTAGAGGGCACAGTAGACCTTGGGCATCGACAGTGGCTGTCGCCGTCATGACTTGCTTATCCTGTACAACGCTAACACCTCCAAATTTTTTTGTTGCTGATTCTTTCATATAAGTCTGCGCGCGAGTATATCACTCCATCAATGTGCGACAAATACCGCGACGGCGAGCAGATTGAGAGGTAAGTTATTGACTGCCAACAGATAACGCTCGAAGATCGCGCCCTGATCGCTCCATGCACCACATTATGAGCACACGAACGAGCCATGCACTGACGTGTCGTTCGTTGTGCCAAACTGGCGCCAGCCTATACGAGGAAAGCGGCCGCTAGAATGCACATTTACCTGCCGATCGCCGAGATGTCGGTAAACATCTTTCTGCTGCTTGGCATGGGAACTGGGGTCGGCATGCTCTCCGGCATATTTGGAGTTGGCGGCGGTTTTTTGATGACACCGCTTTTGATTTTCATTGGCGTGGCGCCAGTGGTGGCCGTAGCCACGGAAGCAAATCAAATCGTTGCATCGTCGGTCAGCGGCGTGCTCGCACACTGGCGGCGCCACAATGTAGATTTCAAAATGGGTTTTGTGTTGTTGGTGGGTGGCCTCCTTGGCTCGACGATTGGCGTATGGTTATTCAAGCTCCTTCGCGACATCGGCCAAATTGACCTTGTCATAAAGTTATCGTTCGTCCTCTTCCTCGGCATAATTGGCGCATTAATGGCCGTGGAAAGCATACGAGCTATCCGTCGCAGCCGTTCATCAGTTGGCCAGCGCCGTAAGTTACATCAGCATAATTGGCTGCATGGTTTGCCGTTCAAAATGCGCTTTCGACGATCCAAGCTCTATATTAGTGCACTGCTGCCAGCCACCATCGGTTTTGTGGTCGGGATCCTAGCGGCGATCATGGGCGTCGGTGGCGGATTCTTTATGGTGCCGGCGATGATTTACGTGCTTGGCATGCCAACTTCTGTTGTTGTCGGAACGTCACTTTTTCAAATCATATTCGTTACTGCAAACGTGACATTTCTACAGGCGTACCAGAATCAGACTGTTGACATTGTATTGGCGTTGATTCTTATGACCGGAGGTGTCGTCGGGGCACAAATCGGCACACGGGTTGGTGGTCGGCTTAAAGGTGAACATTTACGCGGGTTATTGGCGACACTCGTCCTTGGAGTATGCGGAAAGCTAGGATTTGACCTTGTGGTCGAACCCGCAGATTTGTATTCGATCGGCTCGGGAGATGAGTCGTGATCAGGCGACTAATCGGACTCGTAGCTCTGTGGATCAGCATGATGTCGCCTGCTCATAGCGAACCTTTAATCGCCGATCTTTCGGAACACTTGGTGGCGATTACCACAGGATTTACGGGTGCTGAGGTTCTTCTTTTCGGTGCTATCGAGGGAGAAGGAGATTTGGTCGTTGTCGTCAGCGGCCCTCCACAAACCGCAGAAGTTCGCCGCAAAGAAAGTGTCGTTGGAATTTGGCTTAACAACGCCCAAGTCTCGTTTGAGAATGCTCCGGCGTACTACCAGATTTTGGCAACCCGCGAGATCGGCGATTGGCTCCCTCAGACGATCCGGGAACGCCATAAGATCGGTGTTGAATTCCTCCGACTAACGCCGTCAGGCGACCTGAGTCCGGAGGAGTCTAAGGCCTTCACCGCAGCATTCATTCGAAATAAAGAGCGAATGGGCCATTACCGATTTACCGAAGGTAAGATAACTAAGCTGGGTGGCCGCCTCTTTCGTGCAAACGTATTTTTTCCTGCAAACGTACCTACCGGCACCTACAAGGTTGAAGTATTCCTGATACGTGAAGGAGCCGTTGAGAGTGCGCAAACAACGCCGCTCTACGTCAGTCAGATTGGAATTGGCGCCGACATCTATCAGTTCGCCCACGAATATTCTGCGTCGTACGGCATAACCGCCATCCTCATCGCCATATTTGCGGGTTTGGGCGCTGCCTTCGCATTCCGCAGAACCTAATTGTATTGCTAAGCCGGTGTGCTTGATCTGTTTCGGCTCGAGCCCGATTGCTCGATCAGTATTGTGATAACTGGTTATCGCGCTCCCGCTGATTGCTGCCTCTAGAGGGCAGGCGGTATATGTTCCCATTATGAATAAGTTGCCAGCACCGTTCGCTGAGTGGTTTCGCAAGCGCGGTTGGGCACCCCATTTGCATCAACTCACAATGCTCCAAGCGGCGCACGACGGTGAGCACACTCTGCTAATTGCACCGACGGGCGGTGACAAGACGCTCGCCGGATTCCTTCCTTCAATGATCGAGCTTGCGAACGCACCTGACGCAGGACAACCTCAATCGCAGAACTCAGTTTGCCGATACTGGCGGAGTCCCGTACGGGAGATACACCCCACAGTAAACGTCAGCGTCAACGCCAGAAACCGTTTCATATTTTACTCACCACTCCAGAGTCTCTGGCACTGTTGCTGTCATATGAGGGTGCTGACAAGCTGTTCTGCGAGCTTCGATACATCATCGTTGACGAGATTCATGCAATGGCTGGGAACAAGCGTGGCGACTTGTTGTCGCTTGGCCTAGCAAGGCTTGCACAACTCGCACCGCACAGCTTGCGGATAGGTCTTTCGGCAACGGTCGCGTGGCCGGATGAATTGCACGCATGGCTACCGCCAACCGCCGACCGCAAGGCAGTTCAGTTGGTCGAGAGGGTCAACGGCGCAGAACCCGATGTTCGTATTATTTCCACCGAGAACGAGATTCCATGGTCTGGACACATGGCGGTGCATGCGCTTCGCCTCCAGGAGAATCATCTCCATCAGTTTAGGGTGGTGATGTTCGGCCGAGAGCGCAATTCCAAGGTCAATCAGACGGCGGAACATTGCTGGATCGGTGGCAGGCAAACCAGTGCCCTGCTCAGCGGTTATAGTCATTCAGGCCTACTCCCGGCTGTTATGAGCACCCCGTTAACACTACCGGTGCACACACGCTCTCATTGACAACAATCTTAGTTGAAATTCGTCAAAAATATAGGCGAACAACAACAGTGAACCTAGGTATTACCCATTTTATGACACCCCCCAATCCAATAACCCCTTACCCGCTGTCGCGAACCAACTCTTTATGCAGCCCTCGCAACTTATTGAATTCGAGACTCCTCGCATAAATTTTATCTCCGAGAGGAGCGAAGAAATAAATGAATTCTCTTCGCACCCGATGGCAATGATACAGATGCGAACAGGGCAAAATTCGTGCCCCCGAACTAATCCATTTTTGACGCCCTTCTATTGCAGTTCCAGCAGTGATACCCTGAACAAGAAATCTACGATATTGGGCCGGTTTAAAACCATACGTGCCCGGAGCCAACTACCAAAAATTTTGACGAAACAGACCAGCAGGGGAGGAACAAGAATATGGCAGGTTTGTTCACTAAGGCGCGCAAGCGCCTCAAGGAGGCAGCAAAGCATCTCGACATTCACACCGAAGTCATCGAAAAACTTAGGTATCCAAAAGAAACGC
Organism: Alphaproteobacteria bacterium; assembly: GCA_963693665.1. Lineage (GTDB taxonomy): Bacteria > Pseudomonadota > Alphaproteobacteria > UBA8366 > CAVOAK01 > CAVOAK01. The sequence goes on along the minus strand of CAVOAK010000022.1, from coordinate 15,041 downwards.
TTGCGGTATCGTTGCAAGTGCGAATGGACGACGGGTCACGGAGGTCATTTAAGGCTTGGAGATGCCGCTATGACGACACACGTGGGCCGACAAAGGGCGGAATTCGATATCATCCGGCAGTAAACCTTGACGAAGTCATGACGCTCGCATTCTGGATGACCTTCAAGTGTGCGGTTGCCAATCTGCCTTATGGCGGTGGCAAGGGTGGCGTTGCCGTCGATGCCAAATCTCTTTCACGAACCGAACTTGAACGCCTGAGTCGTGCCTATATTCAAGCTTTCTCAAGATTTATCGGACCTGACCGCGATATTCCAGCACCTGACATGTACACAAACGGTATCGTCATGGCTTGGATGGCCGATGAGTACTCGACGATTGTGGGAGCGCCAACTCCAGCGGTAATTACTGGAAAGCCTATCACCTTGGGTGGTTCACTAGGCCGCGACGATGCGACCGGTCGAGGCGGCTACTATGTACTTCGCCATCTCGAAAATGAACTTGGCGTTTCACCTGAAAAATCGCGAGTCGTCATGCAAGGATTCGGCAACGCATCATTCCATTGCGCACGGCTACTGCACGCTGACGGATTCAAAATTATCGGCGTGTCCGATTCCCGTTCGGCAATCTATGATCCTGATGGCATGGATCCACTGGCAGTCATGGATCATAAACAGAAGAGTCGCGGACTCAGCGGTGCACCGAGCAATGGAAAATTACGCGAGATGACAAATGCTGAGCTTCTCGAACAGGAATGCGACGTCCTCGTTCCAGCCGCAATGGAAAACCAAATCATTGAAGAAAATGCAGGCAACATTACTGCGCCGATCGTTCTTGAGCTAGCGAATGGACCAACAACGCCTGCAGCCGATGCCATCCTCCGCAAGGCAGGAACGATAGTTATCCCAGACATTCTTGCAAACGCTGGTGGGGTAACGGTTTCTTACTTCGAATGGGTGCAAAATAAGGCCGGCTATTACTGGCCTCTTGAAGAGGTCCAATCCAAACTGAAGGCAATTATGGACCCAGAAGCTCGGCGCATTTGGAATGTCAAACAAGAGAAGGATGTTGATATGCGTACAGCCGCATACGTTCACGCACTGGACCGCATCGCGAGCGCCGTTGAGGCACATGGCACAAAAGCATATTTTTCGGACTGACCCCTGACACCGCGTCCCGCGTCACTATGAATTTGGCGCGTGGACGCGCCCGCCCGTTAAAGGAGATTAACTCGCATATTTTCGCGGGCAACAATTGCGCTAGGCCGCATCGAGCGGGCATCTGCTTCTAGACGCTCCATAAAAAAATCCTCGTGATCAGGGTCATGATGATAAATCGCCAAATTGCGCACGTTGGCTGCACGGCATAACCGCACGCCTTCTTGCCACGTCGAATGACCCCATCCGACTTTGTCCTCGAATTCGTCGTCAGTATAGGTGCAGTCATAAATCACTAGGTCTGCCCCTTCGATCAAAGCAAGGATGTCCTGATCGGGTTTACCAGGAACGTGTTCAGTATCGGTGATGTAGCAGACGGCTTTTCCTTTGTATTCGATCCGATCGCCGGTTGCCCTACCAGGATGGTTAAGGAGCACTGTTCTAATTGTGACGCCTGAGCCGATTTTGAACGTATCGCCCGCCTCAAAATTCTCGAAAACTAGTTTACTCCGTAATGCCTCAAGCGGAACCGGAAACACCGGCTGCGCCATTTGACCTGCCATAATTTTCTTGATGCCGCCAACTTCCATTGCATGGCCAGCCATAATCGTAAATTCGAACTCCTCGCTGAAAGCCGGACCAAAAAGGGAAATCCATTTATGTGATCCCAATGGGTATGCGACCGCAGCAGATGGGCTCGTTTAACATCTTTTCTCAAAAACCAGTTGCCGGTATTTCTGATACCTGTCCCGGCGTCCAGAATAATTCGCTGACCACCGGCGGTAACCTCGACACAACTCATGTTGCCGCCAAATGCGACATGCTTCGGCGAAGGACAAGCAATACTACCCCTTACACCCCGAAACTTGACTTTGAAGCTCATGTCAATCTGCTCCACAATTCACGCATTCAATTTCCTCGACCTGAAGTCTCAGTTCCATTGTGTCGATTTGTTCTACCCGACGCTGTGCTCTTTATCACGCCGCCATTGCCATCAATCGACTCCCTAGATACTGAATTGCAAATCTCCAAGGCGCTTCGTCAGCTTCATGTTCTCTGCATAATCGATCGGCACTGCAAGCAACGCCGGACCCTCCTGCTCGAACGCCTCCTTAAGCGCATCTGGCAAATCGTCTCCAGAGGTCAACGTTCGGCCCCACATTCCAAACGATTTCGCCAGCAGATCGAAATCTGGGTTGTTGAATGAGAGTTCGCTATGCCGGCCAAAGGTATTTTGCTGTTTCCATTTTATCAGTCCGTACTCGCCATCAACCCAAACCATGATCACGGCATTGACCTTGTTTCGGACCAGCGTTTCCAGATCCTGTACATTCATAAGAAAACCGGCATCACCACAAATCGCCAACACGCGAACGTCAGGTTGGGCGATCTTGGCGCCAAGTGCCCCTGGGAGAGCGAACCCCATCGAGCAGAACCCATTTGAGATAAGACAGGTATTGGGTGCCTCACACTGGTAGTAACGCGCAATCCACATCTTGTGTGCACCAACATCGCTGAGAACGATATCGTCGGGCCCGAGGAACTTCCGCACATCCCACAGTACTTTCTGCGGCTTCATGGGAAATGATTGATCATCTTTTTCTTGCGCAAAATCATCAGAAATCGCCTGCCGTAATTTCTTACGATCGGAGATATCAAAGAGTGGTAATCCGGGTTCATTATCAAAACGCCGGTTTAGCTCTTCATTGATCTGCCACAACGCATCGGCGACGTCGGAAACGACGTCGACATCAACCGGATAATCGCTGTCCACTTCTGCCGATAGAAAATCAATGTGCACAAGTTTTTTATTTTGCTGGTGTACATTCCAGAACGACGGAGAAAACTCGACCAAATCGTAACCGACGGCGATGACGAGATCTGCGTCGTCAATGGCGACATTGATGTAATCTTTGCTCTGCAGACCAATTGTAAACAAACAATGTGGATCACTCATGGGAAGAGCACCCTTCCCCATGAAGGTATTTACAACTCCAATGCCCGCCTTATGCGCGAGCCGCGATAACTGCGTCGCGGCTCGCTTTCGAATTGCACCATTTCCTGCAAGGATAATTGGTTTTTTTGCCTGACCGATAAGATCGACCACTTCTGCAACTGCCTTGTGGTCCGCCGCCGCACGGCGCGTATTAACGACGCGCATGGGCATGAGATCGATCTCTTCTTCAGCAACATCTTCGGGCAACTCGATAATGCAAGCGCCGGGCTTCTCGGCCTCGGCAACCTTGAATGCCTTGCGGACGACCTCTGGGATATTTTCTGCGCTGTATATGGAATGCGCCCACTTCGATATCGGCTTAAACATCGAGATGGAGTCCATATTCTGGTGGCTCTCCTTGTGTAAACGTTTGGTCGATGCTTGGCCAATGATGCAAACGAGGGGCGAACGATCCATATTGGCATCGGCAACACCGGTTACCAAATTCGTCGCACCAGGCCCCAACGTTCCAAGGCAGACGCCCGATTTTCCCGTGAGACGCCCGTATGTATCCGCCGCAAAAGCAGCTGCTTGCTCGTGACGGCACAGCACAAACTCGATCGGGCTATCGATCAACGAAATCATCACATCGGCGTTCTCTTCGCCGGGTACGCCGAAAATTTTAGTAACGCCTTCTGCCTCAAGGCAGCGCACGAACAGGTCAGATGCCTTCATGTCACTTCTCTCAATTTTTGTCTGTTGGAATGAAATTCGCGGAACGGGCCATGTGTATATCTCGACACATGCCCGTGTCGACTCACGGATGAAGGCGGATTGTCACCCGCCGCTTTTTTATTTGGTTTTCGAGAATAACTTCGCCGTAAATGTCACGATGGGGCACCTTTGGGCGCTTATCTACATAGCCCGTCGATTTCAATCGCTCTAGCGCAATACTAAGGTCGATCAGAAACCGAACGACCGCAGATGCGCGCACTGATGACAGCTCCCAATTCGAAGGAAACCTCGACGTACTAATTAGCACGTCATCTGTGTGACCTTCAATATCAACAAAATACCTATCGTAGGGCGGCTGGCTAATTTGAAAAGCGAGATCCCGAAGCAATACTTCGGCCTTTGGCAACATAGTCGCGGCACCGGATTTAAAAAATGACCGGCTTGAAAATTCAATAACAACACCCTGGTCGTCAAAACTCAACTCAACATCCTCAGTCGAAATTGCGGCATCCTCGACGATCGAATTTAGATTGTTTAACAACGAGAAGATCGGCGGAGATGAATCATCGCGTTTTCCAACTTCCTTCGAAATTCCAGCTGCAGCTTCTTCAAACATTGGCAAATCGATCTTTGAAAACAAAATCAGCATGACGAAGAACGCGATCAGCAAGGTTATCGCGTCGGCATAGGTTACAAGCCAATCGTCGGACTCGTCGTCACTAGCATATGTACGACGTTCCCGTCTCAAGCTGCCTCCCTACCATCACCACGTTTGAGCTGCTGGTCGATGTCGAAGCGAATTGCTGGATCGAGATAACTGTTCATGCTATCTTAGATACGCCGTGGGTTCTGTTTGTCCGCCAACAGCGCAAAACCCGATGCTGCCAATTCATGGCGGAAGCGCAATATCTCCTAGCGTTGTTGAATCTTTGTCGATGCTGGAGTCAGAATAAGGCGCGAAAACAACACACCATACAAGGACGTGTTAAGCGCAACCGCCAGACCTTTGCCCAATTGCGTAGGGTCCCTGCCCATACCGTCCAACATGATGATGAGCCCGACAAGCGTGCCAATCATGCCAAAAGCCGGCGCGGTCTGCGCCATCGCCTTAAGTATATTGGCCTGGACCATATTGCGTTCGTAAGTCGTCTGGGCAACGTTGAAAAGTATGTCTTCAACGACGTTACCCTCGTAACCAGTCACGACAGCTCAACGCCAAACCGCAAAAACTCGTCTCGTTCTACCTTTTTCACTTCTGATTCAAGTACCGGGTAGCCCCGCTGTTGAACGAGGTACCCCCAACGAATAATCCGTCCAACTTCCCGGTTGAGGACGCCGCGGCCAACGCGCTGAACGGCAAGTGTGCTGCCGATACTCTTGACGGCCAGCCAAACGTACCGGGCCTCTTGCCCAACCAAAGTAGAAGTACCGTTCCACCAACAACCATTAGCAAGTTGGAACCGCTCAAGAATAGACAAAAATTACCGCCGGCGATCCATATCGCGCTGATGAACAAGCCAAATCCAAGAAAGGAGACAATTAGACTGTTGATCGACATTGTCTATTGAGAACGCCTCGGCGTAGGGCCGGTCAAAATCCCTTTCCTTTCGTGTTCGCACAACAATCGGATAGTATAATCCTCGTCTCAGCGTATAAGAGAAACAGTTGATCAACAATTAGTCAAATATCCGCAAGTAGGTGACCGAGAGTTCAAGTTTAATATTCCGTGCAGAACACTGTCCGCTTCAACAAAATTAACTTCGTAACCTCACTTTCGCTCAGCCAATACCACGCATTACCCGCGGAACGTACACACCGAGGCTAACACCGCGAATAATCATAAGCCCGGTCAAGGCCAGCCATAGACCATGGTTGCCAAATATTGGCAGTGCAATTTGGACAGCGCCAACATAGGTGATCGTCGAAAATATCATTGCATTCCGGAGTTCGACGGTCCGCGTTGTGCCAAGAAATACTCCGTCGAGAAGATACGCCCAAACTGAAATTATTGGCGCGGCGTATAGCCAAGGCAAATATTGCGCTGCGGCCTCGCGCACGGATGGCACAGTAGTCAGCACGTTAATAATACCTATACCCGACAACCAAAATACGAGTACAAAACCTGCAGCGACAATATTTGCCCATATGGCGGCGGTGATCACTGCACGACGAAAGCCCTCACGGTGCCCTGCGCCAGCCGCGCCACCGACTAATGCTTCGGCAGCATGGGCAAAACCATCAAGGCCATATGACAAAAACGCGATGAAGTTCATCAAAACTGCATTTGCAGCGAGCACAACATCCCCCAACTTTGCGCTCTCCGCAGTGAAGTAGCCGAAGCAGAATACTAAGCAGAGTGTGCGAATGAAGATGTCACGATTAACCGCAAACATGCGCTTAAAATGCGCGATATTAAATATCTGCACTACCGATACGGCGCGCATCCCCTTCAGACGGTACAAAACGAACAACACTCCCAGTGCCAATCCCGCGTATTCCGCAATTACCGTCGCCAGCGCAACGCCTTCGACTTGCCAACCCAGCACCAGAACAAAAATAAGGTCGAGCACAATATTCAGACCATTGAGAAATAATTGCAGTGCCAATGGGATTTTTGCGTTCTGCAAGCCGAGAAACCAACCGAGGACAACGTAGTTGCCAAGCGCCGCCGGCGCGCTCCAGACACGTATCGAGAAATATGCTTCGCCGTTGGCTTCAACTTCTGCGCTCGCTTCCAAGAGCGAGAACGCCACCGCGCCAATTGGCCGTTGAAGGATGATGATTGTGAGCCCGAGAGCAGCAGCAATAAGCAGCGAACGGGCCAGTATCGCAAGAGTTTCACCGTTGTCACCTGCACCCCAGGCTTGTGCTGTTAAACCTGTGGTGCCCATCCGCAGGAACCCGAACCCCCAATAGATGAACGTAAAGATGAGCGCAGCGACCGCGACAGCTCCCAAAAAATACGGTTCGGGAAGCTGGCCAATGACCGCTGTATCAACAGCACCTAGAAGCGGCACTGTTAGATTGGACAGAATTATCGGCGCCGCAAGCCGCCAAACGCGTCCATGCCATTCTCTGGCAGTAATATCGAACTCCGGCGCACTCACACGTTTTCGCTCTCGCATCGATGTTGCCAAATTTCTCTCAGCGCTTGTTCGTATGTCTTGGTAAAACTCGGAGAGTCTGTGAGCGCTGACTGACTAATGTTCTGTCGTAGCGTTTTGCGCGACGGCCTACGTTCAACAAGGTCGGTCGCAATAGCCACGTATTCCGCTTCAGAAAATGCAATCCAATTCGACAAATTTGCCGCGGTTAGGAGGCTTGCACCGACCCGACTCGCGTGACGCGTGCTAGCGAGCGTTACGACGGGCACCTCCATCCACAATGCTTCGCATGTCGTCGTCGCACCACAATAGGGAAATGTATCGAGGGCAATGTCGATCTCAGAATAGAGGTCAAGATGCTCACGGCGCGATTGAATACGAGAATGAAATTGCAAACGCCCCGGGGCTATTTCAAGTTTACCGAAAGAGGCGACGAGCGCATCCCGCACCGTCTCATCGGCAAGTTGGCGCGCCTTTAACAGGAGCTGAGACGTCGGCAGAGAATTTAATAGCTGCGCCCATAGTTCAATCACGGGGGGCGTAACTTTACTCAGATTATTGAACGATCCAAAGGTAGCAGGACCGGATAGGCTATCAACTGCGACCTCCGGGCAGTCGGGCGGCAGCGTATAACAAAGAAAACTATCAGGCAGCCGCAACAATCTCTCGCTGTGCCAGCGATCTGACTCACCTACCGGGTCGGCTCGCCGATCTGTCAGGCGATAACCCATCTCAGACAGGCCAGTCGTTGCCGGATAGCCTACCCAAGTCATCTGTACAGGGGCTGTACGCCGCGAAAAAAATGCCAAACAATTATCGGCGGTGTGCCCCGCAAGATCGATCAATACATCGATACGATCTTTCCTAATTTGCGTAGATAACACCGCGTCAGTTATTCCAGAGATTGGGCGCCAATTATCGGCCGCTTTTCGCAGCCGCACGGTCATGTCGTCATCTGTTGGCCCATCGGCATAACAGGTTATGTGAAAGTGTTGATGATCATGGTGGGCTAACACACCCTCTAGAAAATACACTACTGAATGGTTGTTAAAATCGGATGACAGGCAACCAATTCGCAAAAGCCGCTCAGGATCCAGATCTAAATCTCCTATGCCTGTTTCCCAGCGCGAATTGTTGTCTTCAAACCGCTCAGCCCATCCACGATGCGCGGCGTAGAGCGATTCCTCATCCTGACTGAGATCACCGCACAAGCAGAAGAGGAGGTTTGAATAAACATCAGCATCCGTAGGTTTTAATTCGATGGCCTGTCGGTATGCAGCCGCCGCCTCGACAAATTTACCCCGGTCTTTAAGAACGATAGCGAGATTGTTGTGTGCATCGGTCAGTTTAGGCGCCAGATCAATTGCTGTCTTGTGCGCCATAATCGCTTCATCGAGCCGCCCCAGAGCGGCGAGGGCAGTCCCCATATGGGTGTAAGCGGCAGCAAATCCAGGGGATGCTTCGATTGCGTGCCGGTAGTGGCCGAGCGCACCTTGGATATCGCCCAGCGTCTGCAAAATAATTGCGAGGTTGTTTTCAGCTTCGGCGTAAGTCGGCTCCAGGTTCAGCGCTGCCCGATAGCCGGCAATGGCCTCGTCCGGCTTGCTGATTTGTTTGAGGATGTTACCTAAATTGTTGTGGATCTGTGCCAATTCCGGATTGAGTGATAATGCCTTTCTAAGCGCAGCCTCCGCCTCCTCGGTCCGATCCACGGCTGCGAGTGCGTTTCCAAGATCATTATGCAATTCTGCTGATTCGGGCATCGCCAACGAGGCCAATTGGAAATATCCGATCGCTTCCAACACTGCGCCTTTGTCCATGAGGATTGCGCCGAGCCGAGCCGACGTCTGCCCATCACCAGGATCGATATCAATGGCGCGACGCGCGAACATCACAGCCTCATCCAGAGCGCCCTTTCGATGAAGCAGCCATGCAAGCATTGCATTGGCAACAGCATCACCGGATGTTGCAGCAGTCCGAAGTAAGGATTCGGCTTGCTCACGACCGCCGATTTTCAGTGCGTTTTGTGCCTCTACGACCAACAAAGAAAGATAGATAGCGTCCGTCATTTTCGGGTAGCCTTCACAAGGCTAACGGACCCGCGAACACACTGACCGCGTCCCACTCTGGTGGTGAAGAGTTTTCTAAACCTCTGCATCTGCGCCAGGGAGTTCACGCCGTGCAGCGGCGGGTAGCAGCGGCTCCATGCCCCTTTCCTCAACAAAAGCGATCAATAGAGATTCATCCGACAAGAGGTAATCCAAAATACCTGAAAGAAATTCCGGATCAGAGTATCGCTCGCGAACTTGCTCTGGTCCGATACCAGTCTGAACCAGGAAGCTCCCAAGTCGATCTGGATCTTGCGCCAAATACGTAAGTGCTTCGAGCGCCACCGCTTCAGCTTGCCCGCGCTCAAGTTTCACCACTTCTCCTCCATTGCCTGTTTGCGCTATCGTCAGGCGTAGTAAACAACATGCAAAGTTAAATCCGGCCTGACAATAACACGCTGACCGCCTGACAATGATATCAACACATACACATCACACAAAAATTGCAGCGTTGTCATGACAGTCGACGCGCCATGGAATCCAAAACAGTATTTGACGTTCGCAGGCCCAAGATTGCGCCCCGCACTCGACTTGATAGCTCACATTCCGATCGAAGCGCCAAAGACAATTTATGACCTAGGATGTGGTGCGGGAAACGTGACGGAATTCCTTAGACAGCGCTGGCCGGATGCGGTCATGACTGGGATCGACATGTCACCAGAAATGCTCGCACGGGCCACACTCGAGGTTCCAAGCATCGATTTTATTGAGGCAGATCTCGCGACATGGAGTCCAAAACAGCCAGCGGATCTCGTTTTCTCAAACGCGGTGCTGCAGTGGATTCCTGACCACAGGCTGCTAATTCCAAAGATCGCAGCCTACGTAGCGCGTGGAGGCGTACTGGCCGTTCAGATTCCCCACAACGATAGCGCCCCCTCTACACTTGCGATCGAAGAAGCAGCTCGATCTGGTCCGTGGCGGGTTAAATTACAGAATTTGGAGCGTGTATCGCCGGTACAGGATCCGAGTACCTATTTTAAACAGTTGGTGAATTTGGGATGCGAAGTCGACGTTTGGGAAACCGAATATCATCATGTTCTTGAAGGTGATGACCCAGTTCTGGAATGGGGTAAAGGGACATGGCTTCGCATTTTGCTCGATAACCTGGACGGCGAACAACGGGAGCAATTTGAGGATGATTGCCGCGCCCGCCTCAAGGAAGCCTATCCACCCCTGCCCGACGGCCGCACTCTCTATCCGTTTCGTCGTTTATTTTTTGTCGCCCAGTTTTGATCGCCGAACTAAGCATAAAGAACCCACAAGCTTGTTCCCTAAACTGCCTTGAATCGACCGTGATCTGATGAGCACTCTCAACGGCCTCCTGTCTGAAGGGCTCGAACATCACCGGGCCGGCAGATTTGAACCAGCCGAAAAAATTTATCTTCACGTATTGAGCGCGGATCCTGACAATTCCGAGGCGCTCCATTTTCTTGGACTTCTGTCACATCAAACCGGCGACCAGCACCGCGCTGTTTCCTTAATCAAACGCGCCATTGCGAGCAATTCGAAGGTCGCCAAATACTACGGAAACCTTGGTTCCGCTTTCAATGCGCTTGGGCGCCAAGAAGAAGCACTTGCATGCTACGATACTGCTCGTGAACTCGACCCGACTAATGCTGGTTTCCCCTACAACGCCGGGACTGTGTTGGCCTCAATCGGTCAGGCAAAGGAGGCGGCAGAACAATTTCAGTTGGCAATACAGTTGCGTCCGAACTATGCAGAAGCTCGGGTAAATCTAGCCGCGACGTATAGTGTGCTATCACGCAACGACGACGCCGAAATCGAGGCCAAGAGAGCGATCGAATTATCGCCGGACTCTGCTGATGCGCATTATGGTCTTGCGCAAATTCTTCTCGCGAAGCGGCAATTTTCACGCGCTGCAGAAAGCTTCTGGTTAGCGTGGCAGAAAGGCTCCAAAAACATTCGTGCTACTGCCGGCCTACTAAATGCACGTTTGGCCATATGCGATTGGCGCGACTACGACGTGATGGTGGAGCGCATTAGAGAGGCAATCACCGAGCGTAACCCAGAAATCATTGCCCTCGGAGCGTTCGGCGCCTTATCGCTACCCTTATCACAGCACGCACTATCGACGGTCGCGAAGATGCGAGCGACGGGTCTGCTGAAAGGTGCGCTAAGCCATCGCCCGCAATCAGTTACGCCAAAATCAGGAATCACGCCGAAGGTCCGTATAGGTTTTCTGTCGAACGATTTTCGCGATCACCCCGTTGGACATCTAGTCTCTGCTCTATTCAGCGTTCAAAAATCGAGCGAGATTGAGACATACGCATATTCAACCGGTAAAGACGACAACAGTGCCTATCGGCGCCGTGTCGAAGAGGGCGCGGACAAGTTTATTGACCTTCGCAGGGACGGACACTTATCCGCTGAAGTTGCCGCAGATCGAATTTCTGCAGATGGCATCGACATTCTCGTCGACCTAGGCGGCTTGGTACAAGGTGCAAGACCGGACATCATTGCGCGGCGACCAGCACCACTATCGGTGGCCTGGCTCGGCTTCCCCGGTACAACCGGTGGGCTGCACGACTATATGATCGTTGGACCGGACCTCGTGCCCCCAACCGCACGTCCCAGCTTTACGGAAGCTCTTGTGACATTACCTCTTGGTTGGATGATACCTGACGACTCCCTTGCGCGGAGCAAAAACAACGTCTCTAGGCACAACGTGGGCCTTCCTGATAACGGGCCAGTGCTTTGTTGCTTTAACAGCGCACATAAAATCGAATCCAAAATCTTTGCCTTATGGATGCGGGTCCTAGCCCGCGCGCCTGAAGCGGTGCTTTGGTTCCGGCTCAGCGACGATGCTTTTTCCAACTTGCAAACGGCTGCATCGAACGCTGGAATTGATCCGCAGCGACTTATCAATGCCCCTCGCGTGCCAGATAAAGCAGATCATTTGGCACGGCACGCATGTGCAGATCTTTTTCTCGATACTTTGATATTCAATGCACACTCGACTGCACTTGATGCGCTATGGGCCCGCGTACCATTAATTACCTGCCCAGGAGAGACCTTCCAAAGTCGCGTTGTGGCCGCGATGTTACGTGCTGCCAGTATTGAGGATCTCGTTGTTGCAGATATTTCCGACTACGAAGAGAAAGTCGTCGAATTATGCCAGTCACCGGCACTGCTAGCGGAGATCAAAACCCGCCTTGCTTCTGGCATTGATTGCCCGGCGTTTCAGACAATTCCGTTCGTAAGAAGCTTGGAAAACGCATTTACAGAAATGTGGCGCCGGCACGCCACGGGCTTTGAACCCACTGATTTCAGTGCCCCTCATACGAATAACCACAATTTGTTCCATACTGATTCTAAAACACTGCTGTAGGTGCATATTGGGGATAACCCGTCACGCTTATTGAAATTGGTCACCAATACGTATCCAGGCTGTGTATAAATCGTTGTGAACTTTGTGGATAAGTTGGCGCTTCACGTGACGGCGCTTTTAACTATTCTGCTGTCTTGTTAGCCTCACGTTGGCGCCAGACCTGTCATGTCATGGCCGTCCAACAATGCTTCGCACGTGAATGGTTGCAAACGTCCCATGACCAATAGTGCATCACCGACAACAACTGAAACCCTCCCCAACACCGGGCTGATTGGGCGCGTTTTGCCGTCGCAAGATATTCGGCAGCTGGTGTCCAAGGGTTCGATCCATGGCGTAGAGGCTATCATCGAAGAGCAGATTCAGCCGGCCAGCCTCGACTTGCGGCTTAGTTCCAAAGCATACCGCATTCGCGCCAGTTTCCTGCCCGGCCGCTCGGCGAACGTCGAAGAGAAGATTGCCGAGTTTGCAATGCACGAAATCGATTTGCGAAACGGTGCAGTCTTGGAAAAGGGCTGCGTATATCTAGTCCAGTTGATGGAAAGCCTCGATTTAGACAACAGCATTACAGCGCTCGCAAACCCTAAAAGTTCAATTGGTCGCCTTGACGTCTTTACACGCCTGATAACGGACCGCAGCGGGGAATTCGACAGGGTACAGGCAGGCTATCGTGGGCCGCTTTTTGCAGAAGTTGCGCCTTTGACGTTCAGCATCGTTGTTCGCAAGGGCGATAGGCTGTCACAACTTCGGCTAAAGCACGGTTCACCGACACTCGCCGAGCCGGGGCTGGCCGACATGCATACAAAACTCGCACAGCAGCTGCCAAGCGGAGAACAGCCGGTTCGTGGCGCCATACCGGTCACAGTCGACACCCGTGGACAAGGCAAGTCCGCATTGATCGGCTACAAGGCAAAAAAGTATGCGCCGCTCATCGATATCCGCCTCATTGACCACTACGATCCGCAGGACTATTGGGAACCTATCCATGCAAGCCGCGGATTTGGGCTCGTCCTCATTCCGGACGATTTCTATATTCTCGCGTCAAAGGAACCAGTTGTAGTACCACCTGATCACGCAGCCGAAATGGTCGCCTACGACACCCTTGTCGGTGAATTTCGTGTTCATTACGCCGGTTTTCTTGATCCCGGGTTTGGCGACCCCAGCGGCGGAGGTGCAGGGTCAAAGGTAGTTCTGGAAGTTCGCTCCCACGAAGTTCCATTTATGCTCGAGGATGGCCAAATTGTCGGGCGTCTAATATACGAAAAGTTGGCAACCCTACCGGACAAACTCTATGGCGGGAACATCGGCTCTTCGTACCAAAGTCAGGGCCTGCAGCTAAGCAAACAATTTCGCCGCCAACGCTGAAAAAATTAACTGAAGTCGCCGGTTCACACGCTCATGCTGCTCGGATCAACGTCTGTCGCGACACAAAACAGGTAATCGCCCCGCTTTACCGGAGCATGGATGTGCTCCATGACAATCAAACCCTCGTGGCTAAACTCTACCTCAACGGGAACCAAAGCCGGTGCCTCGAGCGAGTGCACGCAGCCAGCCTTTTGGCCTTTTTTCACAGTATCACCCAATGCCTGATACGGCTCAAATAAGCCGTCTGAAGGTGATGCCGTGAAGTAGCTACTATCACCGTACTCAATATAGCGTGTATTAGGTTTATCCTTGTCAGCCGAATCGGGCGCTAAAATTCCGATTTGACGTAACACACGATTGACCCCCTGCGTTCCAATCGCCATCGCCTCACGCGACACGGTATTTCCGCCACCAAGCTCGGTCGACAAACTCGCCACGCTGTGCCGATCGCATGCCGCAGACACTGAACGTGTAGATGAAGTCGTTGATACGACAACAGTCAACGGGGCAGCGAAAGCCTCTGCCATAGCAATTTTCTTTTTCATCAATTCGGAGGAACCTCCGACGCGCAGGTACCCACATGGTGGCATCTCCGCAAAGTTACCACCGGTATGAAGATCCATGCCGTAGTCACATTTGGGAAGTATCACCGTATCAACGAAGTATGCGATTTGCTCCGTTGGCCCACCATCTGGATCACCAGGGAAAATTCGATTAAGGTTGACATCATCAGCGTCGGCACAGCGCTTGTCATCCTGGACCGCAAGATAATTATGCGCAGGCATAAGGATTAGGCGACCATTGACGTTTGCCGGGTCAAGTTCGCGAATTAGTCGCTGGACAATAATCTGACCTTCATACTCGTTCCCGTGAGTACCGCCGGTAATGAGAATCGTCGGCCCCTTACCGTTCGCAATAACGGCAATTGGTACAGGTATCACACCGCCTGCATGCTTATTGTCCGACCACATGAGACGAATGAAACCGACCTGGCGTCCGGGTTTATCTAAATCGACCGTGCAGCCGAGTGTGGATTTTTTCGCAGTCTGTTTCATTTCCATTGTTCGTGTTCCCAAACATCAATTCAGAATACGTCGGTCACTGACTCACCACACTATCTAAAATTAGCACTAGTTATACGACCAGTTCGATCAAGGAAAAGGGGCGGGCCAGTTACCCGGTCCGCCCTGATCTCAACTTGCTGCAGAACCAATCAGATCCTGCATACATATGAGGTTACTAATTTGCTCTTTTTGGATCAAGAGCAGCCCAGTCGAGCGTCCCAAACCAGAA
>CAVOAK010000021.1:0-27842 GCA_963693665.1 Alphaproteobacteria bacterium | reverse complement strand
AGAAATTGAGACCTACAAAATGCAGATAAAAACTGAAATCACGCGGGCGGATATTCTGCCTCTCCAGGAGTATGAAACGGTTCGCAATGAGCGGCGGTCAAATATTGTCGCGCTAAAGAAACGCCGGCGTATGGAGATTGGGCCTCACGCAACGTGCAATTTCGAGTGTTACGAAACGATGTGGTGGCAGATCCACGAGATGTTGCGCATTGAAAAAGGTGGCGAAGAACAAATCCCGGACGAACTCACCGCCTATAACCCACTCATCCCGAACGGCACCGAACTTGTCTGTATTGTCATGTTCGAGATCGTCGAGCCGGCACTGCGACACGCCATTCTTGCGACACTTGGTGGCATCGAGGAAACCATGTTCTTGCGCGTGGGTGGTGAAACGATCGATGGCGTATCAGAAGTAGATGTAGATCGCACGAACGCGGCTGGTAAGGCCTCGTCGGTGCAGTTCATCCACTTCCCCTTCACAAGCCAACAAATTGATGCGTTTCGTAGCCCTAGCACCGAAGTCATTGTCGGCTTCAATCATTCGCATTACGGGCATATGGCCGCCATGCCGGAGACCGCACGCAACGAGCTGATGATGGACTTCAATTAGCACAGAAATAAGCCCACTCTATTGATTGGCTAATACTTGTCGCCAGCACCTGTAATTTCTGTGGATAAACCAAAAAACAAAATGATTTAGGTAAAGTATCTGAGTCTGTTATGACGCCGCCCGAATTCAATGTCGTAGGGACCCCGAAAAAATTGACAGCGAGAGCTCAAAAACACCCGAAAATCAATCCGTTTCATCTGCTAGTTATGCCCAAGAATTGATAATTTTTGTGAGCTAGCGAACAGTTTCGCCTCGCTTCAACCCCCAAAGCGATTCTCGCTTTAGCCAGCCCTCATAGCCACCAACCGACAATTTGCACCAAACCGCATCACACGCAGCGACTTCGGCAACAACTCCGTTCTCGAGTTTGGCGACGGCTCGAGTTTTTTCCGTCGGACCCTGCCTTAGAGTACTTATTCCGCCAACGGTGATGACGTGTCGCCGGCTAGACAGCATGGTGCGATGAACCCAGCCTTCAGCACCCTCCCAGTCTCGAATCTTTCGCCAAGTGTCATAATCGGCGATTATCTTGACTGGCATGAATTTGCGCACGAACACCCATTTGACAGGATAGCGAACGCCGGGCCCGGTCCGCACATTGACCTCGTCTGCCCGCAGCGACACATAGCGCGGTACGCTCGTCACGTCCTGTGCGCCGGGTGACTGCAGAGAAACTGTCGCGAGGCCGACAACGGCAAACAGCATAACTATCAATGTCGTGAGAGAGGTTCTTATCATCATAATTGGATTATTTAGAATAAGCCTTTGTGACTAAGTCTAACATAAGTTAGCTCGATAATATTTGGTCAAACCCTTTCTACAAATGCATCGGCGGTAATTGTTGGATGTTCACCGCAAAGCGCGCAGGTAGAACTCGGCTTTACCGAAATCTTGCGGAATGTCGTGTTGAGCGCATCGTATATAAGTAGTTTGCCGGAGAGACTAACGCCGAGCCCCAACACGTGTTTGAGCACCTCTGTTGTCTGAATTGAACCCATAACACCGGCGAGTGAGCCAAAAATACCGACCTGCTCGCAACGTAGCACCAAATCCGGCGGCGGCGGTGTCGGAAACAGGCACCGATAGCAAGGATTGTCTCCTCCCTTATAGGGGATGAATGTGGAAATTTGGCCTTCAAAGCGTAGAAGCGCCGCTGATACCAGCGGACGCTCGGCGAAGAAACACACATCATTGATAAGATAGCGCGTCGCGAAATTGTCACTGCCATCGGCGATAAGGTCATATTGGCTCACAATATTTGCAACATTTTCTTGGGTCAGCCGCGTTCGATGGGTGACCACTTTGACTTCAGGGTTGATGTCGAACACCGCTTCGGCAGCGCTGGAAACTTTTGATTGCCCTACATCCTCGGTCTTGTGGACGACTTGACGCTGCAGATTGGTGATGTCGACGACATCATGATCGACGATGCCAAGTGTTCCGACACCAGCGGCCGCCAAGTACATAAGCAATGGTGAACCCAAGCCCCCGGCGCCGACGACTAAAACCTTCGATTGCAGTAATCGGAGTTGGCCCTCCTCCCCCACTTCATCAAGAATGATGTGACGCGCATAGCGGGCGAGTTGTTCGTCTGTAATTTCCATTTCCCGCACTTTGTCCTGAATCAATATTGGTCGCAGCAGCGAATTCCCACGTCCTCAGCTCATGAAATCAAACTGCGGTGCCGCGGGCGGCTCGACATTTGCGTCGCGTGCGCGGCGACAAATATCATCAATGCTTACGCTCTCAAGACGTGTGATCGCTGTGTCGTTGAGTTCCTGCCATAGTGGACGAAGCACAGCCTGGCCGAGATCTGAACTCGCAGCCTCATCCAGTGGATCAGTAGTCCCCTCCATCGCCGCGACGACACGGGCAATCTCGCCCAGCGATATGCGGCGTCTGGACCGCGACAATCGGTATCCACCGTGGGGGCCTCTGACGCCTGATAGAATGTCAGCGTGAACAAGTTGCTGGAGGATCGGTTCGAGATAACGCTTGGATATATCCAGTCGCTGCGCGATATCGCTGCTTTGCACAGGAAGCTCAGACGCATTGCAGGCAATATCAACGACGGCTTTGATTGCCAACATTAGCCTTTTGGTCAGGCGCAGCATCGCGCACTCACCCTACGTCTTGTCCGGTCGAGCCAAAACCGCCTGATCCCCTGTCGCTCGGTGGTAGGTCAGCAACTTCATTCCACGTCCAGCGCGCAACCGGCGCAACGACAAGCTGGGCGATACGAGAACCACGACGAACGACAAATGGCCGGTCGCCAAGGTTGGCGAGAATGACGCCGACCTCGCCTCGGTAGTCCGCATCGACCGTCCCCGGGCTGTTTAGAACCGTAACTCCATCCTTAAGAGCGAGACCCGATCGAGGTCTAATCTGCGCTTCGTAACCAACGGGAAGTGCTATGGCGATACCCGTCGGCACCACGGTGCGGGCGCCTGGTTGGAGCGTAACTTCAGTATCAACTGCGGCCACAAGATCCATCCCAGCACTATCCGCCGTTGCGTAAGCCGGCAATGGCAGGTCTGCGCCACTTGCCAAGCGAAGGACCGCTACCTTTACAGCACTCATGAGGCACCTGCAAAATGCTCCGCTATGCGCGCTGCAAGACGCATTGCCACATCATCCTTACTCATCTTCGGCCATGCCTCCACTTCCTTCCCGTCGATCCAGTGGACCGTGTTGTCGTCACCTTCAAATGTACCCATCTCGGCCGACACATCATTCGCAATGATCCAGTCGCAGCCTTTGTTCAAACGCTTTTCCATCGCTCGCGTCACTAACTCTTCGGTCTCGGCTGCAAAGCCAATAAGAAGTTCCGGCCTCTTGTTCCCGGATTGAGCAAGGGTATGCAAAATGTCCGGGTTCTCAATCAAATCGAGCTTTGCTACGCCGCCATTCTTTTTGAGCTTTTTTGCTGCCGTATCTGAGACACGCCAGTCCGCCACAGCCGCAGCACAAACAGCAATATCAACCGGCAATGCCGTCTCACATGCCGCCAACATTTCGCGCGCCGTTTCAACATGGATCACGGTTAAATCCGTCGGATCAGCAAGGGTCGTTGGCCCGCTCACCAACGTCGTCTGTGCGCCCAGACGAGACAGTGCAGCTGCTATGGCGTGTCCCTGCTTGCCCGATGAGCGGTTGGCAATAAACCGAACCGGGTCAATTGGCTCTCTCGTGGGCCCGCTGGTAATCAATGCGCTTCGACCAGCCAACGGTCCCCCCACAGCCGCAGTTCCACTATTCAGATGATGCTCAATCGCCGCGATGATGCCTGGTACTTCGGCCATTCGGCCAAATCCGAATTCACCGCATGCCATGTCGCCACTCTCAGGACCAACATGAAAAATTCCGCGTGCCTTTAGAGTACTAATGTTGGCTTGGGTCGCTGCGTGCTCCCACATTCGGACATTCATTGCTGGAGCAATGAGTGCTGGCTTATCCGTCGCCAGCAAGACCGTTGTTGCCAAATCATCCGCAATGCCGGCAGCCATACGGGCAATTATATCCGCGCTCGCCGGGGCCACCACGAGCAGATCAGCTTCGCGCGACAGCTGAACATGACCCATCTCGGATTCATCGGTGAGTGAGAAGAGATCGCTGTAGACCTTGCCCTCACTTAAGGCTGAAACCGACAACGGCGTTACGAATTGTGCGCCACCAGATGTAAGAACGCAACATAACTGGACGTCGCGCTCCCGCAATCGGCGGATCAACTCCAGACACTTATACGCCGCGATGCCGCCCGAGATGATCAGTAAGATGCGTTTACCAGAAACCACGTTAAAACTCCTCCAACCAGGGTAAAATTCATAGGTTTCAAGCTTCTCTTAAAGTACGCCGCCTCCAGCGCACCGGCAAGCGACAAGCAATGCTGTCCTATCACGCCCTTTTCGTTGCTTGGCTTCAAAAGCTCAAAGCCGTTTTTGCAACTCCACCAATTACCCGTAAATTATTGCGTATACGCCAAACAGAAACATCGCCAGGGCCAAGAAAAAGATCAACCCCGGGCTGCGCCAGGACTCTTTGTTGCTTAAAGCCCGCAACGAATCAGGGTGAATTCGCAACCCGCCGTCGCTCAGCATATCGACGACTTGTTCGGTTTTAGCCATCACCGAAGGTAGCCTGCCGATACCTGAAACAGTATCGTTTACGACTTCGCGCAGACGAGCCTCAGGACCGCGATGTTCGAGCATCCAAGCTTCGATCATCGACCGCGCAAGGACCCACATATTGGATGAGGGATCTAACCTTCGGCCGACTCCTTCGGCAACGAGCATGGTTTTTTGAAGGAGAAGAAGCTGCGGTTGCGTCTGCATCTCAAATCGCTCGGTGATGCGAAACAACTGCCCAAACAGATTAGCGATCGAAATTTCATGCATGGGTTTGCCAAATATAGGCTCGCCAATCGATCGACATGCCAACATGAAAGCGTCAATCGACTGGTCATGCAGTACATAGCCAGCCTGAAAATGTACATCTGCAACGCGGCGATAGTCGCGCTCCAGAAATCCGAGAAGCATGTCGGCTAGATAGAACCTGGTGCGCTTATCAAGCCGGCCCATGATCCCAAAATCTACCGGAACAAGTGCGCCGTCGGGCGCAACAAACATATTGCCTGGGTGCATATCGGCGTGAAAAAAACCATCGCGAAATACCTGATTAAAAAAGGCACGTGCCGAGCGTGCCAGAATATCACTAACATCTTGTCCAGCGTGTTTTAGGGCATCGACTTCATCGATCGAAATGCCGTCAACCCGGTCCGTTGTGAGGACGCGGCGAGCGGTACGCAACCAATCGACCTCCGGCACACGAAACTCCGGATCGTCCTTGAAATTCTCTCTGAGCTCTGAGGCCGCTGCACCTTCAAAGCTCAAATCCATCTCAAGAGAGACGGTTTGTTGAAACTCGAGAACCACTTCAACAAGGCGCAAACGTCGTAGACGAGGACGCAAACGCTCGCAGGTGCGGGCTAGCCAAAAAAATAAATCAATGTCTCGCTGAAACCGTTCCTCAATTCCCGGCCGCAGTACTTTGACAGCAACTTTCTGACCCTCGTTCGTCACTGCGAAGTGAACTTGAGCGATCGAGGCAGCGGCAACGGGTTTCTCGTCAAATTGCTGGAACAACTCCTCAACTGGTGCGCCAAACTCCTCCTCGATAATGGATTTTGCATCCTGGCTCGGGAACGGTGGTAATCGGTCCTGCAGGGCCGATAAATCCGCAGCGATCTCGTCACCAAACAAGTCTGCGCGCACCGACATTGCTTGACCCAACTTAATAAATGTAGGTCCAAGCTCTTGAAATGCAGCTACTAACCGTTTTCCCGGCCGGAGATCGGAATTAGTCCGCGACACACGGCGTACAAGACCTAAACCGACGCCAGAGTCAGTCGACAAAGATAGAATAGGGGATAATGCATCGTGGCGGGCAAGTGTACGGCCGATTCGAACAAGGCGCGCTAAATTGACAATAGCCCCGATCATTGGCTTAAGCCCGACGCCAGGACGCGGCACTGCTTTGTGCAAAAGAGACGTATGAGAGAGGCAGCGAGAACATGCTCAAACGCGCCAAGCCGAGTGAATAGCGACAATACCACCGGTCAAGTTCCTATGTTTGACAACGTCGAATCCAGCCGCAGTAATTCGCTCAGAGAGAGCAGCTTGCTTTGGAAAACGTCGGATGCTTTCGACCAAATATCGGTAGGCGTCCCCGTCACCCGTTACCGCTTGACCGAGAGCCGGCAGGACAGCGAAAGAATAGCGCCTATAAAGGGGTTCGAGCCACGTGGCTGCTTCAGGAGCAAATTCAAGACACATAAAACGCCCACCGGGTTCGAGAACACGTACAGCTTCAGTTAATGCGTTATCGATCTGCGTCACGTTGCGGAGACCGAACGCTATGGTATACGCATCGACTGACGAATCTGCACACGGCAAAGCCTCGGCATCACCAACAACCCAACGAATGGCGGAGAGTACACCCTTGTCGATAGCCCGACCGCGACCGGCTTCGACCATCTGCACGTTCCTATCGCATGCAGTGACATGGCCGCCACCACGCGACAGAAAGCGCAACGCTATGTCACCCGTACCACAGGCAACGTCGAGAAGCCGCATATCAGGTTTAGGCGCAAGCGTATCCATGAGCGCGCGCTTCCACATTCGATGAATGCCAAGCGACATCATATCGTTCATAAGATCGTAGCGTCCTGAAACTGATGCAAACACGCGTTGCACCATCTCAGCCTTGTCAGCGGCCGCAACTGTGCGGTAGCCGAAATGGCTGGACGCATCGTCTCTCATATCGTCTGGTCGTTGCACGACGGCTACGATAACCTACGCCGTTCGCCTTTGCTAGAAAGTCAAGTGATGCCCGAGTTGCCGGAAGTTGAAACAGTTTGCCGTGGCCTGGAACCGGAGCTGACCGGGCGGATGCTGACAGGGGTGACTCTAAGGCGATCGAATCTTCGATATCCACTGCCAGATGGGTTCGTTGCAAAGCTCACTAGCCGACGGGTAATTGCCGTGCGGCGACGGGCGAAATTTATCCTTGTGCAGCTCGACAACGAAATAACTCTGGTCATTCATCTCGGTATGTCGGGGCGATTAGTCATTCACACCGAGTCCCCTCCACCGCCACCAGGCCCACATGATCATGTCGATGTAGTGACAGATACCGGCGTGACTATCCGGTACAACGATGTTCGGCGGTTTGGATTTATGGATTTAATCAGTGATGCCGATATGTCCCAACACCCCATGTTTGCCAAACTTGGGCCCGAGCCGTTGGGCAACGGCTTCAACGCAGAAATGCTATGTGAAACGCTGGCGGGCCGCCGTACATCGATCAAAGCTGCCTTACTCGACCAACATGTCGTCGCAGGTTTAGGAAATATTTATGTCTGCGAGAGCCTTTTTCGCGCCAGCATCTCGCCAAAAAGAAATGCTTATACGATCGCTGGTAGACGCGCCGAACGGCTAGTCACAGCAATTCGCGCAGTTCTCAAAGATGCGATTGCGGCTGGCGGCTCTAGCCTTCGAGATTATGTGCAGGCAAGTGGTGAGTTAGGGTATTTTCAACATAAATTCCAAGCTTATGACCAAGAAGGCAAGCCTTGCGTAATGCCCGGCTGCAAAGGAACTGTGCGCCGTATATCGCAAAGTGGCCGTTCGACATTTTACTGCCCAGGGCACCAGCGATGATGAGACTTAAACAGCCCATTCATTTGACCGCCTTCCGTGCCACCATATCGGCGGCACTTGCTGTTCTGTTGGCAGTTAGCGGGTTCAACCACAGTGCGCTGGCCCAAGAGTTTTTGGCGGGATTTGAGGATGTTCCGGTGATGAGCGGCCTTCAAATCATTGCCGGCGCCGGGATCGAATTTGATGCGCCATCGGGTCGCATAGCTGAAGCCTACGCGGCTGGAAAACTCTCCCGCGAGGCGGTTCTTGCCTTTTATAAGGCGACACTGCAGCAACTCGGGTGGCACGAAATCGATACAGCCTCATTCGAGCGAGAGGGAGAGATGCTACGATTCAGTTTTGACGACTCTGGTAACGAGCTTACTGTTCATTTCAGACTTTCACCGATCGGGACTGACAGCGGCTCCGCAAAACCCGCCGGAACAAACTGATGGGAGCAGGCAGAATGGCGTATGAGAATATTGTCCTCAAAATTTTAGGGGCCATCGGCCTCATTACTCTGAGTAGGCCAACCGCTCTCAATGCACTCTGCGCCACATTGATCAAAGAATTAGAAGATGCAATCGATCTACTTGAGGCCGACGAAAACATAGGTGTCATTATTGTGACCGGATCGGACAAGGCATTTTGCGCCGGCGCAGATATTTTAGAGATGGCGCCAAAATCCTATGCCGATGTCTACAGTGAGGATTTCATAACGAACGGCTGGGAACGCCTCGCCGCTTGCCGAACGCCGACAATTGCCGCGGTCGCTGGCTACGCGCTCGGTGCAGGATGCGAATTGGCGATGATGTGCGACATCATCATCGCCGCGGACACCGCTCGATTTGGTCAACCTGAAATTTCGATTGGAACGATACCGGGTATCGGCGGGACACAACGCCTGACCCGCGCAATCGGCAAGACAAAGGCTATGGAGATGTGTTTGACGGGGTGCATGATGGGGGCAAAAGAAGCCGATCAGGCTGGCTTAGTCAGCCGTGTCGTCCCAGCGGCCGATCTATTGAACGAGGCTATGAAAACCGCAACGCAAATCGCAACAATGTCCAAACCGGCAACCATGATGGTGAAGGAAGCCATCAATCGATCTTTCGAAACGTCGATGACAGAAGGCATACGTTTTGAGCGGCGCCTTTTCCATTCGACGTTCGCAACCGAAGATCAAAAAGAAGGGATGAGCGCCTTTGTCGAGAAACGTGCACCCAAATTCAAAAATCAATAGGTTTGCAATAGGCAGTAACTGCACGAAATCCGCGCCTTCCGGACTTGACGAAGGGCACGCGCACCGATATAACGCGCGGCTCCTAGTTGCTCCACAATTCGTAAAGTAGACTTTCTATGGCAAACCACAAATCGGCCAAAAAACGGATACGCGCGAACGGTCGCCGAGCAGTTGTAAACCGGACTCGCGTGAGCCGGATTCGCACATATGTGAAGAGGGTCGAGATTGCCATAGCTGGCGGCGACAAACCAGCTGCAGAGGCGGCGTTCCGCGAAGCGATGCCGGAGCTGCACCGTGGCGTGAGCAAGGGTGTGCTCTATCGCAACAACGCAGATAACAAAATTTCCCAACTCGCCGGGCGTATTAAGGCTCTTTAAATTCTGAATTGTTTGCGCGCTTGTCGAAGTTGACAGATGCGAAATTCTGCGCGAATTTTGTCCGCCCATCAGAGTTCAAGGTATGACAAAACTCATCGGCATCTTTCGGCGAATATTTTTTCGATGTTCCCTTTTCAGTCTCGTTGCATGAGCACGTGGGCGCCGTTACAGTATGGGCCAAGCGGTTGTTCTGGAGGCAGAACTAAATGCCGCGGCGAAAAATCAAAAGTAATTCGCACAATTGTCGGTGAGAGATAAGAGCAGGCTTAATAAAATTCGTTATATTCCTGCGTTATTCTTTGCCATTCAGAGTATTTGTTCGTCACTTTCAAGAAAATACTTGTTTGTGAACTAGGGGGGGGTTGCTTGTTATTTACCAAATTCTACGCGCCCCTACAAACCTCAAGCGCGCGTCTGCGCAGTGAATAGGGCCCATGACGCTGATGTTTTTTTGGAACCTACGACGGCGTTAGAAATTATTTGCGCGTCGATTTGGGCGCTAATAGCGGTGGACAAATGAGCGATAGACTGACCGCACAATGGGCGCGCATCCGGGCGAGACTTCGTGCGGAGGTTGGCGAAGCGACTTTCCGAAGCCTTCTTAAGCCGCTGACACTTGAAGATGTGAAGGACGGGAGCGCCCTCATTTCTGTGCCGACAAAATTCATGCGCGATTGGGTGGAAACTCAATATGGCGAGCGCCTGCTCGAATTATGGTCCAAAGAAAATCCGAACGTTTCGAGCGTGAACATTGTGATCGCCGGCCCGTTGGAATCGCGCGGGGAAGCTGTGACGGCGACTATGAGTCCGCCAGTGCCGCCCAAGCGAGAACCCGTACGAGAATCTGCCAGCAACGACGGCATTAGCGCACCGCTAGATCCGCGCTTCACATTTGGAAATTTTGTAGTTGGCAAACCGAATGAGCTAGCTTTTGCTGCAGCGCGTCGCGTTGCTGAAGCTGTGAGCGCTCCGTTCAATCCGCTTTTTCTCTATGGTGGAGTAGGACTCGGTAAAACACATTTGATGCATGCAATTGCCTGGCAAATTCGATCAAATTCGCCAGAGCGTAGCATCATATATATGTCAGCCGAAAAATTCATGTATCAGTTTATTCGGGCGCTCCGATACAAGGATACGATGGCGTTTAAAGAGCAATTTCGCTCGGTCGACATACTCATGATTGATGATGTTCAATTCATCAGCGGCAAAGACAACACACAAGAAGAGTTTTTCCACACCTTCAATGCCCTTGTGGAACAGAACCGGCAAGTAGTGATCTCTGCAGACAAATCACCGACAGATTTAGAGGGAATCGAAGAGCGGATGAAGTCAAGGCTCGGCTGGGGATTGGTTGCCGACATTCATCCAACAACCTACGAGTTGCGCCTGGGTATACTTCAATCAAAAGTAGAGCAGATCTCGGCCGAAATACCTCCTAAGGTGATGGAATTTATCGCCCACAAAATCACATCAAACGTCCGTGAACTTGAAGGCGCGCTTAACCGCATCGTCGCCTATGCAAATCTTGTCGGTCGAGAAGTCACACTCGAAGGGACACAGGAAGTGCTGCACGACCTGTTACGCTCAAATAATCGACGGGTAACCATCGAAGAAATTCAAAAGCGGGTTGCCGAACACTACAACGTCCGTCTGTCGGAAATGTATTCTGCCCGCCGTGCCCGAGCCGTCGCGCGGCCAAGGCAAGTTGCCATGTATCTCTCCAAGCAGCTTACGTCGCGGTCACTGCCTGAAATTGGTCGGAAATTTGGCGGACGTGACCACACAACGGTTATGCACGCGGTACGCAAAATTGACGAACTTCGCGCCGGCGACAACGAGTTTGCCGAGGATGTTGAGTTGCTTCGCCGCATGCTCGAGGGCTAGCCTTACTAAACCAAGCGCATAGCCCCCGCCAAGAAGGCGATGCTCACTGCCGAGCTCGACGAGCGGAATGTTAGCTCTGTCGTTACAAGCTGCATTTCGCCAATTTTCATGATGATGCGCCAAAACCAGCGCCCTGGCGGCGGCGAAGGGTCGGCGCCAAATCGACCACAAAATTCGGGAATAATGGTGCGGAATAAAACCGGTTGTGCTATATTTTCTATCTGTTCCGGCACCTTGAATTTCGGGGTAGCCGCTAATTGTTAAACGGGCCGGGTCTCCGGTGCATTTCTGCCCTAATTGAAACAAATATTGCGCGACGATGTCCATGAAACTGACTATTGAACGGGCCGCCCTGATTCGATCATTGAATCACGTACAGAGCGTGGTCGAACGACGCAATACCATACCGATTCTGTCAAATGTCCATATTGACGCCAAGGATGGGGTATTGAGTCTGATGGCAACGGACATGGATATCGAGATCGTGGAAAAGGTTGCTGCGGACGTACAGACTGACGGTGCGACGACAGCGCCTGCACACATGCTCTATGACATTGTCCGCAAGTTGCCAGAAGGCGCTCAGGCCGAACTAGAAACCAATAGCGAAACCTCACAGCTTGTCCTGAAGTCGGGACGATCTCGGTTTACATTGTCGACGTTGTCCACGGCCGAATTTCCGGTAATGGCTGACGGAGATATGGCGCATAAATTCAGTCTTTCCGGCAGCGCATTACGCAGCATCATCGACCGGACGCGGTTCGCGATTTCCATGGAAGAAACGCGATATTATCTAAACGGTATATTTCTGCACTGCACTAAATCGGATTCAGGTGACGTGTTACGGGCCGTCGCGACTGATGGACACAGGCTAGCGCGTGTTGAAATACCTGTACCGGACGGGGCATTGGGAATGCCAGGCGTTATTGTGCCTCGTAAGACAGTTGCTGAATTGCGAAGGCTTATCGACGAAACTGACGAAGACGTTGCCATCGAATTATCGGATACCAAAATCCGATTTTCTTTTGATGCCGCAATTCTCACGTCAAAATTAATCGACGGAACGTTTCCGGAATACGACCGTGTCATACCGGCAGATAATACGAAGCTTATGGAAGTGGACTGTAAGCCCTTCGCGGAAGCGGTTGATCGCGTCTCGACGATTTCCACGGAAAAGTCTCGCGCGGTGAAACTCAATCTTGACAAGGGTAATCTAACGCTTTCCGCCAACAGCCCCGATAACGGTACTGCGACGGAGGAGTTTGAAGTCAGCTATGACGAGGATCCGATCGAAATCGGTTTTAATTCTCGTTATCTCCTAGACATCATGCAGCAAATCGATGGGGCAAAGGCGCAATTTGCGCTCGCCGATGCCGCTTCGCCCACGATTGTGCGAAATTTGGATGATAACGACGCGCTATACGTTTTGATGCCCATGCGTGTTTAGAGGGTATGCTGGCGATCGCCGAACAGCTTTACGTTGATGCGCCGTCCTGCATTGCCGTTACACGTCTCAAGTTGACAGCATTTCGCTGCTATGACGGCATGCAGCTGGATTTGGACACGCGCCCCGTCATGTTGACTGGGCCAAATGGTGCCGGCAAAACAAATTTGTTGGAAGCAATATCCTATCTTGCACCTGGTCGGGGGCTTCGCGGAACCCGACTTGCAGAAGCGGATCGCCATGGCGAAACTAGACCCTGGGCAGTGGCGGCAACAGTTGCGACAGCGGTTGGCCCAGTTGATCTCGGCACAGGCCACGACAAAGAGAGCGAGCGGCGAAGTGTTCATGTTAACGGAGTGCCTGTGCGCGGTCCGGCTGCGTTGGCAGAGTATGTCAGCGCTGTTTGGTTGACACCCCAAATGGATCGCCTCTTTCGAGAGGGCGCATCCGCTAGACGTCGCTTTCTCGACCGATTGATTTATGGCTTTCATGCGGCTCACGCGACGCAAGTTACCGCCTATGAGCATTCGAACCGAGAACGTGTACATCTTCTACGCGACGGCCGTGGTGAACGCGGCTGGTTCGACGCGATTGAAGCGGAAATGGCCGAACATGGTGTCGCCATCGCAGCGGCGCGTGTCGAGATAGCAGAGAGGCTCGGCCAGGCATGCGAGGCGGCATCTGGACCATTTTCAGGTGCGGAGATCGATGTTGACGGCGTGCTTGAAGGTTGGTTGTCAGAAGCGCCAGCGCTGGCTGTGGAAGACCGGTTCAAAGAGATACTCGCGCGAAACCGTACAGTGGACGCTGAGACCGGGAACACCACCATTGGGCCGCACAGAAGCGATTTAGTTGTGAAACATCGCGCTAAGGGCCTGCCGGCGGCACAATGTTCAACTGGAGAACAAAAGGCACTGCTGATCGCGGTTTTACTTGCAAACGCGCGTCTGCAGGCATCCGAGCGCGGCATTGCGCCGCTGCTTTTGCTCGATGAGGCGGTGGCCCACCTGGATGAACGGCGACGCAGCGCACTCTTTGATGAGATTCTAGAACTTGGTGCGCAGGCATGGTTTTCCGGTACGGATGAAGATCTCTTCGCTGAATTTGGCGACAACGCGCAATTTGTCCGGATTACCGACGGCAAGGCACAACAGTACGAAATTCATGATCGCGGCAATGGAGCTGACAGGATGAGGCCATGACCGATACGGCTTCTGAAATAGACGAAACATACGACGCTGGCTCTATCAAGGTACTGCGTGGACTAGAAGCTGTCCGCAAACGACCGGGGATGTATATCGGGGATACCGATGATGGCTCCGGGCTGCATCATCTTATCTTTGAAGTCGTTGACAATTCGATTGATGAAGCTCTCGCCGGTCACTGCGACACGACGAGCATCACGTTAAACGGCGATGGAACAGTTACAGTGATCGACAACGGTCGCGGTATTCCGGTTGATATTCACGATGAAGAAGGCATATCAGCCGCAGAGGTCATTATGACCCAACTCCATGCCGGCGGAAAATTCGATCAGAATTCTTATAAGGTTTCAGGTGGACTGCATGGTGTTGGCGTGTCGGTCGTCAACGCGCTCTCAAGCTGGCTCGAACTGACTATCCGGCGCGGTGGCAAGCTGCATAGAATGCGCTTTGAGCACGGCGTAGCGGTTGGGCCGCTTGAGATTGTTGGTGAATGTGGAGAGGAAACCGGTACCGAAATTACATTCCTCCCGTCGACCGAAACCTTCACGATGACGGAATTCGACTACGATACGCTGGAGCATCGTTTTCGCGAACTCGCCTTTCTAAATTCCGGACTTACCGTCATTCTTACAGACGCGCGGCTCCCAGAACCCAAACGAGTAGAATTTAAGTTTGATGGGGGATTGGAAGCGTACGTCGGATATCTCGACCGCGCCAAGTCTGTGCTCCACGAGCCGCCGATCCTTATAAAAAACGAACATGACGGCCTAGTCGTTGAGATCGCGATGCAATGGAATGACAGCTATCACGAGACGATGCTGTGTTTTACGAACAACATTCCCCAACGTGATGGCGGCACCCATCTTGCCGGCTTTCGCGGTGGGCTTACGCGCCAGGTTAACACCTATGCCGCAAATACCGGTATTGCTCGCAAGGAGAAGATAGCAATTACCGGCGACGACGCACGTGAGGGACTAACCTGCGTATTGTCCGTCAAGGTTCCCGACCCTAAATTT
Source organism: Alphaproteobacteria bacterium (assembly GCA_963693665.1). Taxonomy (GTDB): domain Bacteria; phylum Pseudomonadota; class Alphaproteobacteria; order UBA8366; family CAVOAK01; genus CAVOAK01. The sequence goes on along the minus strand of CAVOAK010000021.1, from coordinate 12,870 downwards.
TCAAGCCAAACCAAAGACAAATTGGTCTCGTCCGAAGTTCGGCCGGCAGTAGAATCCGTTGTTAATGATCGCCTCGGTCAATGGTTCGAAGAACATCCTTCCGAAGCGAAAAAGATAGTGCAAAAGGTTTTCGAGGCAGCTGCCGCACGTGAGGCGGCGCGCAAGGCCCGTGAACTCACACGCCGTAAGGGCGCACTCGACATTGCTAACCTTCCGGGGAAATTGGCGGATTGTCAGGAACGTGATCCTAAAAAATCAGAGATCTTCATCGTCGAGGGTGATTCGGCAGGTGGATCAGCCAAGCAAGGGCGCAACCGACGAAATCAAGCAATCCTTCCTTTGCGCGGAAAAATTCTGAATGTTGAGCGCGCGCGCTTCGATAAAATGCTCGCATCCGCCGAAATCGGAACGTTGATAGCCGCACTTGGTACCGGAATCGGTCACGAAGATTTCAATGCCGATAAGGCGCGCTACCACCACATAATTATCATGACGGACGCAGACGTCGACGGTAGTCATATCAGGACGCTTCTCCTCACATTCTTTTACCGTCAAATGCCCGAGCTGATTGAACGAGGCTATCTCTACATCGCACAACCGCCCCTTTACCGCGCCAAAAAGGGCAATACAGAAGTCTATTTGAAGGATGATCGAAACCTTGAGGACTTTCTCATGCGAGAGGGCCTCGGCGATCTTGTTCTGGAGCTCGCCGACGGCGCACAGATAAGTGGCGCAGATCTCTTGAAAATCACCGACACCGCGCGCCAAGTGAAGAAGATGCTTGAACCACTCACACTCAAAGTCGGCAGCCGCGATGTAGTGGAGCAGGCGGCGGTTGCGGGCGCCCTTAATCCGTCGATCTTGACGAACGACGAAGATGCACAACATGCAACAGAGTATATTGCGCGCCGCCTTGATGCTCTTGCGCCAGGAACAGAGCGTGGATGGCAAGGCAATGTTAATGAGGACGGCGGATTAACGTTTACGCGACAATTGCGGGGAGTACCGCAGCGGTTTGTCATCGACGGTGATCTAATTCGCAGCGCAGAGGCGCGGCGACTAGATGTCATGACGACCGAGTTGCAGGCGACTTACGAAAAACCATCGGTTCTGATTGTAAAAGAGAAACAGCATCGGATCACGGGTGCGGTAGCGCTCGTAGACCAAGTCATGGAGCAAGGCCGCAAAGGAGTATCTGTACAACGTTACAAAGGGTTAGGTGAAATGAACCCGGAGCAACTGTGGGAGACAACACTTGACCCTGATGCTAGAAGCCTTCTTCAGGTCCGGGTTAGTCACGCCGATGAAGCAGGAAAACTATTTTCAACATTAATGGGGGATGTCGTTGAGCCGCGCCGCGACTTCATTCAGTCAAACGCACTCAAGGTAGAAAACCTCGACGTTTAGCAACTACCGCAACAGCGGGTAACGGTATACAGCTAACTCGTTACGGTGATCCGACTGCATTGCGATCTACAACGCGGTGCGATAATGGTAGCAAACATGCGCAGAGGGAAACCTGTGATTCAAGTAGCAGACGCGTCAAATCAAAAGAACAACTACAGTTACGAAGACCTATTGCAGTGCGCACATGGTCTGATGTTCGGTCCGGGAAATGCACAACTTCCGTTGCCGCCAATGCTGATGCTCGACCGCATAACGAAGATTACCGCGGATGGAGGCGCGTACGAAAAGGGCGCGATAGAGGCTGAGTTCGATATCAAGCCGGACCTGTGGTTTTTTGATTGCCATTTTGAAAATGACCCGGTCATGCCTGGTTGCCTCGGCCTTGATGCCATGTGGCAACTCGTTGGCTTCTTTCTGGGCTGGTTAGGTGGGAAGGGAAGTGGGCGCGCGCTCAGTGTTGGAGAGGTAAAGTTCAACGGGCAGGTGCTCAAGTCGGCGAAAAGGCTGACCTATTACATTACTGTTAAGCGAGTCATCATGCGCAAGCTAGTCTTAGGCATTGCCGACGGAATCCTGGATGTTGACGGCACACCAATTTTTGAAGCCAAAGACATTCGCGTTGGATTATTCGCGCAACCTGAGAGCACGTGACGGTCCCAATGCGACGCGTAGTAGTGACAGGAATGGGCATTGTTTCCAGTATCGGAAACAATAAGGAAGAGGTTCTGACGTCCCTCAAAGAGGGTCGATCTGGTATTGAATTTTGTGAGGAATATTGCGAGCTCGGGTTGCGGAGTCATGTTCACGGCTCCATCAAACTTGACCTGACCAATGCGTTAGATCGAAAACAACTTCGCTTTATGGGTGATGGCGCGGCGTACAACTATATCGCCATGGAAGAAGCCATTGCCGATGCAGGGTTGGCGCCAGAAGACGTTTCGAACGAGCGAACTGGCATCATCATGGGATCCGGCGGGCCCTCGACAAAAAATCTTTTGCTCGCAACCGACACCTTACGGGAAAAGGGAGCAAAACGCGTTGGTCCATTCATGGTGCCACGCACAATGTCGAGTACCAACTCTGCAACGCTTGCCACACCCTTCAAAATAAAGGGCGTCAACTACTCGATCAGCTCCGCCTGCTCGACAAGCGCGCATTGCATCGGCAATGCGGCGGAACTCGTGCAGTGGGGAAAACAGGACATTGTATTTGCCGGCGGTGGTGAAGAGCTACATTGGACAATGACGCTCTTGTTTGACGCCATGCCAGCACTTTCCTCCAATTTCAACGCAACGCCATCGGTCGCAAGTCGCGCTTTTGACAAAGACCGTGACGGTTTTGTCATATCTGGCGGCGGCGGCGTGCTCGTCATGGAAGAATTGGAGCATGCCAAGGCGCGCGGTGCGAATATATATGGCGAACTTGTTGGATACGGGGCGACATCAGACGGCTATGACATGGTGCAGCCTTCAGGCGAAGGTGCGGTGCGATGCATGCGACAGGCTCTGGCTGACCTCGACGTGCCTGTTGGATATATCAACACACATGGCACCAGTACACCGATCGGCGACCTTAAGGAGATTGGGGCAATACGCGAGGTATTCGGCACATCAATTCCCCCAATGAGTTCGACTAAATCTCTGACCGGACACTCCTTGGGTGCAACCGGTGTCCATGAATCCGTATATTCTATCTTAATGATGGAGCACAAATTTATTGCCGCATCAGCACACATAGAAACACTTGATCCGGAAGCCGAAGGCATGCCGATTGTGCGAGAGCGACAAGATGATGTTGCGCTCGACTGCGTAATTTCAAACAGCTTCGGGTTCGGCGGTACGAACGCCACATTGGCCTTTAAACGCTACATCGGATAATTTCAGCGCCATGCCGCAGGGCAGTTCTGGTGCTCCATCGATTCGCGGAGAGCAGGATATGGACAGCCCAATACAAGAAAACATTAAGCAACCCAGCAAGCTTATGGCTGGAAAGCGAGGCCTCATTATGGGCGTCGCCAACGATCATTCAATCGCCTGGGGAATTGCACGCACGCTTGCAGAACACGGTGCGACGCTCGCCTTTACATATCAAGGCGACGCGCTTCGCAAGCGTCTAGAGCCTCTTGCAAATTCAATAGGCTCAGATTTAGTTCTACCGTGTGATGTTGAGCATGAAGCCGAATTGGATGCCGTCGTCGATAAACTCAGCGACGCTTGGGGTAATATTGATTTCGCCGTCCATGCCATTGCCTACTCGAATCGCGATGAATTGAAAGGGCGCTATCTCGATACGTCCCGCCAAAACTTTTCAAATACCCTTGATATATCCTGCTTTTCGTTCACCGCCTTAGCACAGCGCATTGCCCCACTGATGATCGACGGCGGGTCTTTACTAACACTCACATATGTCGGCTCCGAACGCGTCATGCCCAATTACAACGTTATGGGTGTTGCCAAAGCCGCCTTAGAATCAAGCGTCCGCTACCTTGCAGCCGACCTTGGGTCGCGGCAGATTAGGGTCAACGCAATTTCTGCAGGTCCCATGCGTACGCTTGCGGGCTCTGCCGTTGGAAGCGCCAGGTTCGTTCACAAATGGCACCGCACAAATTCGCCACTACGGCGAAGCGCAACGCTAGAAGACGTTGGCGGTAGCGCGCTCTATCTCTTGAGCGATCTTTCGCGGGCTGTCACCGGCGAAATCCTCTTTGTTGATAATGGCTACAACATCGTCGGGATGGCTGCAGAGACGGATTCTCCTCCGCCCAGAGGAAAATAGCCAACTGCAATATTTGTAATTTCCATTGCGAACACTCGTCCACGCACAACTATCATGGACGAGTGACGGGAAAGTGCCGCTAAAGAAGGTTAATCAGCAGCATTCTCGCTCGGTTTGCTGTTACCACGACCACCACCTTCCTTAGCGGCGTCGCCCAGATCTTCACCAGTCTCCTGATTAACCAAACGCATTGAAAGGCGCACCTTGCCGCGGTCGTCAAATTCGAGAACCTTAACCTTAACTTCATCCCCGACATTGACGACATCCGTCACCGTGCGCACGCGTTCAGAGTTCAGCTCCGATATGTGAACGAGACCGTCGCGCGCACCGAGGAAATTCACGAACGCACCAAAGTCGACTACTTTTACGACCTTTCCATTGTAGATCGTTCCAACCTCTGGTTCAGCCACGATCGAGCGAATCCAATCGACCGCACGGTCAGCAGCTTCCTGATCAACAGCGGCGACCTGCACCGTACCATCGTCCTCGATATCAACTTTGGCACCTGTAACTTCACAGATTTCACGGATCACCTTGCCACCCGCACCAATGACTTCACGGATCTTGTCGCGCGGCACTGAAATCGTCGTGATACGTGGTGCATTCGCCGATACCTGTTCACGAGCGCCGGAGATCGCTTGATCCATCTGATCGAGAATGTGCAGACGACCATCTCTCGCCTGAGCGAGCGCGATATCCATGATTTCCGCCGTAATGGACGTAATTTTAATGTCCATTTGCAGGGCAGTAATACCCGATCGCGTACCGGCGACTTTAAAGTCCATGTCACCTAAATGATCTTCATCCCCGAGAATATCCGACAAGACGGCAAATGCGTCGTCTTCCTTGATCAGCCCCATAGCAATGCCAGCGACGGGCCGCGGGAGAGGCACACCACTGTCCATCAAGGACAAGGACGTACCACAGACAGTCGCCATCGACGATGAGCCGTTTGACTCGGTAACCTCTGAGACAACTCTCATGGTGTAGGGGAAGTCTTCCTTGCTTGGAAGGAGAGGATGAAGGGCCCGCCAAGCAAGCTTGCCGTGTCCGATCTCCCTGCGCCCGGGACCACGCAAGAACGATGCTTCACCAACTGAATATGGCGGAAAATTATAGTGCAGCATAAAGCTCTCGCGATATTCACCGTCGAGCGCATCCATAATCTGTTCATCTTGGCCTGTGCCAAGTGTAGTGACAACGAGTGCCTGCGTTTCACCGCGCGTAAACAGGGCCGAGCCATGAGCCCGTGACAACAAACCGACTTCGCAGCTGATCGGTCGCACGGTTTTCGTATCACGTCCATCGATACGCTGCCCAGTTGCCAACACGTTACCGCGGACAACGGTTTTTTCCAGATCTTTGAACATGCCAGACCCCATCCGGGCGTCGAGGTCTTCTTCTTCCATCTTTTTCAGAACATCGGCCTTAACGGCAGAAATTGCTTCCACGCGCACCTGCTTGACGGTTTCTCCGTAAGCTTTTCGAAGAGGTTCTTCGGCGAGCTCAACAAGCCGAGCTTTGGTCGGTTCGTATACATCTGGAGGCTGAGGAATATCCCAGGGATCCTTCGCACAAGCCTCAGCAAAATCGATGATGGCATCGATAACTTCCTGATACGCCTTTTGACCAAAGGTAACAGCACCAAGCATGGCGGCCTCATCAAGCTCCTTCGCCTCTGATTCGACCATCAACACACCTTCAGTCGTACCAGCAACAACAAGATCGAGACTGGATGATTTAATGTCGTCGACCAGTGGACATAAAACATACTCACCGTCGATAAAGCCAACGCGCGCCGCGCCAATCGGACCAAGGAACGGAATGCCAGAAATAGTAAGTGCCGCGGACGTTCCAATTAGAGAAATGATATCTGGATCATTTTCAAGATCGTGTGCGAGCACAGTACAAATAACCTGCGTTTCGTTTCTAAACCCCGTTGGGAACAAAGGTCTTATAGGCCGATCAATCAAACGCGACACAAGCGTTTCTTTCTCGTTCGGCCTACCTTCCCGCTTAAAAAAACCACCCGGAATTTTACCGGCAGCATAGGTTTTTTCTTGATAATTGACGGTTAGTGGGAAAAAATCGATGCCTTCCTTGGGTTTTCGCTGCGCAACGGCAGTGCAAAGCACCTGTGTTTCACCATACGTGACCAACACAGCCCCGTCAGCTTGGCGTGCTATGCGACCACTCTCTAAAGTTAGTTTGCGACCGCCCCAGGTTATCTCTTTCTTTGTTACATCAAACATACATCTGTCCTTTATATTCCTACGTACCGCTGACACCGGATTGCGTCCGCAGCATGGCCAAGCTCAACGCAGTTGCACAGCAACCGCCGTTCACGCCTTGACCACTGCGCATCGGTACAAAATTCTTTGCCGAAGGCTCAAAATAGAGCGGTATCTTCGCCGATAGAACGATCTGCACTAGCGGCGCAGACCCAAGCTCTTGATAAGCGACTCATAGCGCCCCGGCGATTTTCGATTGAGATAGTCCAACAACCGACGCCGCCGACCCACCATCACCAGAAGACCCCGTCTCGAATGAAAGTCTTTCTTATGGGTTTGCATATGTCCCGTAAGGTTGAGAATACGCTCAGTCAATATGGCGACTTGTACTTCGGGCGAACCAGTATCGCCCTCTTTCGTCGAATGCTCGGTAATAACTTCTTGTTTTCGTTCATCTGTAATAGACATTTTTCATCTCTCGACATCAAATATTCAAGACCCGAACGGGGCGAATTTCACCGGCGTGATAACGGGTCAAAGCAACCGGTCGCTCGTCTGACATTGCCAACACTGTTTCACCTTCTGTCAGGCCGGCGATACGTTCTAAATCGACCTTGCGCAGAAGGGAAACCGCTTGGCCATTGCGCAGGCGGCTTGCCTCAATTTCGGTAAGGACCAATGCCGGGATGTCGTCCAGCGCGGTCTCTACCGGCAGCATGTGCTGCGAATCATCGGCACTCTGCCGGATTGCCGATAATTCGTCCAGCGAAATAACATCCTCTTCGGTAAACGAGCCAACTGCCGTCCGACGCAATTTTGACAAGTGGCCAACGGTTCCGAGCGCCAAAGAAATATCGCGAGCAAGCGAGCGCATATAGGCGCCCTTGCCACAATCAACTTCGAACTCCGAATGGTCGGTATCAGGCATCCCGGTCAAACGAATGTTATGGATGTTGACGATGCGCGGCGACAGTATGACTTCCTTATTTGCCCGAGCAAGAGCGTACGCCCGGTTGCCGTTTATCTTCACAGCTGAATACTTTGGCGGTACCTGGTTAATTTCGCCCTGAAACTGCGAAAGCACCGCCTCTATTGCTGCTCGGTCAGGACGTATACTACTTTCATCCACAACACTTCCATCCGAATCATCTGTCTCAGTCGACATCCCCCAACGCAATGTAAATCGATAGCTTTTGCTTCCGTCCACGACGTAAGAAACTGTTTTCGTTGCTTCTCCCATTGCAATCGGCAACACGCCTGTTGCCAATGGGTCTAGCGTACCTGCATGGCCCGCTTTCGCTGCACCAGTTATGCGTTTGACCGCGTTAACGACCGCGGCGGACGTCATTCCGGCCGGTTTGTCTATAATTAGCCAACAATGGATCGGCTTGCCTTTGCGCTTACGTCCCACCTTCTTCTCCATCCGAAATCAAATCTCGGGCAATCGCAGGTCGCCTTAGCAGGGCGTCAATCCGATCAGCTTGATCAAAGGACTCGTCATACGCAAAATTGAGAGATGGCATGTAACGCAATTGGACACGCTTGGCGACGGCTCCGCGCAGAAAACTCGCAGCCCGCGACAGAGCCTCGACAATCTCACCCGCATCTCCGCCACCGAGCGGGGAAATAAACACAGTTGCACTGCGCAGATCGCTGCCTAAGCGAACTTCCGAGAAGGTAATTGCACGATCACGCAAAATTGGATCGCGTAACTCATCGCGTTCAAATACCTCAACTAATGCGTGGCGCAATTCTTCGCCAACCCGAAGCTGACGCTGGGTGGGTGGTCTGTTTTTTTTCATTGCATCGATGTGTCGTGCGGAGGCGTATGCCGTGTTAGTGCGCGCAACTGCGCTAACCGAACTTGATAATGACAACGGCCTCAGAGCGTTCGCGCCACCTCTTCGACTTCATAGCATTCGATGCTGTCGCCGACCTTGAGGTCGTCGTAGTTCTCCATGGCCATACCGCATTCAAATCCATGCTGAACTTCACGAACATCATCCTTAAACCGCTTCAACGTTTTCAAGCCACCATCGTAAATAACAATATCATCACGCAACAATCGAATATTAGCGCCACGTCGGACCAAACCATCAGTGACCATACAACCGGCGATTTTGCCCGCACGGCTGACCGAAAACACCTCTCGGATTTCCGAATGTCCAAGTATGGTTTCTCGCCGTTCCGGCGACAGCATTCCACCCAGAATGGCCTTTATTTCATCGATCACGTTGTAAATTATTGAGTAGTAACGAATATCTACATTGTCGCGTTTCGCCATCTCGCGCGCCTGCGGGTTGGCGCGAACATTAAACCCAATAATTATGCCACCGGATGCGTGCGAGAGCGTAACGTCTGATTCCGTAATACCCCCCACAGCCGCGTGCAAGACCTGCACTTTAACTTCCTCAGTAGAGAGTCCCTCAAGCGAACCAATAATCGCCTCGACAGAACCCTGCACGTCGGCCTTAACCAAAATTGGCAATTCGGATGCTTCGCCGGATTCAATCCGGCTGAACATCTCTTCCAACGTCCCGCGAGCAGAAAGTGCGGCCCGGCTGTCACGCGACACACGTGTACGGTACTCGCCGATTTCGCGAGCTCGGGCCTCGTCCTCGAGGACGGCAAAATCGTCGCCAGCTGACGGCACTTCTTGAAGGCCTAGAACTTCAATCGGCGTCGATGGGCCAGCGCTCTTAACATTTTTTCCCCGCTCGTCGATCAGCGCCCGCACTCTGCCCCACTCAGAGCCAGCAATGAAGACGTCACCAACATTGAGAGTTCCACTTTGCACAAGAACCGTAGCCACAGTGCCCCGACCCCGCTCGAGCTTCGCTTCGATAACCGTCCCCTGGGCCGCCCTATCGGGATTTGCCTTCAGTTCCAAGAGTTCAGCTTGCAAAAGAATTGCTTCTTCCAGTTTATCCAGATTGGTGTTTTCGGTCGCCGATACTTCAACATCAAGAATATCGCCGCTCATTTTTTCGACGATGATTTCGTGCTGCAACAGCTCATTTCGAACGTGATCAGGGTTCGCGCCAGCTTTGTCCATTTTGTTGATAGCAATTATAATTGGGACACCAGCAGCCTTTGCATGGTGAATGGCCTCGACCGTCTGTGGCTGAACACCGTCATCCGCAGCAACAACCAAGACGACAATATCAGTCACGTGCGCTCCACGCCCGCGCATCGCGGTAAACGCTTCGTGGCCTGGCGTATCGAGGAACGTAATGCGTTGACCGCTTGAACTCACTACTTGGTGTGCACCGATATGTTGTGTAATGCCGCCAGCTTCGCCCCCCGCTACATCAGTTTTCCGCAATGCGTCCAAGAGAGAAGTTTTGCCGTGATCGACGTGGCCCATAACGGTCACAACTGCTGCACGAGTGACCAAAGATTCCGCTTCATCAGCTTCGCCACCAATGCCAATTTCAACATCCGATTCAGATACACGCCTAACGCGGTGACCGAATTCAGCGACGACAAGCTCTGCAGTATCGCCATCGAGCACTTCGTCTATGGTTGCCATCACATCGAGCTTCACGAGCGTCTTCACCACTTCCGAGCCGCGTTCGGCCATACGATTGGCAAGCTCGGCGACCGTAATGCTTTCGGGCACGATTACATCGCGGACGATCCTAGCCGGCGCGCCTTGCGCCTCAGCCGCGCGCTTCTTTTCCCGCTCACGTGCTCGCCGGATTGCCGCCAAACTCCGGCCACGTTCGCCGGCATCCTCGTCGAGTGCCTGAGCAATTGTCAGTTTGCCCGCTCGACGCCGTGGCTCTAGTCGGCTGCGCGGGACACCAGGACGCTTCTGCTCGGCACCACCTGGTCGACGCGACTCATTAGTGGATTCCGGTTCCTCGACCGTCACCCGCGCAGCACGCGCCTTTGTTGGCGACGCAGCCGCCAACGAAGCCGCAAGCTGTGCTTCCTCCTCTGCTTTTCGGCGGGATTCTAATTCTAATTTTCGAGCTTCTTCTTCGATTTTAAGTCGAGCATCTTCTTCAGCTTTACGTGCAGCTTCCTCCTCGGCAATTCGGTTAGCTTCAACCTCAGCTATTTGGTCACGTTCTGCCTCGTGTGCTGCACCTGAGAGTGCCCGGAAACGCGCGGCGCGCTCTTCCTCCGTCAGGCCGTGTGCCTCTGCGGACAGCGTCTCTTCATTGACCGGTGTTGGCGCCTGGCTGAGCAAACTCGTGCCATGCTCTGGCACAGCGCGCATTTTTCCGCTTTCGCCACGCTCAAATGTTCGCTTTTTCTTGACTTCAACGGTAACCGCTTTGGACCGTCCATGACTGAAGCTCTGCCTGACCTGTCCAGTTTCAACGGTTTTCTTAAGCTCTAGCCGGCCAGGTTTGCTCAGAGTCAACTTACCGTCGTCTTCGTTAGCTTCACTCATCTTCCACCTCTTTTTCGACCCTGTACGATCGTTGTCCTAAGACATTAGTTCCACGAAAGCCGTTCAATCGCTCTGCGTCGACGATAAACTTGCGCGCAAGCTTCCCCGTCTTGAGGGCAGCAAATACCGAATATTCTCGACCAAATGCGCGGCCAATTTCATCGGCCGTCAGAGCTCTGATCACTGGTGTATTGGCGCTCATGAACACAAGCTTTTCGCGTCCACTGGCCGCGGATTCCTCGGCAATCACTAAACAGCCGACTTCACCTTCTTCAAGCCAGCCGCGCACCTTCTCAAAACCACATATCGCCTGGCCTCCGCGACGCGCTAACCCGATGAGATCGATGCAACGCTGTGCCAGTAACGACTCGACTTGATCAACAAGGTCGTCGGCGACGCTTATCACTTGGCGCGCTGCCCGACTAAAATGTCGCTGAGCTTGTGCCGTCTTAACCGTATTCCGGTCGGCGCTCAACCACATTCCACGCCCGGGAAGCGTCGCGAAAATATCCGGCACAACACAATTATCTGGGCCGACAACAAACCTCATCATACTGCTAACGGGCAGCGTCGAACCGCTTACGACGCAACGCCGCGTTGCACCACATCGCGCTTCAGCGCCATGTGGTTTATCAGCATCTCTGCCTAAAAACCCAGCGTCATGGAATTCGCGTAACGGCATGGCCGAGCCCCATCATCGATCTTCCATCGCGTCTTGTTGTTCTCTCGCAGCTTCCGCTTCGGCCAAACGAGTTGCTTCCGCAGCTTCCGCAGCTTCCTGGGCAGCAGCCAGTTCCTCCGCCGTATACCAACCCGCGGCCACCCGTGCTCCCATGATGAGTTCATTTGCATCATCGTTCGTCAAGCCGAAGTCGCACAAAAAGCCTTCATTAACATCAATCAACTCATCAGATGCCAAATCCGCAAAATCGCTTAGTGTCTTAATGTCAGCTTCACCTAGGGTGATCAGCATAGCAGCCGAAATACCTGGCATTTCGGCAAGTGCATCTTCAACACCCAATTCAATGCGCCGCTTACTCAGCCGTTCGCTCTCCGCCTCTAAGAAAGCGGCGGCGCGAGCCCGCAACTCCTGCGCCAAACCCTCGTCGAATCCTTCAATCGATAATATGTCTTCTTCCGGCACGTAAGCAACTTCCTCGACGCTCGTAAACCCTTCCGTTACGAGGAGATGTGCGATGACATCATCAACGTCGAGCGCCTCGACAAACCGCTGACTGCGCGACTTGAATTCAGCTTGCCGACGCTCGGATTCCTGCTCTTCGGTCATGATATCAATGTCCCAACCCGTAAGCATGGAAGCAAGCCGGACATTCTGTCCCCGCCGACCTATCGCAAGAGACAACTGCTCATCAGGGACAACCACTTCTATCTTTCCTGCATCCTCGTCCATCACGACCTTTGTGACCTCGGCAGGCGCAAGCGCATTCACAACAAACGTTGCCGTATCAGGTGACCAAGGAATGATGTCGATTTTTTCCCCTTGCAACTCTGCGACAACTGCTTGCACCCGGCTCCCGCGCATACCAACGCAAGCACCGACCGGATCGATACCTGAATCGTTCGAAACAACACCAATTTTGGCACGGCTGCCCGGATCACGCGCCACAGCCTTGATCTCAATTATTCCATCATAAATTTCGGGCACTTCCTGGGCAAAGAGCTTTGCGAGATAGCGAGGATGGGTGCGCGAGAGAAAAATCTGTGGGCCTCTCGGTTCCTCACGAACATCGTAGATGTATGCACGACAACGCTCGCCACGCCGAAAACTTTCGCGCGGCAACAACTCATCGCGCCGCAAGATTGCCTCTGCCCGGCCAAGATCCACGGTAACATTGCCAAATTCGACGCGCTTTACGATTCCGTTCACGATTTCCGAAACGCGGTCCTTATATTCCTCATACTGGCGTTCGCGTTCTGCTTCACGAACCCTTTGAACAATAACTTGTTTTGCCGTCTGCGCAGCGATGCGTCCAAAATCAATCGGCGGCAGAGGATCAACAACAAATTCGCCAAGCTCCGCATCTGCCTTCA
>CAVOAK010000020.1:0-27896 GCA_963693665.1 Alphaproteobacteria bacterium | reverse complement strand
CTTAAGACGCCAGCAATTGGAAATGCCGATAGCTTGTCGGAGGCTGCCAACAGTGTCGCGCTTTCGGCCGGCGTAAGGCCAAGTCGGGCCATTCCTGTATCGAACTGCAGCGCAGCTGGTTGCGGAGCCTTTAACTGACATGATCGAGCCCAGATATCGACCTGTCCAAGGTCATTGAGGGTGGGGATCAGGCGGTGTCGATGAAACTCGGGCGCCTCATTGGCAAATACACCATTTAGGATAAAGATATCGGCGTCAGGCAGAATTTCCCTGAGGGCAATTCCTTCGTCAAGCAACGCAACGAAAAAAATTCCACACCCCGCACTGGCCAGAGTTCGGCTAACAGCATCGATCCCCAAGCCGTATGCATCAGCTTTGACGACAGCTGCGCAAGAAGCAGGAGCGGACCGGTTTGATAATATCTGGTAGTTAGCAACAATCGCGTCGAGATCGATTGTTAGGCGGGTCGGCGCATGGGCCGGCCCTGATGATTTAAGGGTAGTCATCGGAATCGTGATGGCGGTCGAAATCCGCAAACCGTGTTAATGAACCATCGAAGAACAGATTTACGTTGTCGGTCGGGCCATGGCGTTGTTTTGCAACAATAACCTCAGCAATATTTTCCACTTCAGATTTCTTTATCAGCCATTTTTCATATTTCTCGGCGAAGCGGGTAGTGTCTTCGTCGTATTCGCTTATGGGCTCGTCTCTTGCCAGGTAATACTCTTCACGAAAGATGAATATCACGACGTCGGCGTCCTGCTCAATTGAGCCAGACTCCCTCAAATCCGCAAGTTGGGGTCGTTTATTGTCACGGTTTTCAACCTGACGGCTGAGCTGCGAAAGAGCCAGGACCGGCACGTCTAATTCCTTCGCAAGGGTCTTAAGCCCGCGCGTGATTTCAGAGATTTCCTGCACGCGGTTGTCGTTTCGTCGTCCCAGCCCGGATTGCATGAGCTGCAGATAATCGACAACAATCAACGACAAATTGTTTTTGCGTTTTAGGCGCCGCGCCCGTGTCCGGAGAGCCGATACTGACAGCGCTGGCGTATCGTCGATAAAAAGCGGCGTGCGATGAAGCTCCTGACTGGCAACGACGACGCGCTGGAATTCGTCGTCCTTAATATCTCCGCGGCGTATCCGGTCAGATGGAATTCCGGACTGTTCCGACAAGATACGTGTCGCTAATTGCTCCGACGACATTTCCAAGGAAAAAAACAACACTGTGTCCCCTGCCTTAGCGGCGTTGAAGGCAATATTTGTCGCAAGTGCGGTTTTGCCCATCGAAGGGCGACCGGCGATAATGAGCAGGTCGGACGGATGCAGGCCGCCGAGCAAACGGTCAATGTCCTTCAGGCCGGTGGAGACGCCCACGACTTGCCCTTCGCGCCGGAGAGCCTGTTCTGCCATTTCTACCGCGCTTTTTGCGGCATCCACCAACGAGACGTAACCACGTTCGGTTTTGCCAGTTGTAGCCAGATCGTAAAGACTCTGCTCGGTTGTTTCGATCTGGTCCATGGCGCTGATGTCAATGTCGAGTCGATATCCTTCGTTGACGACATGTTCGCCAAGGGTAATTAACTCGCGGCGCAAATGTAGGTCGCGGATCGTTTGTCCATATTCGGCGGCGTTGATCGTCGAGAATACGGATGTTGCAAGTTCCATGAGATATTGCGCGCCACCAACAGCGGCGAGGCTGTCATCCTGTTCAAAAAAATGGCGAAGTGTAGTCGGCGATGCCTGCTGCCCCATTTCAATAAGTTTGGCTGCAGCAGCGAAAACGCTTTGATGTGCAGGTTCGTAAAAGTGCTCGGGCTGTAGAAATTCGGCGACTTGCTCATGCGCCCGGTTGTTGGTGAGTATCGCCCCGAGTAGAGCGGCTTCGATCTCTACGTTCTGGGGTGCGTTGCGGTAGAGTGGCCCACTCGTCTCGTTGCCCCGCAGCGTAGCGACGTTGTTATCTGGTGCTGAATTTTCCATGGGCCGATAAGTACACCAACTTGAGGGTGACTACAGTCCAAACATAACATGAACATGTATCTGTGGAAACAAGGATATCGGGGATAACAATCGTTAACGAGTGCTTTCACCTTTGAATACGGCGCTAGCACGCGTAATGATCAAAAATTCCGATCCGATTCAGGCGTCCTTGGCAGTCTCTTTCGGTTCGTCTTCAATTCTGCTGGTATCTTCAGCGTCGCCTGGCTCCTGTTCTGCCTCGCTTTCGGCGAGTGCGGGGGGGCCTTCTTCAAATAGCTCAGCAAGTTCAGCGGCATTGGCTGCTTCTTCCTCTGCCGCATCGTCCTCATCACCAATGATTGCGCGGCCCAACACATTCTGTCGTTCTGCCTCATCCTTTGTTCGCGCAACATTGATGGTGATTGTGGCGAAGACTTCGGGGTGCAAGCGGATGCGAATTGGATGGAGGCCAAGCAATTTAACCGGGCGCTGTATGGTGACTTGGCTGCGCTCAATCGAAAACCCGCTTGCCATTGCAGCGTCCGCGATATTACGCGCATTTACAGAGCCATATAACTGACCTGCTTCGCCGGCGCTGCGGATGATTACCACCTTCTGTCCATCCAGTTTCTTGGCGACCAGTTCGGCTTCGCCACGACGCTTGATGTTTGCGGTTTCGAGTTGAGATCGCTGAGCCTGAAAGTGCTCGATATTCTTCTTGGTCGCTCTAAGTGCGCGTTTTTGGGGCAGGAGATAGTTTCTTGCGTAGCCAGGCTTGACCGTCACCACGTCACCCATCTGCCCAAGTTTTTCAATGCGTTCCAATAAAATCAATTCCATATCAGACTTCCTCGCCTGGACTGCCGGGTGCCGACGCCACGAGGCGTCGCCGCAGACCATACCAATTTTCAATGAATCCCAGCACAGTCACGACGATAACTGGCCAGCCTAATGCCATAAGAGTGAAGTAAAAAAGAAATAGAACGAAGCCGCCAACGGTCATTCGACGACACAACAAATGGACAACGGCCAAACCGACGAAGAAAAACGGAGTGAGCAAAACCAACATTAAATTCTGGCCATAGTAACCAAACCCACCGGGAAGCAACCACATGAGTACGGAGATCACCGCCAGTACCGGCGCCCACTGCGGTAATTCGAGTGCAGCAATTTCCGGCCAAGGCCGAAGGTTATGACCGAAATGGATTAGCATCTTCTGGGCAAGGGTCGAATTGATTATCGCCATGATTAGCCAAGCCACAACGACAGTCCCTGGTAAAATGGGGATCACGCGGCTGATAAGTCGATCTCGCCCAGTTTGCAAGTTCGTTGGTAGGACCTGTTCCAAGATGGTCTCAACGTAAGTTGTAACAGTGCCTTCAAGGCCCGCAGGTTGAACTGCAAGCCAAACTGCCGCAATCGTCAACAATGCGGCTCCGGCAGCCGTCAACCAACCAAGCAAAAGCCCGGCAGGATACCAATGCACGACACCTTGCTGATCTGTTTGGCTAAGAAGGGCTTGCCGAACAAAAACAAATACCGGGACGGCGTTGAAAAGCACATAGGCAAGTCCAGAAAATATTCCACCCGCCAGAATTACGACGGTCAAAACGCCGGCAGCACTTGCTGCCATACTTGCTGGTGCACCAAGGCTGAGCGCGACAAGGAAGAGCGGCAGCTGCGCAAAATACGTCAACAACATGCCAAACAATGTGCCGCTACCAGCAAAAAGGAAAGCAAGTGCACTTGCCAAGCCAGCACCCACCGCGATTGCCCAGTATTTCCACATTTTATGTATCGGTCCGTGCTTTGGCGTCTTGCCTACTTCACAAGGTAGGGCAGCAGCGCGAGATATCGAGCCCGCTTAATGGCCCTCGCCAATTCCCGTTGTGCTTTTGTGGAAACTGCCGTTATTCGGCTAGGGACGATTTTGCCTCGCTCCGAAACGAAACGCAGGAGCAATTTGACGTCCTTGTAATCGATTTTCGGCGCATTTGGGCCTGAAAATGGGCAACTCTTCCGGCGCCGGAAAAATGGCCGCCGCGACGCGGGCCGTCGATTGCCATCTCCTTCACCTGAATCTCTACCGGAACTCCGTCTGCCAGGGGAAAATGCCATCTAACTATTCTCCTCTTCTGCCGTTTCTTCGGACTCAGCAACCTTTGCAGGCTTTTTTGCCACTGTCCGTTTCGGTTTCGACTTAGGACTAACCGCGGCAACTTCTTTTTCCTCGGCCGGCGCTATAGCCTCTGCTTCTTTAACGTCTGCGATAACCTCTGCCGCTACCTCTTTAACGTCTGCGACTACCTCCGATACCGCTTCAGGCGCAGCTTTCGGCGTGTCTGATTTTGCCCCGGCCTCATCTTGAGCCGCTGCAGGTGCTGGAGGTGTTGCGGCTTCACGAGACGCGCGATCCCGATCCCGGTCGCCTTTGGTAAGCATGATCGGAGAAGGCGTCTCAGGAAAACTGTCAAGGCGGATAGTGAGTTCGCGTAATACGTCTTCATGGAGCCGCATCTGGCGACCCAATTCGTTGATTGCGTCGTGTGGGGCATCAATGTTGAAGAGGACGTAGTGACCCTTCTTATTCTTCTTGATCCGGTATGCGAGCGTCCGAAGACCCCAATATTCGCGTTTGGCAACACTCCCGCCAAGCCCGGTGACGATTTCTTCG
The DNA here is from genome assembly GCA_963693665.1 of Alphaproteobacteria bacterium. GTDB lineage: Bacteria > Pseudomonadota > Alphaproteobacteria > UBA8366 > CAVOAK01 > CAVOAK01. Next base: position 23,263 of record CAVOAK010000020.1, on the reverse strand, counting down.
AAACTGTCGGTGATTGCGTCTACTTGCGTAGACGACACGTCCTGTCGGACGATAAAAATGTTCTCGTACAATGCCATAGCGACTCCTTTTGGCTATTGGCGACCCGGCGTCATTCGGGACGTCTCGGGTCTAGCCGGCTCAGAAAGCCGGCAAGGAGTGGAAGAAGGATGCGCAATATACACAATTCCGCAGGTGTACAAGAAGAAATCGACTTCCAGAATTGGCCAATTTTATGCATGGTGCGGTGTTTGTGCCGGTCCATTGTTCGTCTCGCGAACAAGCACCGTCGTTTTTTGGAATGAGTGAGGTTGAGTAATGACGACGGCATTTATTTTTCCAGGTCAAGGCTCACAAGCAGTCGGAATGGGCCGCGACCTGGCCGCAGCATTCCCGGCAGCGCGCCACGTTTTTGATGAAATCGACGACGCGCTTGAACAGCGGCTATCACGGCTGATGTTCGAGGGGCCGGACTCTGATCTCATGTTAACGAGAAATGCACAACCGGCTCTGATGGCAGTCAGTCTCGCAGTTATCAAAGTCCTCGAAGTTGAGGCCAAATTGAATTTGGGTGAAACTTGCACGTATGTAGCCGGCCACTCGCTTGGGGAGTATTCCGCACTTGCCGCGGCGCGTGCCATTGAATTGCCAGCGGCTGCGCGGCTTTTGCGTATTCGCGGCGAAGCTATGCAGGAAGCTGTTCCTGTCGGTGAAGGTGGGATGGCCGCGTTGTTAGGTCTCGATCTTGAGGCAGTCCAATCAATTGCCGCTGATGCGGCTGACGATGCGGCAGGCGAAGTGTGTGAGGCGGCAAACGACAATGCACCCGGACAAGTCGTCTTGAGTGGAAGTATAGCTGCCGTAGAGCGCGCGATCGAGCTGGCGAGCGAACGCGGAGCGCGGCGGGCGATCTCCCTCCCTGTCAGCGCACCGTTTCATTGTTCCTTGATGAAGCCTGCGGCAGAAAAGGTTGCGAAAGAACTCGAAAATACTGCGATTGTTCCGCCTCTGGTCCCATTGGTCGCCAATGTCTCGGCCAATGAAATTATCGATCCTGAGACAATTCGCCGGCTTTTGATTGACCAAGTCACAGGCATGGTTCGTTGGCGAGAATGCGTGCTTTACATGGCTGACAACGGCGTTGATAGAGTGATTGAAATTGGCGCTGGCAAAGTTTTGAGTAGTTTGACGCGGCGCATTAATGGCGATCTTTCAGCATTGTCGCTGCAGGAACCAACAGATATCGAGACTTTCGTAAAAGAGTTTTAGGAGTAAAGGCGTATGTTTGAACTTTCAGGGAAGCGGGCGCTGGTCACTGGTGCCTCCGGAGGAATAGGTGGTGCCATTGCGCGGATGCTGCATGAGCGCGGAGCAAGTGTTGCTCTTTCAGGCACACGTGCGGATGCTCTTGAAAAGTTGAAATCAGAGCTTGGTGACCGCGCCTACGTCACGCCGGCAGACCTTTCAATCGCTGAGGCAGCAAATCAACTCGTCGATCTTGCGACCGAGGCAATGGGTGGGGTCGATATTTTGGTCAACAATGCTGGACTGACCCATGACACGCTCGCCCTTCGCATGACGGACGAGAATTGGCAAAGCGTTCTTGACGTAAACTTGTCTGCCGCATTCCGCCTAAGCCGGAGCACGTTGCGTGGGATGATTCAGCGTCGTTGGGGCCGAATCATTTCCATTTCATCTGTCGTTGGTGTTACCGGAAACCCGGGGCAGGCAAATTATGCAGCTGCAAAGGCAGGTCTGATTGGTCTGTCTAAGGCCTTGGCCCGAGAAGTCGCCAATCGCGGCATCACGGTGAATTGCATCGCACCGGGATTCATTGAGACGGCTATGACACAAGCACTGTCAGATGAGCAGCGCCAAAAAATGTTGGCTAATATCCCAAGCAGGCGATTTGGAACAGTCGACGAAGTTGCCTCGGCTGTAGTTTTTCTTGCCAGCGAGGAGGCTGGCTATCTAACTGGCCAAACCCTGCATGTGAACGGCGGAATGGCAATGATTTAAGGCGATTACAGCCCGGCGAATTCCCTGTCATATATGCGTCGTGTGTGGCGCTGGTAAAGGCTAATAAAGTATGTTACGTAACGCCGCCGTCCAACGCACATTCGCGCTGTGATGGCAGAGCAATTTGGTTCAACCAATCTAGGTGTCCCGGCATGCCAAGAGGCCTATTACGATGAGTGATGTTGCAGAGCGTGTGAAGAAGATTGTTATTGAACATCTTGGTGTCGACGAGGCCAAGGTTTCCGTTGGTGCCAGTTTCATTGATGACTTGGGCGCCGATAGTCTCGATACAGTCGAACTGGTTATGGCTTTTGAAGAGGAATTTGGTTGTGAAATTCCCGATGATGCAGCTGAGAAAATCCTGACAGTCAAGGATGCAATCGGCTTCATAGAAGAACACTCTAGCTAAGTGCGTTCTCATCGGCTGACAAGTCGGCCACTTCATATTTCGTAATGCGGCGTGTTGTTATCACCGGCATGGGACTCGTTACCCCCTTAGGGGTGGGTATCGAGAACGTGTGGCAACAGATCGTAAATGGCGCATCTGGAATTACCGCCATTGGTCGGTTTGATGTCTCCGATCTCCCTTCGAAAATCGCTGGCTTAGTGCCCACTGGTGCGACGGCAGAGGGCAAATTTGCGGTCGACGACTGGGTCGCTCCAAAAGACCAACGTAAGATGGATTTGTTCATCCTCTATGGAATGGGGGCGGCGGTTCAGGCTATCGAAGATTCCGGTTGGAAACCCCAAGACGGCGAAAGCTGTGAACGGACTGGTGTTATCATCGGGTCCGGGATTGGTGGCTTGCCGGGTATTGAGGAAGGCTCTCTCACGCTGCGTGATCGTGGACCGCGCCGCATAAGTCCTTATTTTATTCCAGCGAACCTGATCAATCTGGTCTCCGGGCAAGTCTCGATCCGCTACGGGTTCAAAGGGCCCAACCACGCAGTTGTTACTGCCTGTGCGTCAGGTGCCCACGCGATTGGTGATGGAGCTCGCCTCATCGTTGAAGATGACGCGGACGTTATGATTGCCGGCGGCGCCGAAGCTGCTATTTGTCGAATCGGCATTGCCGGCTTTGCCGCTGCGCGCGCGCTATCGACTGGTTTCAATGACACGCCAGAATCCGCCTCGCGCCCCTGGGACGCTGATAGGGATGGGTTCGTCATGGGTGAGGGAGCAGGCATCGTCGTCCTTGAGGAATTGGAACACGCGAAACGGCGTGGTGCGAAGATTTATGCGGAAGTTATTGGCTACGGGCTTTCCGGTGATGGCCATCACATGACATCACCACCCGAGGATGGGAGCGGCGCCTTCAGAGCAATGGCTGGAGCGCTCAAACGAGCCTCATTGGCTCCTGAAGACATCGACTATATTAATGCGCACGGAACGTCGACACCTGTTGGGGATCAAATAGAGATCATCGCTGTAAAGCGGTTGTTCGGTGAACATGCTCATGCGCTTTCCATGTCATCGACGAAATCAGCCATCGGCCATCTCCTGGGTGCGGCGGGAAGCGTTGAGTCGATTTTCTCGATTATGGCGATGAAGGACGGCGTTGCGCCGCCAACACTCAATCTTGAAAATCCATCACCGGGCTGTGATATCGATCTTGTGGCCAAACAAGCAAAGCAACGAATGATTCGCTATGCACTGTCCAACTCGTTTGGCTTTGGCGGGACGAACGCCTGTCTTGTGTTCGCAGGTGCTCCATGACAAATCACGTGGTGATGTGGCATCTAATCTGACGTTCAAATGATGCGAACGACAGTTCGAATTGTAGTGATCTTAATTTTCGCCGCCGCGCTGCTCGTTGGCGGCGTCGGTTTTTGGGGCGTTGCAACCCATCGAGCAGCAGGTCCTCTTAATGGTTATGCGCGATTGGTCATTCCACGCGGGGCAACGCTCACCGAGGTTGCTGCTCAACTCCGTTTGGCAGGGGTTATTCGTCACCCAACGATTTTCATTCTGGCTGCTCGCCTGAATGGCCTGACGATAAAGGCAGGCGAATTTGAATTCACAAATCACATGACAGCGAGCGATGTGCTGCAGTGGCTTGACGATGGCAAGTCAGTTGTTCGGCGCGTTACTGTGCCAGAGGGTATCTCAAATCGTGATGTTGCTCGCCTACTCGAAAATGCCACGGGCCTCGAAGGAACTCTTTCATTACAGATCGCAGAGGGAGCATTGCTTCCCGACACCTATCACTATTCATATGGGGACAGTCGCGACGAGGTAGCTCGGCGCATGACTCGTGCCATGGATGACGCGCTGCGTGAACTGTGGCCTCGTCGCGTGTCTGGTCTCCCAATCAAAACGCCGCGCGAAGCAGTTATTCTTGCCTCGATCGTCGAGAAGGAAACAGCGGTCGCGGCAGAACGTCCGCGCGTCGCGGCAGTATTTCTCAATCGGTTGCGAAGAAACATGCGTTTGCAATCAGATCCGACCGTTGCCTACGCCCTACAACGTGGCGATAGCGCCTTAAATGCGGCACTTACGCGTCGCGATCTGCAGCTTGATAACCCTTTCAATACTTATCGATATGAAGGATTACCGCCGGGGCCAATTTCAAATCCTGGACGCGCAGCGATCGAAGCAGTGTTACGACCATTGGAAACAGACGAACTTTTCTTCGTCGCGGATGGTAGCGGTGGACATGCATTTGCCCGTACGTTGGAAGAGCATAATCGTAATGTTGCCCGTTGGCGCGCACGCCAGAAACGTTTGAAAGTGGATTGATGGCAGTCGGTAAGTTGGGTGTGAGCCCGCTCAGCAGAATAGAGACATAATGGTCGCGCGAGCGAAACTGCGCGTTGCGATTGGCGGGTTAGGTGCCATCGGTATAGCAGTGGCACGTCAGCTCGATCAGGGAATTGATGGGATGGCGCTATCCGCAGTTTCGGCTCGCGACGGGGCTGCTGCTACACGTCGTCTGTCTGGCTTTCGAAATCCACCCCCAGTTGTCAAGCTCGAGACACTGCCCGAAGTCTCCGAAATTGTCGTTGAATGTGCACCGGCAGCTGTATTCACGTGTGTGGCCGACCCCGCAATTCGCGCGGGACGTATCTTTGTACCGTTGAGTTGCGGTGCGCTCCTCTCGCGACCTGACTTGATTGATCTGGCAAAGGAGACCGGTGCCCGTATTATAGTGCCGACCGGTGCGCTTCTTGGTCTTGATGCTGTAAGGGCGGCGGCTGAAGGAAATATCCGATCCGTTCGTATGATAACGCGCAAGCCGCCAGGCGGATTGAAAGGCGCGCCATTTCTCGTTGAAAACGAAATCTCTCTTGATAATCTCAACAAGCCACTTAAAATTTTTGACGGAAGTGCACGTGACGGCGCGCGGGGATTTCCGGCAAACGTCAACGTTGCAGCGGCCTTAAGCCTTGCCGGCATCGGTGCGGACGAAACGGCATTGGAGATTTGGGCAGACCCGGCGCTAACGCGTAATGTTCATCGAATTGAAGTCGAGGCCGATAGCGCCAGCTTTTCGTTGATGATCGAAAATATCCCATCAGAAGAGAACCCACGGACCGGCCAAATTACAGCTCTCTCAGTGATCGCCTGTCTAAGGGGCCTGACATCGACGCTGAAAGTTGGGACGTAAATGGCTTAGTGATTTTGTGCGCTACTGCTAGCAGCTATGCTCAATCTGGAGACCGTCCGCATTGTGCTTATCCTACGTTCTGGGCTCCGTTTATCATTGTTGGTGCGGGAGATGCCGCGATGCACGCTTAATATGTACAAATATGGTACCTAGTTTGCCGTTTGGCGAAGTGGCTTGAGTTAGGAAGGTTGTGATGCGGAAAAAGGCAGCGGTTTGCGGCGGTTTGACGTCGTTGTTGATAACCAGTCCTGCGCTGGCAGCGGTGGCAGGGCCGGCTATAGATTTGACCAACCATTGGGCTGGCTACGCATCGCTCGCTGTATTCGGTTTTGCCTACTTGCTTGTTATCAGCGAGGAGACGATCCACCTGCGCAAATCCAAGCCGGTCATGATCGCTGCCGGGATAATCTGGGCGTTGGTCGCGTTGACGCTTGGCGGCATGGGTGACTATGAGACCGCTGAAGCAGCGGTCCGGCACAACCTTCTTGAATTCGCGGAGTTGTTTCTCTTTCTGTTGGCGGCGATGACCTACATCAACGCAATGGACGAACGCGGCGTCTTTGGCGCGCTGCGTTCATTGCTTGTTTCACGAGGTATGTCGTTACGCGGGATTTTTTGGGTCACTGGCTTGCTCGCCTTCGTGATTTCACCAATTGCCGACAATCTGACAACTGCATTGCTTATGGCAACGGTCGTGATGGCGCTCGGTGCGAGCCATCGCTTCGTTGTGTTAGCATGTATCAATATCGTTGTTGCTGCCAACGCTGGCGGGGCGTTCAGCCCGTTTGGCGATATCACGACGCTTATGGTTTGGCAAAAGGGCATTATTCCTTTTCACGGATTCTTCGTGCTTATTTTGCCTGCGATCGTAAATTGGCTTATCCCGGCAATTATTCTCTCATTCGCACTTCCGCGAGAACAACCGGTCGCGGTCGAGTCAAAATCTCACTTGCTCGATGGCGCCTGGGTAATTGTCGGATTGTTCCTCCTCACGATTTTCATGGCTGTTGCGTCTCACAACTTCCTTCATCTTCCACCGGTAATGGGAATGATGACAGGTCTCGGTGTCCTGAAACTGTACGGTTACTATCTAAAAACCCGTCACTCTGGGTTTCCCATGCCTTCTGAAAGTGATATCGGCGAAGTTGGTCTTGAATTGGAAGAAGTTTCTGCCGACGCAACACAACCAGAGCCCCAGGCAGAGTTTGATATTTTCAAAGCGCTGGAGCGAGCGGAGTGGGACACGTTGATGTTCTTCTACGGCATTATCCTGTGCGTCGGCGGTCTGGGCACGCTTGGTTATCTTGAACTGGGGTCGCAGTTCTTATACGGTGAACTCGGCCCGACGACCGCTAATATCCTGGTTGGGGTGCTGTCAGCCATCTTTGATAACATTCCCATAATGTTCGCTGTTCTGACCGTACTTCCCGAAATGTCGGAGGGGCAGTGGCTGCTCGTGACATTGACTGCCGGCGCAGGTGGTTCGATGTTGTCGATCGGCTCGGCCGCCGGTGTCGCGGTTATGGGACAGGCGAGAGGTATTTACACATTTTTTGCTCATCTAAAGTGGTCCTGGGCAATTGGCTTAGGTTATGCCGCAAGCATCTGGGTTCACTTTCTTGTAAATGCGAGTTCCTTCGTCGACTAGCGCGTGACGTACTACAGTAGGAGGCCAAATTGACTTGTCCTGGCCACAGATTAAGAAACCTTGATTGAATAGGTGAAATATGGACGACCCGGTTCAAAGACACCCGACGCGTACAGAGCAGTTGGATCTCATGGTGTCGTTGATTGCGGACCATGCGGAGCCAGGCGACCAGCTTCTCGATCTTGGCTGTGGCATCGGCTATGTCGGCGGAATGGTTCTTGATCGGCATCCGCATTTGCATCTGGTTGGTGTCGATGTTTCCAGCGAGTCGCTGGCGACGGCGGAGAAGAATCTGGCACATGTCGCCGACCGGGCGACGTTACTACAGGGTGATCTTGAAGCTGTCGGCGATATACGCTTGCCGGATAGGTCGTATCGCTTCATAACGTCTGTTCTAGTCTTCCATGAGATCAGCGATGAGGCAAAGCGCACCGTCATCGAATGGGCCGCCGGGCAGCTTGAGGCAAATGGGTTCTTCTTGCTCTACGACCGCATCAGACTGGATCAACCAGGACTATTCTCGCTTCAACAGAGCGTTTGGCAGCGCATCGAGCGTGTCCACGGTGAGGCGATGCGGACTGCCGATAGTTACGGCGAATACAGAGAGAGCTTTGCCAACAGGGCGCCGCCTGCGAGTCTTGAGAATTACTTGGCGTGGTTCGACTCGGCCGGTCTTACCGCGGCCTGTCTTCATCTACATGGAAATACTGCCCTGATAGGCGGCGCAAAACGATGAACCTCACCTGGATGATGTGGGTCTACGTTGTTGGCGGCCTCGTACTTGGTACGTTGCTCGGGAGTTGGCTGGGCGCGCCGTTTCTGGTCGGTTTCTTTGGCGCAATTGTCGGTGCTGCACTTGGAGTAGCGTTTAGACCCTAGCCCAATCGTCCCTTAGTCGTTGGAAGTCGGAGTAAGCGGCGTTCCGCCACCTACTCATTACGTCCCATTATTTCGCGTCGGTTTTAAAGCCAGCAGCTTCAATTCCAGCAATAGCTGACGCTTCATCGTTGTCAGAACTATCACCGCTGATGCCGACAGCGCCAATAATTTCACCCGACCCGTCCCGGATTAGAACGCCGCCTGCTACTGGCACCATCCGACCTTCCGATGCGGCAATTGCGCCGACGATAAAGTGCGGCCGATCAATTGCGCGCTCTTCTAGTATGCGCGAAGAAATTCCCATTCCTACTGATCCCCATGCTTTGCCAATGGCAATGCGCGGCCGTAAGGCTGCGCCTGGACCGTCTTGACGCGCGAATGCCTTAAGATGACCGCCATCATCGAGTACGGCGATTGTAAGCGGCATCAGGCCAAGCTCTTCGGCCTTGGCAATCGCACCATCGAGAATTTTTTGCGCGTCGGATAGTGTGAGTTTGGCCATGATCTAATTCTCCCGTTCATTTTGGATTATTTGAATTGGCGGATTCCATATACAGATCATTGCCCCAGCGCAACGCTGGACATCAACAAACGCATCTTCAAAATTAATGAATATTCCTGCTGAAGAGCTTCACCTGCCACGTAGTGCATGGCATAGCACAGAAAAACTTGAGGCCGCCTCAGCTATTTTGCCAAGGCGACCTCATTGGTAGGTAAGCAATCCAATACTGTTAGACATTGGTTGCTCGAAACTAATTCAACCTGGTGATCGTTTCGAGAATAGCCAAAGAATGATTGCTAATGCGATCAAACCAACCAAACCGTTGTTACCCAACGACTGGATGATGTCGATCAAGTTTCCGACAACATTTGACGACAAGAATTGGTTGCTGCCGAACAACACTTGCACGACGATCGCAAGAGCAATGAGCAAAAGTCCAAGCTCAGTGATCTTGCTAATCCAACCGTTCACTTTTTCTATCATGTCGGGCATTTCTCCTCCTTGGAAGGCGTGTAGCACCTGTAGAATTCACTCCAATGTGAATTCAAAAATCCCCACATTGGAGTAAAATAGAGTGAAACCCCACTATATATTGTAGTTGATGTCAACAGTTATCCACAACATCATGTGTTGAGATAATACGTCCAAGGCATCTTGGTTTTACCTCGATGCCATAGCCTCTGACTTGTTGATGGTGATCGTGCGATGGAATATCGCTAGTGCGTCGACGTTTATCCGTGTCTAACTATCGACCAAACCAGCGTTCACAGGGGCACTCCAAATCTCTTCAGCTACATCAGTACGCATCGCCACACTTTCAGGAAATACCCGGGGTATTGGGTTGGTTTTCGTATCGACTTTTGGTCGGACGGCCCTCCACGCACTCGTGCGGTTGGTATCTGCCGAACTACATCCGTTCCAGATTGTGTTTTTTCAGAATTTTTTTGGGCTATTTGTCGTGTTGCCCTGGTTCATACGTCGTGGCCTAGCACCTCTACGAACAACTCGTTTTCCACTGCATTTATTGCGTGTTCTGATAACGCTCGTCTCTCAACTCGGATTGTTTTACGCGCTCAGCGAGATCCCGTTGGCACTGGTTGCTGCCCTCGGATTCACAGTGCCAATCTTCACAACACTCCTGGCGATGGTATTCCTCCGTGAGAGTGTAGGACTCAAGCGTTGGCTCGCAGTTTTTGGCGGTTTTGCAGGCACACTTGTTGTACTGAGGCCTGGGTTCGTCGACGTCAGTCTCGGCGCAATGGTGATGATAGGTGCGTCGCTGATTTTCTCATTTGCCATCCTGTTGACGAAAATTCTGAGCCGGACCGAGTCGACAGTGACTTTGACCAGCTACTCTGTTGTGCTGCTGGCGCCGATGAATCTGTTGATTGCGACTTTCGTTTGGGAATGGCCGTCTTGGGGAATACTCGGATGGTGTGCAGCGGTGGGCATTGTTGCGACGACGACTCAGCTTTTGTTCAATCAAGGCCTGAAGGAAGCAGAGGTCAACGTTCTCATGCCGCTCGACTTTTTCAAACTCATATGGGCGTCGGTTATCGGCTATGCATTCTTCTCCGAAATTCCAAGTATTTGGACATGGTTTGGTGGCGTCATGATCTGTGCAAGCGCGACATATGTTGCGTGGCGGGAAACGAAGAGCGTTGCGCCTGTTACGCAACCACCGTCGTCACAGACTTTGCCGATTTCACCAGAGTCTCCACTGTCATCGCAATCGGTGGAGGTGCCGCAGTCGTCTCATTCGCCCCAATCGACAGCGCCAGGCTCCTAAATATTGCAAAATCACCATTTGTTGATGTCCGAGTCGCCGGAACTTTTTTGGGTCGAGATTGAGCCCATTTTTAATAATTTTTGCTTGTCGTCGATCTGGTGGGTAGGTCGAATTAGTTTCTCCGAGCCCGGATGAACAGATTTCGAACGATCGCCTTTAGCTTGTCAGGGAACCTTCAGGGTATGGGGCTTATGTTCCTAGCGGTCTTCCTGTTTGGCATCGAAGTCGCGATGATCCGTCACGCGACAAATTCGGTGCATCCTTTTGAAGTCGCATTCTTCCGCAATGTCTTCGGGCTTCTTGTCGTGTTGCCGTGGTTTGTTCGCTATGGCACAACGCCGTTGAGGACTCCCATTCTTCGTCTACACATGATTCGCGCCGGTTTAAGTGTCGTTGGCGGTTTGTGTTTGTTTTATGCAATTAGCGTAACGCCGCTGGCCCGTATCGCGGCATTGGGGTTTCTGGTGCCAATTTTCACTACAATTGGCGCAATTTTGTTTCTTGGCGAGCGAGTGAGTGTCGGGCGCTGGGCGGCGATCGCTTTTGGTTTTGCTGGAACGTTCGTTATCATTCGGCCTGGATTTGAAGCAATTGATTTAGGGACGATGCTGCGTATCTTTGCGTCGTTTATTTTTGGTGGCCTACTGACCCTAATGAAGGTAATGACGCGAACTGACTCGAGTGTCACCATCACGTCCTATGCAATCATACTGCCCATACCAATGTTTCTCATCGCCGCATTGTTCTTTTGGGAGTGGCCAAGTTGGGAGGCGCTTGGTTGGCTCGCGGCCATGGGCGTCATCGGAACTACAGCGCAGCTTATATTCGCACAGGCGCTTAGACTTGCCGAAGCCAATGTAATCATGCCGCTGGATTTCTTTCAGTTGGTTTGGTCTGCCCTATTCGGCTTTATGATATTTTCGGAATCACCAAATCGCTTTACGTTTATTGGTGGCTTCATGATATTTGCGAGTACAACAGGTATCGCATGGCGGGAAGGTTATTTGGCGCGGTCAGAGTGATCTGCCATGGGCCCTAAATCAGGCGATGCGCACGACAGGTGGCGTCGACGACTTGTGGCAACGTCAAGGCAGGCGATATAGTCGCTTTTCATTGCGCCGAATTCATCAAATGAAACAAATTTCCTCTCGAGAAAATTCACTGTGACCGTTTCCAGTATGACCGGTTTTGCTCAAGCGACCGGAAAATTGAGCCGATACACTTGGGCCTGGGAAGCAAAGAGTGTTAACGCCCGTGGACTTGATGTGCGCGTCCGATTGCCGCATGGGTTCGAGGCAAAGGAAGCTGTGGCACGAGTCGCCGCAGGCGAGAAATTTAAACGGGGTTCCATTTCACTCGCTCTGACACTGGAAAAAAGTGACCAGCAGGCTTCCTTTCGTATTAACGAAGAGATGTTGCAGCAAATCCTTGATCTGCAGCAAAAACTTGATGGTAAAGTTTCGAGTGAACCTGTTCGGCTCGACATGTTGCTTCAATTGCGCGGTCTCTTTGAACTCGTGGACGAGGTCGACGAGGTCATCGGGGAGATATGGACTGAAGCTCTTGTGACATCGTTGGAAGAAGTTCTGGAAGCGCTTCAAGCGTCCCGTTTGAACGAAGGGGAGCGTTTGTCGGGGTTTGTGGACGATTTGCTCAACCGAATCGAGTCACTATGCGACGAAGCGGTTCGTTCTGAAGCAGCCCAGCCAGCTGCAATCAAAGCAAAGCTCACAGCACAATTGGATGAACTTATAGGGAATGATCGACCCTTGCCGGAAGAGCGACTTGCACATGAAGTCGCGTTGCTCGCGGTGAAAGCGGACTTGCGCGAGGAGTTAAATCGTCTTTCTGCCCACACTGATGCGGCACGAGATCTTTTGCGGGACGGCGAACCAATCGGACGGCAGCTTGATTTTCTGTGTCAGGAGTTTAACCGGGAAGCAAACACACTTTGTTCAAAAGCATCTGATTTGGAGCTTACGCGGATCGGCCTAGACCTTAAGACCGCAGTCGATCAAATGCGTGAGCAAGTCCAGAACATAGAATAGGCAGAGTATGAAGGACATCCAGCGTCGCGGTCTTATGCTCGTAATTTCGTCGCCTTCTGGTGCCGGCAAAACGACAATATCTAAAGCGTTGCTCGAACGCGAAGACAACATCGAAATGTCGGTTTCAGCAACGACTCGGCCAATGCGGACAGGCGAAATCGATGGGCGTGATTATCATTTTGTTGATAAGACAGAATTTAATCTGATGATAAATCGGCGCAAGCTATTGGAGCATGCAAAAGTATTTGATCATTATTATGGCTCTCCAAAAATGCAGATACGAGAGGTGTTGGACGCGGGCAGGGACGTTCTGTTCGATATCGACTGGCAAGGCACCCAACAGCTCGCCGAAAACGCACGCGAAGATCTCGTCAGCATATTCATTTTACCACCATCCACACAGGAACTAGAGCGGCGCCTGTTTGGGCGAGGCCAGGATAGCCTGGAGGTGGTCACCAAACGAATGGCACAGGCATCCAGCGATATGAGCCATTATCGTGAATACGATTATGTGCTGGTCAATCGTGACGTTAACGAGAGTGTCGCAAATATTCTGGCGATACTCGCGGCTGAGCGGCTCCGCCGCGATCGTTTGGTGGGCCTCGGCGAGTTCGTTAAGGGCCTTCGCGAAGGGCAGTAAGAGCGCGGGCAAGAGCCGCAAATTCGGCGACTTCCAGAGTTTCAGCACGCGCGGTCGGATCGACCTCAGCAATATCGAGGAGTTCGGCAGAATCCACCGGTAAACTTTTGAGTGCTGTCCGCAGCATCTTTCGACGTTGGCCGAAGGCGGCGGCGGTGACCGCTTTGAGGTCCTCTTTGTTCGCAGGGTAGGGCGGTGTTGCGAATGGTGTAAGCATAATGACGGATGACACAACCTTCGGCGGCGGAACGAAAGCACGAGCCGGTAAATCGAAAAGCCGTCGCGCCGAACAATGCCATTGAACCATCACGGATGGGCGACCATAGGTTCTGCTACCCGGCTGCGCGACAATGCGTTCTGCGACTTCGCGCTGAAACATCAAGATAAGGTTACTGAACGCGGTGGAGTGGTCGAGCCATTTCATAAGAAGTGGCATTGCAATGTTGTAGGGCAGATTGGCAACAATCCGTCGCGGCGTGTCGCTCATAGTTTCCGGCACTGCTGTGAGTGCATCTTCGTGTAAGACTTCGAGCCGTTGCCGTGACGCATCGACCAATGTCTCGAGTGCTGTAACGCAGCGCTCGTCGCGCTCGATGGCAATGACTTTCGCGGCACCTTCGATCAAAAGCGCGCGCGTTAGCCCGCCGGGTCCAGGGCCAATTTCGATGGTTGTGCCTTGAGATAGATCTCCGGCAGCACGGGCAATTCGGCGTGTGAGCTCAAGGTCCAAGAGAAAATGCTGGCCGAGGGAGCGACGTGCTGCAAGCCCGTGTTGCGCAATGATCTCTCTAAGAGGTGGCAATGCTGCGACCGGGTCTCTTGTCGGGGTTCCGGGTGCGGGTGCAGGCGACTCAGACACGTTGTGAACCGGTTGCCCTCTGAATACCGGGTTGGTTGTTTCCAATTCTACGCTCGACAATTTGAGCGGCAATTGACAGGGCTGATATAAAGCTCGTTTCGTCAGCGACCCCGGTTCCGGCAATTTCAAATGCGGTTCCATGATCCGGTGATGTGCGGACAAATGGAAGGCCCAACGTTACATTTACTCCGTTACTGAAATCGATCGTCTTTGCTGGTAGCAACGCTTGATCGTGATACATGCAGATTACAGCGTCATAGGTTTGACGAGCACGTTCGTGAAACAGGGTGTCGGCTGGCGTAGGGCCACTCACAGACAGTCCGTGGGCTTTCAATTCCGCTACTGCTGGCGCGATTACATCAATCTCTTCGTTGCCCAAATAACCCCCTTCACCGGCGTGCGGATTTAGCGCTGCAACTGCAAGATGCGGACGATCTATGCCAAAGTCTCGAACCATCGCGGCTGCGGCTGTCTTCACTGTCGTGACGATTTGGCTTTTGTTCAGCGCACGTATCGCATCGATCAATGCGAGGTGAACGGTTACCGGAATTACTTTCAGATCTGGGCAAACGAGCATCATAACTGGTTCTGATGCATCACCCGCCAGTTCGGCCAAAAATTCCGTGTGCCCAGGAAACGTGAAGCCTGTTTCGTAGAGGACTTGCTTGTTGATTGGATTGGTAACTACAGCTGAGGCCTGTCCGGCCATAACAAGGGAAGTCGCTTCACGGATTGCTCCGATCACGGCGGGGGCATTCGCGGCGTCGGGATGACCAGGTGTGCTCGACCCGGGTAGGTGTTGTGCAAGTACTGGAAGCGCGGACGAGAATACATCAACGGCGCTCTGCGGATCCTCGATGGAGACGATTGGCACATGCCATTCTAGACGATCGGCAAGCCGCTGAAGTCGTGATGGATCGTCGACGACAAAAAAACACGGCGTTTGCCATTTCTCTCGACCCAGCCATGCCTTAAGCACAAGTTCTCCGCCTATTCCGGCAGGTTCGCCCATGGTTACAACAAGTGGTTGGGACCCAGTGGACTTCATATGCGGTATTCCACAAAGGCAGACCGTCGCAGGTCGCGCAAATGCCGCCTGCCCAGAAGGTCCAGTTTATTGAAGCTGAGTCGCGACTGGATTTGCCGCCGAGTCGGCAGTTCGAGTAATTTCTCCTCACGGCTGCATACCATCAACAACAGCACCGCTGTATTTGTGACAATTGGCTCGCTCACGTCGCCGGCCGCAAGATCAATGACGGCGTGCCTTAGATTCGTTGGTAGATCCTTGATTGCGATCTTGCCCAACGAACCCGATTGCGGTGACCCAACTGCCTTCGCTACTTCAGGTAGGGCAGAACAGCTTGTAAGTGCTGAGCGCGTATTCTTCGCCAATATGGTTTTAGTTTCTATTTCGGCAGCGCTGGCACCGACTTGAACCGGAATGACAAGCTGGTGCAGTTCAAGCAGAGTATCTTGTGAGGATGATTGCGGCGTGCGCTGGTCGCGCAACATCAAGATATGGAAACCGGCAAATGTTCGTATTGGGTCTGTAATTTGACCAGGGTTCCGCTCTTTCAATGCCTGTTCAAGCGCCTCGTCGAGTTGGCCCTGAGCAACCCAGCCCAACTCTCCGCCAGCAGCGGCGGATGCGCTTCTAGAGAATTGGCGCGCTAATGCGTCGAAACGCGCCCCGCCGCGAATTTGTTGAACCAACCCCTCAGCAACTTTGCGAACTTCGCCCTCCTGATCAGCGCCGTCAAATGTAAGGAGAATCTCCGCCACGCGATTTTGCACAAGCCCTTGGTTGATTTTCAGTCGCTTCAACTCGTCGTCGACGTCTTCATCACTCACAGTTATCTGTCGGCGCATTTGCCGCTGGAGGGTTTTCGTCCACGTGATCCGGGCTCGCAATTGCGCGACCAGGCTGGATTTTTTTACACCTCGTCGGCGCAATAATTCATCCAATCCACCTTGTGCAACGCCGTTTTGCCGTTCGATTTCGCCGAGTTGAATATCAATCTCACGATTATTGATCCGTACTCCGAGGCGGTCGGCTTCCTGCATTTGCAAGCGTTCGTCCACAAGGGCGCGCAGTACTTGACCCGAAAGACGGCGCCGAGTGTCGGGAGTATCGGGGAAGTTAGCCGCAAATATGGTCAGGTCAATGCGAGCCGCGAGATCGAGAACGGAGATGATTTCTTCGTTAACGATTGCGGCAATCCGCGAAACGTCCTGCGCGCGGAGCATGCCTAGGCTGGCAGCAATACATAGTAGGAGCGCAATTAGAATAAGCCGAGAGATTGCCCGGTTAACCTGCTGCGCAGTTCCTCGTAGACCCATAGAGTACATCTTCCTCATTGTTTCCACATGTGTGGAACCTTAAGTCTCCGCAAGTGCCACATCGCGGATCACCGGTATATTCCAATAAATGTACAGCGCTGCGGCAAACATCTTCGGCTATCCGTCTTCAAGATGCAGTAAACTTGCGACTCCCAACGCCAGACTTACACCGGCTGGAGTCCATGCTGCTAGTAAGACGGGTATATTCGCTGACAATCCTAACGCGTAGATAACGTCGGTTAGAAAATAAAGAAAAAAGCCAGCGCCTATTCCACTCACGATCATAATACCCGTGTTCCAATTCTTGCTGATGCGCATTGAAAATGTAGCCGCTATGAGAACCACAGCGCACAGCAGAATCGGAATGGAGAGCAGTGAGTGCCAATAGAGTCGGTGTCGGTGACCTGAAAAGCCAGCGATTTCCAAGGTATCAATGAAGGCGGGTAGGTCCCAAAATGACATGGTTTCGGGGGATGCAAAGCTGTCTTGTATCTTATTCAGCGTTAAATCTGTGCGCTGCCGGTATGTCTCTGCAAAACGGGCGGCCTTGTTTGGAGCAGAAATCCACGCGTTGCGGATATCCCAATAGCCATCTTCCAATTTTGCGCTTTCCGCGTCGATTCGCCCAATGAAAGTATCTCTGCCTTCGAACAAGAAGAATATCACCTGTTGCAAGGTCACGTCGCTTTGCGATATCCGCATTGCGTAAATAGCAGACTGCCCACCTTCATCGGCTTGGCGTAACCACAAGCCGTTTTTCGAGACGGCTAACACACTTGTTGAATTGCTGAGGTAACGGCTCTCAAGTTTTTCAAAATGAGATAACATAACGGATGAAACCGGGTTAAACAGGCCGATCTGTAACATGCCAACAAGAAGCGATATGCATAGTGCAGGCACGAGGAACTGCCAGGCAGAAACGCCAGCCGCTCGGGCGATAACCAGTTCTCGATTTCGTGCGAGTCTCCAAAACGAGAACATTGCCCCGAACAATACGCTGAACGGCAACATTTCCTGCACAAGCTGCGGTAATTTGAATGCACTCATCTGCAGGACGATCGTCAAATCGGTGTCCTCTTTACCGGACGCTCTGCGCAACAATTCAACGAAGTCGAACAACGCGACAATACCAAGCAAAACAAGGAACACGCTGCACAACCAAAATATGTAGTGTCGGGCAAAATATACGGAAAATGTCGGCGATAGGCGCATGCCGGTGAAAGCCTCCTTGTAATTCGTTCTGCTTTACGACGCAGGCAACGTCAATGGCGCAGTCTGAACTCCGCTACGCCGCCGTTTTGGGGGCCTAGACAGTAGATAGAGCCCACCTAGCAAAGGCACAATGCTATTGGCGTAGAGCAAAGGCACAAGTATTGGATGCTTGGTGACGAGATGCGGTAGCGCCAAGCTCGAAATCAACAGAACGACCGTCAAAGTAACCGCAAGCAGGATATGAAATATCTGCCCTCGGCGGTTGTAAGGACCACATAGCAATATCGACATGGCGATGACGCTGTAGGTCAGTGGAAGCAGGGGTGACGATAGTCTGAAATGACCTTCGGCAACCAATTTGTAGCGATAAAATACGTCGCCCGTCGACCCGTCCTGCACAAGCAGTTCGTTGAGATATCGCTCCTGCGGTTCTCGCCAACGAACTTGATCGGCGTGTTCAATTTGACCGATATCAAACGGCAGGCGGTCGAAGTATAGCATCGACAGTTGGCCGTTCTTTCGGTCAACTTGCTGGCGATTTCCGTTCACAAGGACAACTCGCGGCCCGTTTTCACTGTGGATTAGGGCGCCTCGCTCTGCCTGGTATGTGACCGGCACCTCCGCATTTCGGTTGTCATGGACCATGATGCCTTGAAGCTCGCCGTTACTGTCTCGCTCACGCACGTAAACAGTAATTCCATCGCCCAACGTATTGAAAACGCCTTCCTGCAACAGGACCGACGCGTATTCGCTTCGAATCTTGTGCTGCAGGTCCTTGAAAGTGCGGAGCGAGGCCGGCACCAGATAGAGGCTCAGTACATATGTAAACAGAGTAAGAATAGATGCAGCGATTAAACCAGGAGCAGCAATTGAAAAATGGCTCACGCCCGCGGCACGCAAGACAATAATTTCATTGTCGTTCATGAGTTTGTGATAGGTGAACAATGTCGCGCCAAAGACAGCGACCGGTACGATAAATGTTAGAACACGTGGCAACTGCAATGTTGCCATGTATAGAAACATTGACGTTGGCAGGCTGCGGTTGATGATCAGCTCAATGAGCCGCAACGATTGGCCCATCCACATCGCGGAACATATCGCGATCGTTGCAAAAAACGTCACAATGAGGATTTGGCCTGCCACGTAGCGGCTGATGCTGGTCATAGCTCAAGTATAGTCCAGCTTGCAGCAATTATTAATCAACAATTCAATCGATACTGAAAAGAAGGTAAAAGAATGGCGAGGTTGACTAATGGCGATCTAGTTTGAAGATAGCAGCTTGAATTATTGTAAGTCGACGGATTTTCATCGGATTGTTCAGTAATGTTATTTAATAGCCAAGTATTTTTGATTGTGTTCTTGCCAATAATTTTAGTTGGCTACTATCTGGTGTCCGCCAACCGAGCATACCGCATTTGGTTTCTTATAATTGGATCATTTGTATTCTATGGATACTGGGATATTCGACTGGTTCCGCTCCTTGCTGGTTCGATCGCCTTAAACTGGACCTTGGCAAATGCGCATCGTCGGTGGCCACAACTGCCACTGATTCTTTTAGGGATATCTGCGAACCTCTTGGTTATTGGCATTTTCAAGTATGCAAATTTTGCTTCTGATTCTATCGCCTGGTTTTTGGGAGCTGAGCAACAGCGCTGGTCAATCGTACTACCACTTGGAATTAGTTTTTTCACATTTCAGCAAATCTCTTATCTTGTGGATACAGCGCGCGGAGTGTCGCGGCGATATCGCTTTGAAGAATACGCGCTGTATGTTTGTTTTTTTCCCCAACTAATCGCGGGTCCAATCGTTCGGCATAACGAACTAATTTTTCAATTCGACCGTAATCCCAAACATAGAGATTTGTACGAAAACCTCTCACGTGGCGCTATTTTGTTGGTGATAGGCTTGGTGAAGAAGGTTTTGGTAGCGGATCAGTTGGCGCTTGTTGCGGATCCACTGTTTGCAGTTGCGGGTCTCGGTAATTCTCTTGGTGTTGTTGATGCCTGGATCGCGTCAATAGCGTTTGGGCTCCAGATATACTTTGATTTTTCTGGCTATTCCGACATGGCAATCGGTTTGGCGCTTATGTTAGGTTTGCATCTCCCGGTCAATTTTAACGCGCCTTATCGAGCTTTGTCCGTTCGCGAGTTCTGGCGACGGTGGCATTTGACGTTGTCGCGATTTTTGAGGGATTACGTGTTTATTTCCGTTGGTGGCAGCCGCGCTGGATCAACACGACACATGATGGCGCTCATAATTACTATGCTCCTGGGCGGGTTATGGCATGGTGCTGGCTGGAACTTTGTTGTTTGGGGGGGGATGCATGGCATTGCGCTGGCGGTAAACCACCTTTGGACTCGTGCCGGCGGCAAGCTCGGCCGTTTGCCTGCCTGGCTGGCGACGATGTCGTTTATTTTTACGACCTGGGTCTTCTTCCGTGCGGAGTCGTTCTCTGCCGCCGTGACGCATATATGGTCGATGGTCGGCAGCGGCATAGGTGTTGCGGGGGACAACGGTGTCAATGTTGTCGACGTCGCGTGGTTATTTTCCGTCGCCGCTTTGATTGCCCTGGTTGGTCCGACCAGCCAGGAAATTGCCCGCGAACACGTCGTCTCCAAACCAGCACTTGCGGCTCTTGGTGCTTTGGCCATGGCCGCCGTTTTTCTGCAGGTCGGTGGCGGTACAAATGCCGAATTCATCTACTTCCAATTTTAGGACGGGCGAATGGTCTGGCGCAGATTTTGGTTGGTTTTTGTTGCTGTCTTGCTCGGCGCATTGGGCTCGCTTTGTGCATTTGTCATAATTGCCGATCCTTATGATACGTTGCCGTTTTCTCCAGCTCTTGAGCGCGAGCCGGTGTCAACAAATCAACGATTTTCGTTTCCAGCGTTGGCGGCAAGTCCGAGATTTGATAGCGCAATATTTGGCACATCAACGACCCGCCTATTGCGGCCGGAAAAGTTGAATGGTTTGTTTGCTGCCCGATTTGCCAATCTTTCTATGAACAGTGCAACCAGCCATGAGCAGCAGCGACTCTATAACTTGTTTATTGAACATCACCGCGCGCCGCGCATGGTTATCTTTGGTCTCGATGGTGAATGGTGCAGCACGGCACCAACGCTTGAGGATTTCACTTTTCGTCCATTCCCTCCCTGGCTCTATGACGGCAACTCATGGAATGATGTCCTTTATCTGTTCAATTTTAGTGCATTGGAACAGGCGGGACGCCAGGTCGGCTTTCTGGCTGGCTTGAGAACACCAAAGTATGGACGCGATGGATACACGAATTTTTTGCCGCCTGAGGATCAATACGATCTTGAGAAAGCCCGGTCTCATATCTACGGACCGTCCGGACCAACCCCAACAAGCGTGATTACCGCCCCGCAGCAGAGTTTTTCGGAGCAGCGCAAAGGCTGGATTTATCCTGCACATTCGAGGATGCGGGATATGTTAGCGCGCTTGCCGGGTGAGACTGTCAAAGTCTTGATGTTCGTGCCGTATCACAATGTGCGCTTGCCAGGAAAAGAAACTCTTGAATGGGCACGATGGGACGAATGTAAGCACAGACTTGCTGCGCTTGCCGCCGATACGCCCAATGCGCACACCATTGATTTCATGTTTCCCTCAGAGATTACAACGCGCGACGAAAATTATTGGGATGCGCTGCACTATTCGGTGAGAGTTGCCGAACAGATCGCGGAGCTTATCAGGATTGGTATTTCAGATCGTCGTGGGCGGATTGGCCTTTTCAACTATATTGAACCTCAATAATCGCTCGGAGTGACACACTAACCTTTGAGTGCCAACGTACTCGCCAACGAGAAACTCCGCAGGCGTGGCCTTCGGCTTTTCCTTTTGCACACTAATGGCTAAAGTCGCCATGTACTTGAATCGCGACGTCCTTCCTTTGATGCGGTCTCTCGCATTATCTAATCTGGACTTGAGGGGAACACATGAAGATCAACTTTGCCGAGTTAGCGACGCCAAAAAACGGGGCGGTTGTGGTGGGCGTGCATGAGAAGGGAAAGCTAAGCACGTCGGCGAAGCTGATGGATGCCCTCGCCAAAGGCGCCCTTCGTCGCGCTGTTCGAAATAGCAGATTCACGGGCAAGAGCGGCGAGATGCTTTCGGTCATTGCACCCGCCGGTTTGTCCGTAAGCCGAGTAATTCTTGCTGGCCTTGGCAAGAGCCCCGATGAACTTGAAAGTCAGAATCTTGGCGGTCGTCTGCTTGCGTATTTAGAGCAGGCCGGTGAGGAAATCGCCGCAGTTTTGGTTGACGACGGCGTGGGGTCGCCCAGTGCACCCAATATTGCACTGGGCGCCCGTTTGCGGAGTTACCGTTTCGATAAGTACCGCTCGAAAGAAAAAAAAGGCAAAAAAACCCGCCTCGCGACTCTAACGCTACATGTTAAAGGGGCAACTCAAGCGCGGCGGGCGTTCACGTCACTCGACAAGGTGGCCGAAGGCGTTGCGTTGACGCGAGATCTAGTTTCTGAGCCGCCAAACGTTCTTTTTCCGAAATCGTTTGCTGCGGAAGTACGCAAGTTGAGCCGTCTGGGAATTAAGGTGGACGTACATGGCGAGCGAAAGATGCGAGAGTTGCGTATGCGCACTTTGCTGGCCGTAGGGCAGGGCTCGCAACACGAAAGCCAATTGGCTGTAATGCATTGGAATGGTGCACCAAAATCTAAAACAACAATTGCATTTGTCGGAAAGGGCGTGTGTTTCGATTCCGGTGGCTTGTCACTCAAGCCTGCTGGCGCCATGGAGCAAATGAAGTGGGACATGGGCGGAGCCGGCGTCGTTACGGGTTTGATGAAGGCGTTGGCCGGCCGCAAGGCTAAAGTTAACGTGGTCGGTGTGATTGGCTTGGTTGAAAATATGCCATCAGGTGGCGCAGTTCGGCCCGGCGATGTCATCGCGTCAATGTCCGGTCAGACAATTGAAGTCTTGAACACGGACGCTGAAGGCCGCCTCGTTCTTGCTGACGCGCTTTGGTATACGCAGTCTCGCTTCAAGCCGAAGTTTATGGTCGATCTGGCAACGTTAACTGGGGCAATGATCGTCAGCCTGGGGCATGAATTCGCTGGTGTGTTCTCAAACAATGATGACTTGACCGGCAATTTAGTTGCTGCTGGCGCTGCGACAGGTGAACGGTTGTGGCGTCTTCCCTTAGACAAGGCATATGACAAGATGCTCGATTGCGATATAGCCGATATGAAAAATATTGGCGGGCGTGGTGCGGGGTCCATTACGGCCGCACAATTTCTTCAACGATTTGTCAACGATGTGCCTTGGGCGCATCTCGATATCGCGGGTGTAACGTGGTCAAGCAAAGATACGCCCACGGTTCCTAGAGGTGGCACAGGCTTTGGTGTGCGCTTGCTTGACCGTATGGTACGCGATAATTACGAGAGCTAAACGCCGTTTTCATTGTCGTATTTGTTTCCGTATTCGTTGACGTGATAGCCAAGAATTGACAGAGATTCGTTTCTATCATTTACAAAGCACGCCTTTGGAGCGGGCTCTGCCTGCTCTCCTTGAACGTGTGCTAGAACGTGATTGGCATGCCGTTGTCATGGCGGGCTCGGCGGAACGCGTAGATGCGCTAAACGGGCAGCTTTGGACGTATAATGATAGTGCTTTCTTACCGCATGGAAGTGGCGAGGATGGCCATCCTGAGCACCAACCAGTATGGCTCACCCATGTCGATGAAAATCC
>CAVOAK010000019.1:0-29004 GCA_963693665.1 Alphaproteobacteria bacterium | reverse complement strand
TACCTCGGCGCTCGACCCGGAGATGATCAAGGAAGTGCTCGACGTCATGATCGAGCTTGCCGAATCCGGCATGACGATGATTGTCGTAACCCATGAGATGGGATTTGCCAAAACCGTGGCAAACCGCATAATTTTTATGGATGTCGGCGAAATCATTGAACAAAATGAACCAGAAGAATTCTTCAATAACCCGCAGTCTGACCGCACAAAACTATTCTTGAGCCAGATCCTGTCGCACTAGCGGATACATGCACATATTTGGTGAAGCTGCCGCGGCTATGCTGAACGGTCATTCCTACCCATGTTCTTTGCCTCCCCTACTCTATAGAAATATCAAATCAGGTAACGAGTGAACTAACATGAAAATTACCGTTTTTGGTGCTGGAGCAATTGGCTGTGTCGTCGCCGGTCGCATGGCTTCTGCTGGTCTCGATGCAAAGTTGATTGCACGCGGTGAAACTCTGAATGCAATTCAAAAACAAGGGCTGACCCTACTGACCGGGGAAGACCACGAAGTCGTTGACCTCCAAGTAACGGATGATACAACTAAGGTAGGCCCGCAGGACCTCGTCATAATTTCCCTGATGGCCAATACGATCCGGCCAGCGCTTCCGTCAATCCTGCCGTTAATTGGTCCCAATACAACCGTGGTAGCCGCACAGAATGGAATCCCGTGGTGGTACTTCCACGCTTTACCTGGAGATTGGCCAAAAGTTCACCTCGATAGCCTCGATCCAGGCGGAGATATCTGGAAGGCGATTGGACCGGAGAAAGTGTTGGGATGCACGGTTCGAATGAGTGCGTCACTTCCTGAACCGGGCACTGCCCGCTACAGCGAGTATCAGACATACAATTTAGGCGAACCAGACGGCAGCGAAAGCGAACGGCTCGTTGCCGCTACTGCCGCATTCGCAACAGCAGGTTTCAACGCACCAATAGACATGGACATCCGAAAGTCCGTTTGGTCCAAGATCAGCAGCAATATCGGTGTAAATCCAATAAGCGTTATCTGCAACGCCACGATGGAGCAAATGTGCAGCGAGCCGCGCATTTGCGATGTCATGCGGGCAATTTTGCGGGAAGTGCTCGCAGTGACGCAAAAATTGGGAGTCGAACTACCAGCTGATGTCGAAGAAAATGTTGCACGTGGTGCACGGTTGGGAACGTTTAGAACCTCCACGTTGCAGAGCTTTGATCGTGGCAAGCCAATAGAAGTGGACTCGATTGTTGGAGCGGTTTCCGAAATTGGGCGCATGGTCGGCGTGCCAACACCACAGATTGACTGCGTATATGCGTTGACGCGATTGCGAGCCGATGTGGGAGGTTGCTACTTGGCGCCGTAATACGACGAGAATACTGGATGTGCCGGACCTTCCGGCCGAGGGACTACAGAGGAAGAATTACCCATGAAAATTTGCATATTTGGCGCAGGAGCAATTGGTGGCGCCGTTGCCGCCCATATGGTTCGAGCGGGTCTTGACGTTACGCTATTTGCACGTGGGGCAACTTTGGCTGCCGTACGTGACAAGGGACTGATTTTGCGCACAGCGGACGACGAGATCGTCACCCACCCTAATGTCACCGACGACGCCGAAGAGGCCGGTGTACACGATGTGATCATCACAACGCTAAAAGTTCCTGCGGTTCGAAGTGCACTTTCAGCCATCAAGCCTTTGATCGGTCCAGACACCGTTGTGGTCCCGGCGCATAACGGCGTTCCATGGTGGTATTTTTATGGACCGCCTGGTGACCGGTTAAAGCAGAATTTAGACAGCGTAGATCCGGGAGGTAAAGTATGGGACGGACTTGGCCCTGAACGTACGCTTGGCTGCGTCGTTTATATGGGGGCATCTGTCCCTGAACCCGGCGTAATTTCCCATCTTGGCCGCGCGGACCGGCTCGGCCGATTCCCTGTCGGAGAGCTCGATGGTAGTGAGAGTGAGCGTGTTCAGCGTGTGTCCGAAGCATTCAAAACTGCGGGATTTGAATCACCGGTTAGCACGGAAATTCGCACTGAGGTTTGGTACAAAATTTTGGGAAACATTGGGGCAAATCCGATCAGCGTCTTAACGATGGGCACAATGGGCGAAATATATGCTGATGATGGTGTCTCAGAGCTCGTCGTTGGGATGATGTATGAGTGTTACGCAATCACCGAAAAACTCGGCATCACGCTTCCAAGCACGCCGGAAGAAAGAGTCGAAGGATACAAACGGCCGAGTGATTTTCGAACATCCATGTTGCAAGATTTTGACAAGGGTCGCCCAATAGAAATCGATGCAATTGTCGGTGCGGTCGCTGAAATCGGCAGAATGGTAAATGTAGAGACACCATTCATCGACGCCGTCTATGCACTTACACGTCTTCGTGCAGAGACTGCCGGTAGCTACCAAGCGCCGTAAATTTTATGCCAACGTGTTCGGGCAGAATCGCGACAGGTTGAAATCTCATTCGTTGACGCGAGGTATCACCAAGCGTAGAGCATAGTCACGTCACCAAGAGTCAGGCCCAACATTTGCTTATGCGTACCCTCAGCAAAATCATCATCATTTCCGCTTTTGGTGGGATGCTGGCGAATGCCCTCGCTGCTCAAGAAACAACTTTTTTTAGAATTGGGACCGGCCCCACGGCGGACACGCTATACGCTGTCGGCGCGGCAATTGCTGCTGGCATCAGTAACCCACCGGGAAGCCGATCTTGCGACAAGGGCGGTAGTTGCGGCGTTGCAGGCCTCATCGCTACCGCACAATCGACCGGCGGAGCGTTTGAAAACGTTGAACTAATTCGTCGTGGCGAGGTCGACTCGGCTTTAGTCCAAGCTGATGTGGCCCACTGGTCACACTATGGTACCGGGCCCTATCTTACTAAAACACCCATAAGCGAACTTCGGGTCGTCGCAAATCTATTTCGCGTAGCAGTCCACGTCGTTGTACGCGCGGATTCGCAGATACGCACGATCTACCAACTCGCAGGCAAGCGCGTATCGTTAGGCCCCGCCGGCTCCGGAACCCGTGAGAACTCTCGCGATATTCTTGGCGTCTACGGCCTTAGAGAAGGCGACCTCAAAGTTCGGCAATTGAAACCCGGCCCAGCAGCAGACGCGCTGATGGCCGGTGAAATAGACGCGTATTTTGAAGTGGGCGCCGAACCAATTGCGGCGATCGCCGATCTGGCCAAACAACTGCCCTTGCGCTTGCTGGCTGTTGCTGGCCCCCCTGGCGAAATTCTCCGTAATACGCGGCCTTTCTTTGCCGAAGCCAAGATAACCAACGATACCTATGAGAATGTCTTGGGCGTTCCGACCGTCAGCCTCGCCGTACAATGGATAGTTTCCGCCAACGCTCCATTTGAACTTGTCAAGGAGCTGACGCGCTCGCTCTGGCATGAGAACACACGGCGCATGTTGGTGGGAGCACATCCCGACGGCAAGTTCGACGCGTTGGAAAATGCCACGCGCAACATTACCGTTCCGTTACATCCCGGCGCCGAAGCCTATTACGATGACCTGAAAGCTAATGAGTAGCGAAACAGGTTGTTGCTGTCACAAATCCTTAATTAGTCCGTTTCAAGCCGCACCACCTTCACCGACAACGACGAACGGCGCCCAGAATATAGGGTGGGCGTAGTAGGGTCGGTCAATACTATCCATTAATTCGAGCATTGAACGCTGGAGAGCTTCAGCCCTACCAAGTGCTGGTTCAGCAGAAGAAATTGAAAACAGACGCGTCGTCAAACGCGTGGCAGCCTGAGAATCTACTGGCCAATGCGACACCAGTAATGCTCGTGACCCTGCATAAAAGAATGCGCGCGCTAACTCGGACAAGCCCTCCGCGCCCGGCGAACCGTCAGGCGCAGCGGTATTGCATGCACTCAATACGACCCCGTCCGCGTTGAGTCTTAGATGTGCAACTTCACTCGCCGTTAGAAGGCCATCATCTTCGTCCGAAGCCGTCACCGGCGGCGTCATCACCAATGCCGGCTCCCCCACTTCTGCAAAATCGCCGGCTGTAAGCCCGTGTGTGGCGGATGATGCAACCTTTTCCGAATTGCTTCCGAGGAGCTTCTTGCGGAGCTCCAACGCCTCAAGATGATACGGTTCGGCTTCCTCGTAACGGCCCAGTTTATCGTAGAGCGTTGCCAAAATATTCAGAGCAGTTGCGTAATTTATGTGGTTTTTTCCGGTGGTTTGCACATTGAGCTCTAAAACCTAAATCATCAGGGGCTCAGCCTCTGAATAGCGGCCATCCTGGTACGTTTTGAACGATTTTGACGCGAGATCGTGTAGGTTTCCTGACGTCTGACAACTCGCGACGATGAGGGCCGCCAGGAAAATCGATGTAGCGCGAAGACTGCATACACCCAAGACATTCTCCCCTCTCGATATCATTCCCAACACGCTCGTCTAAAATAGATCAAGCTGACTACCTCCAGGATGACGATCTTTCGAGCCTTCAGCCGTGTCGCCTATCAATTCTGGCACCAGCAATTCCGCGTCATCGTTACGAACGGCGTTAACACGCGCACTCACGGGATGCGTAGTAAGCCTGCCTTCATAAGGACGTATAAGTGCCTGTGTTTCATCCGCCGCTGCCGTCAGCCAAGTTTCGTGGTCAGCGGCATTGAGGATAACTGGCATTCGGTGATGGATATGCGCAATGGGCGCCGCCGCAACAGTTGTCACGATAGCGCATGTTTCCAATGAGGATACATCTGACTCCGCCGCCTTCGGATTCTCCCAGCGTTCCCAAATGCCAGCAAAGGCGAACAGACCCTCTTCTGCCAGTGTTATTCGGTAAGGCTGCTTAGGACCACCCGGGTTTTCTGCCTTCCATTCGTAAAACCCGTCAGCGGCGATAAGACAACGACGCTTATAAAAAGCATCTCGAAATGACGGCTTGCTCGCTACAGTTTCGCCACGTGCATTGATGAGTGGACCGGACGTAGCCACCTCTTTAGCCCATGATGGGACGAGCCCCCAGGCGAGCGAAGCAAAGTGTCGGTCGCCATCGTCACCGATCCGCACGGTCGCCACCTTATGGGTCGGCGCGATATTATAGCTGGCCGCGAGATTAGGCCGCTCTGATATACCGAAGAGTTCGCGCAGGGCCTCTAGAGGCGATGTCAGGGTATAGCGACCGCACATGCGGGCATTCTGCCGCAATTTTGTTCAACTGCCATCCCCAAACGGCCCTCGCTCAAAAAGTACTACGCAAAAATGGCCGTTAGCCGTCCTTTATCGCCCGTAGGATGATTTTCGTCTCTAGCACAACATTGTTGTATTGACGAATGGCCAAGACAATATCCGACTTAGTCATTGATCCCACTTCAAGTTTGCTGCGCCAAGGTTGATCGAGGACAAACTCACTCGACTCAACTTCGAAATCAACATTGTGTATAAGCGCGAGTGGAGTATTTGCAGCTCCGGTTTCTATCCAATGCTCGCAGTTCAGGCGCGAGAACATGGACAGACCTTCTGTCGTAATAGGACGGACGTGGGTCGGGTCAATAATGAAGGTATCGTGTCGGGGGTGAGGTACCGTGATGATAATTCGGCCGTTATGTTTGCAGATCCGATAGAGCTCTTTAATTATTCCTGTGTAGACGCTGGCCGCCTGGCCCAAATGCTCAAGTACATGTGTCATGACAATTTGATCTACAGAGTTGACGGGCCACGGCCAATGTAAGTCTTCCAGATTGGTCACCTCATCCGGCGAGCAATCTTGGTTAGCGTCAACGTTGACGTACCCATCCATCTTGTTGAAGCCGCATCCGAGATTAAGGCGCATGATGGAGTAAATTCCGTGTGTTTGAATACTGCTTCTTCAGAATTGCAACTTCCCTGCGTAATCGCAAAAAACTGTCAATATGACGACGACCAAATCGATCCAATAGTTGATTTATTCTCACGCAAGTAATATGTTCTCTTTTTGTTCTGATTGACTTGTCTCCACATCTTGTGCGGTATGTTGCGAAACGTACGACATCTTGTGTTTTATCCACAAGTTATTCAATGCACACCTGTGGACAGGAGGGAAAATGGTTGAGGTAACGGAAGCGTTTGTGGGCGATGAGGTCCTTGTGGATAACTCTGAAGCTAATCGCTTTATCGGCGATAGCGATTCTTCCGAATCAGCATTCGAACAGACATTTGCCTCGACTGACGGTGAGACTATTGCGCAGAACGAGCGTGGTATTCGAATCAAAATCGATGCCAGCCGCGACGCGCTTCTGACCACATTTGGAAAGGCGACGCTGACCGACCGTTATTTGCTGCCGGACGAGAGTTTTCAAGACCTTTTTGCACGCGTGGCAATGCATTTTGCCGACGACAGTGCCCATGCGCAGCGTATTTATGACTATATGAGCCGACTTTGGTTCATGCCGTCGACACCAGTCCTTTCAAACGGAGGGGCGAAGCGAGGGTTGCCGATCTCGTGCTTTCTCAATGAAGCAAACGATAGCCTCGACGGTATCGTCGAGTTATGGAACGAGAACGTTTGGCTTGCAGCGCGTGGCGGTGGAATTGGCAGTTATTGGGGTAATCTCAGGTCAATTGGTGAAACTGTTGGCCGCAATGGAAAGACTTCTGGTGTGGTTCCTTTCATTCGCGTCATGGACTCACTTACGCTTGCAATTAGTCAAGGTTCCTTGAGGCGAGGCAGTGCCGCTGTCTATCTTCCGGTCAACCATCCGGAAATCGAAGAGTTCATCGAACTCCGCAGACCGACAGGCGGCGACCCGAACCGCAAAGCGCTCAACCTGCACCATGGCCTGCTCATTTCCGACGCCTTCATGCGCGCTGTTGAAAATGATGAGGAATGGGCCCTCGTGAGCCCCAAAGACAGCACAGTATTA
Source organism: Alphaproteobacteria bacterium (assembly GCA_963693665.1). Classification (GTDB taxonomy): domain Bacteria; phylum Pseudomonadota; class Alphaproteobacteria; order UBA8366; family CAVOAK01; genus CAVOAK01. The sequence continues at coordinate 22,149 of CAVOAK010000019.1, read as the reverse complement.
CGCAAACTTTCAGCGCGATCCTTGTGGATCCGCATTCTCACCGCACGGGTCGAAACGGGCGAGCCATATCTCGTGTTTGTCGATCATGTGAACCGCGCCGTCCCGGAACACCACAAACTTGCCGGTCTCTCGGTCAAGACGTCGAACTTGTGCTCTGAAATCACATTGCCCACTGGCATTGACCCCCACGGAAAGCAGCGAACCGCCGTCTGTTGTCTCTCTTCGCTCAACGTCGAAAAATATGATGAATGGGAAGGCCATCCTACGTTCATCGAAGACATCATGCGCTTCCTCGACAATGTCCTTCAGGATTTTATTGATACCGCCCCAGACACCATGGAACGTGCCAAATATGCCGCCATGCGTGAGCGCTCTGTTGGCCTGGGCGTGATGGGGTTCCACTCGTTTCTGCAGGCATTAGGCATTCCTTTCGAGAGCGTCATGGCAAAAGTCTGGAACAACCGGATGTTCAAACACATCCGGGGCCAGGCTGACGCTGCCAGCCAAACACTTGCTGCGGAACGTGGAGCTTGCCCGGACGCGGAAGATTACGGTATTGCCGAGAGGTTCACGAACAAACTCGCCGTTGCACCGACCGCCTCGATCTCAATCATCTGCGGTGGCGCCTCGCCCGGGATTGAACCAATTGCCGCAAATAGCTATACGCACAAGACGCTCTCAGGCTCGTTCAATGTGCGCAACAAGCACTTGAAGGCAGTTTTGGCGAAATATTGCCGAGACGATGATGACACCTGGTCGTCAGTCACAACGAATGAAGGTTCTGTGCAGCATCTCGACTTCCTGAGCGAGGATGAGAAGCAAATTTTTAAAACAGCATTCGAGCTTGATCAGCGCTGGATTATTGAGCATGCAGCCGACCGTGCAGGCCAAATCTGCCAGTCGCAGTCGCTCAATGTCTTTCTACCCGGTGACGTCCACAAACGCGATCTACACCAAGTCCATATGCTCGCCTGGAAGAAAGGTGTGAAAAGTCTCTACTACTGCCGCTCTAAATCAATCCAGCGCTCGGAAACCGTGACGTCTGCATCGTCGAAAAACGGTGTTGCGACCATACCATTGCTTGGCCGCGTCAACGGTGACGAACAGGCCAATGAAGCTGACTACGAGGAATGTCTGAGCTGCCAGTAGATGTTCCGGCTCGAGGGAAAAATAACGAATGTCGCTGCTAAAATCTGACTCAATCTACAAGCCATTTCATTATCCTTGGGCCTACGACGCCTGGCTGATGCAGCAACGCATCCACTGGCTACCGGAGGAAGTTCCGTTGGGGGACGATGTCAAGGACTGGCATCGCAATTTGACTGAATCCGAGCGCAACCTTCTGACCCAGATTTTTCGCTTCTTCACGCAGGCCGATGTCGAAGTCAACAATTGCTACATGAAGCACTATTCACAGGTATTTCAACCGACCGAAGTTCAAATGATGTTGGCTGCGTTCTCCAATACCGAGACCATTCACATCGCCGCCTACAGCCATCTGCTCGATACGATCGGCATTCCCGAAGTCGAGTATCAGGCATTCCTCAAATATAAGGAAATGAAGGACAAGTACGACTACATGCAGCAATGGGGCACGAAGACGAAGGGAGAGATCGCCCGGACCCTCGCCGTTTTTGGCGCCTTTACCGAGGGCGTCCAGTTGTTCGCAAGCTTTGCGATGCTGCTAAATTTCCCACGCTTCAATAAAATGAAGGGCATGGGTCAGATCGTTACTTGGTCGGCGCGAGACGAATCGCTGCACACCAACTCGATTATTCGTCTATTTCGCACCTTCGTTGAGGAAGAACCGGAAGTTTGGGACGACGAACTGCAGCGTGACCTGGCACTTGCCTGCACAACGATCGTCAACCACGAAGATGCATTTATCGACCGAGCGTTCGAAATGGGCCCGATCGAAGGTCTCGCGAGCGCCGAAGTCAAACAGTATATCCGCTACATCGCCGATCACCGGCTCATGCAACTCGGTTTAACGCCGCTCTACCATGTGGAGCGCAATCCGCTGCCGTGGATCGATGACATGCTGAACGCCGTCGAACACACTAATTTTTTTGAGAACCGCGCAACCGAATATTCTCGCGCTGCGACCCAGGGAACATGGGAAGAGGCTTTCGAATAGAGAGATACCTCCCGAAACTTACCTCTTATGCGTTGGGGTGCCCCGGCCATTGATTGGCCGGGGTTCTTTGATGTTTTACCCGCTCAAACGCGGTAGAGATAAATCGTGAAATCTTGTGGCAGATACTCATGACGAAACAGAATCGTCCGCGTAAGGCTCCGACAATGCTCTAATATCTCGATTGGATCGACGAACATAAAATGATCTGGATACTTGACCGGTGACCAAGCCGATAGCGAATTGAAGGCGATCCCTCGATTACATGAATCGAACATTGCAGAAATCGTCTTTTTCATAATCTCCACATCACCCAACGGGAAAAGTCCGGTTTGCTATACTCAAGTCACGGGAGCGTGACGTCTTATGCGCCATGCTGTCAGGCCATTCCGCCGCTACCAACATGTGCATCACATTCAAGGCGCTCAGGATTAACGGGAGCACGACGACGGCCTAGGGGTCCCGTGTGGTCCGTCGAAGACACCCGCACACGCATCTCACAGCGCCCATCATCGGTCAGGTGCCATTCAGCAATCATGTGCCAATCCCGCCCGATAAGCAGCGCCCCACACCCATGACAATACGTACTACCCGTTTCCACATGATGAATATTTCCGATGTAGGCGTAACGAATGCCATTCTTCACGACGATGTTGCGGGCACGGATTACCGTCTCAGCTGGGGTGTTGCCCTTATCCAGCATCTTGTAGTCGGGGTGAAACGCCGTGAAATGCATTGGTACATCGGGCCCAAATTCTTCGAACACCCACTGCGTCATTTCCTCGATTTCGGCTTCCGAATCGTTTTCGTCCGGCATCAGAAGCGTTGTGAGTTCAACCCAGACATTTGTTTCGTGTTTTAGATATTTGAGAGTTTCCAGAACGGGTGTCAGCGAGAATGAGCACAGACGGGCGTAAAAATCCTCCGCAAAGGCCTTGAGGTCCACGTTAACCGCATCCATGTGGTCAAAGAACTCAACGCGTGGCTCCGGGCAGATATATCCCGCAGAAACGGCAACATTCTTAAGCCCACGTTCGCGACAGGCGACCGCCACGTCCACAGCGTATTCGAGGAAGATGACCGGGTCATTGTAGATATATGCCACTGAAAGACAGCCGCTCCTGAGCGCCGCCTCGGCAAGGAGCTCAGGTGATGCCGCGTCGGCGAGCGTATCAATTTCACGAAATTTGGAGATATCCCGGTTCTGGCAGAACTTGCAGGTAAGATTGCATCCAGCCGTTCCAAAGGACATGACAGGCGTCCCCGGCAGAAAATGATTGAGTGGCTTCTTTTCGATAGGATCGATGCAAAAGCCACTGGACCGGCCGTAGGTGGTAAGGACCATTTGATCGCCCACGCGCCCGCGCACGAAACACAGCCCACGTTGGCCGTCGTTTAACTTACAGAACCGCGGACAAAGATCGCATTGAATGCGACCATCTTCCAGACGATGCCAATAGCGCGCTGGAACACCTTCGATGTCGTTATTCTCGGGCAATTGGTTCATCTCACCCTACTCCCTATATATAGGGAGAGATTTGGTGTGTTCGAGTGCTCAGGCCAAATATATTAGGTCTGCCGATACGGTCATGTTGCCCCACAAAAGAGCGATTCGGTATCATTTCAATTTGGAACGGCGAGGCAAGCACGCGATGATATCGGTCCGACCGGCAGCGGTAGCCGGTTTGTTCTATCCCGACGATCCCGGCGAACTGCATGCAGCGGTGACGCAATACCTGTCGGATGCGCAGAACGATGCCAAATTCCGAAGATGGACTCCTAAGTCTATTATTATGCCCCACGCGGGATACATCTATTCCGCGATGGTCGCTGCTCCCGCCTACGATGCCCTTCGCGGCATTGCTGATCGTATCCGCCGTGTGGTCCTGCTGGGCCCCAACCATCGTGTTCCCCTGAACAAGATCGCTGCACCGAGTGTCGACGCATTTGCCACACCAAACGGCGAAATCCCCATAGACAATGACGCGATCGCCGCCATAGGCGATCTCCCGCAGGTTGAAATCAACGATGAGCCCCACGCGGATGAGCATGCGCTTGAGGTGCACCCGCCTTTCTTACGAGAGGTTCTTGGCGATTTTGCGCTGGTGCCACTTATCGTTGGGGCAGTCGATCACAGGGCAGTTGCCCAGTTCCTAAAGCAGTTGTGGGGTGGAGATGAAACCCTGATCGTTATTTTAAGCGATCTCAGCCACTACCATGGTTACGACCCTGCGCGTCAAATCGACCTAAAGACCGCTGAGGCTATTGAGGCATTGCAGCCGGACGCCATATCACACGATGGTGCCTGCGGCCGTATCGCCGTCGATGGGCTGCTGCTGCTAGCGGATGAGCTTGGGCTAAAGATCGAGCGGCTCGACTTGAGAAATTTCGGCGATACCGCTGGTCCACGCGACCGCGTCGTCGGCTACGGGTCCTGGATCCTTGGCTGACGAACAAAACATCGACGACCGGCAGCTGTTGCTGCGGCATGGCGGCGCACTTCTTGCCGCCGCGGCGCAAGCAATTGAATTTGCGCTAAAACACGGGCGAGCACCTAAGATATCGGTCGACGATGTGCCGCGAGAATTACAACAACATCGCGCAACTTTTGTGACACTCACGCTCAATAACCGCCTGCGTGGTTGCGTCGGCACGCTATCGCCGCGTCAACCGCTGATCGCGGACACGGCAGCCAACGGTTATGCCGCAGCTTTCCACGACCCCCGCTTTCCAGCGCTAATGCCGAGTGAGAATGAGAGGATCAACCTTTCTGTAACATTATTAGGACCTGAAACTGAATTGTCGTTTACAGACGAAGCTGCGCTGCTGGGCAAACGGGCGGTATTCTTACCGCAAGTTTGGAAGAACTTGTCCGATCCTGCAGATTTTCTCGTCGAACTTAAGCTCAAGGCCGGTTGGACTAGAGACCATTGGTCACCAACACTCAAGGCTTGGCGCTTTTCAGCGCTCACTGTACGGCGGGGCAAAGAAGACGCATCGTCAATCGAGGTGACAGAAGACATTGATGAGGAATAATTAGGGCTACCTTCAGGGATATCCATCATGTTCAGATGCGACCTCAGATAAACAATATTTTTTTAACGCACGGAAAATACGCATATGACAAACTCAGGAATTGGCCAATCCGTTCGACGCAAGGAAGATTTTCGATTGCTCACTGGGCGCGGAGCCTTCACCGATGACTTCGATGTGCCGAACCAGGCGTACAGTTACGTTTTGCGTTCACCACATGCTCACGCGCGTATAGCCGGCATCGATACGCGTGCAGCCAAGGCAACAGAAGGCGTTCTCACAGTGCTCACAGCCGCTGACATCAAAGCGGCGGGGTTAGGGACGATTCCCTGCCTTTCCGATGTGACACAACGCGATGGTTCGCCAATGGTGTCACCAGCTCGACCCATATTGGCGGACGGTTTCGTGCGTCATGTCGGAAACGCAGTTGCATTTGTCGTTGCAGAGACTCTATCAATCGCCAAAGACGCCGCTGAATTGATTGAGGTGGACTACGAACCTCTGCCTGCGGTTGTTGATACGAAAGGCGCCGCTGATGCGGGTGCGAGCCAGGTTTGGCCTGAAGCGAAAAACAACACTTGCTACATTTGGGAAACCAGTGATCAAGAAGCGACCGATGCTGCATTTCTCAATGCAGCGCATACCGTTTCGATAGAACTCGTCAACAATCGGGTCGTCGTCGCCGCCATAGAACCACGGGCGCTCGTCGGCGACTGGGACGGCACACGCTATACCCTTCACGCGCCTACACAAGGCGTCCATGGCATGCGACGGCAACTCGCGAATCACATTTTCCATTTGCCAGAAGAAAGCTTTCATCTTGTAACGCGCGATGTCGGCGGCAGCTTCGGTATGAAAAATCGGCTTTACCCGGAGTTGCCTCTCGTTCTCCTTGCTGCCCGCAAACTTGAGCGGCCGGTAAAATGGACAGCGGATAGAAGCGAAAGCTTTCTCGCCGACACGCAAGGTCGCGATCAGGTTAACAACGCTGAACTTGCTCTGGACGCCAACGGAAAAATCCAAGCGATGCGCATAGACACGCACTATAACGTTGGTGCCTACCTCTCACAGTTTGGCCCCGCGATCGCTCTTGGGTCAAAGGTGGCGCTGCAAATCGGCGCCTACAACATTCCTCATGTTTTCGGCCGTGTAACGGGAGTATTCACGAATACCGTTCCGGTTGACGCCTATCGTGGAGCGGGTCGACCCGAGGCAGGATATGTAATCGAGCGTCTTGTGGACGCTGCATCACGCCAGATCCAGATGAACCCGGCTGAGTTTCGGCGCCTGAACTTCATTGCGCCGGAAGCGATGCCGCACACGACGGCCCTGAATCTCACCTATGATAGTGGTGAATTCAGACGCAACCTCGACGATGCATTGTCTCGTGGGAACTATGATGGCTTCAAATCCCGGCGGGAAACGTCTAAAGTCGCAGGAAAATTGCGAGGCTGCGGTATCGCTTACCACCTCGAAAATTCGTCGGCTGGCGCATCCGAAACTACACAAATACGCGTCGAACCGTCCGGCAAAATCACAATGATTCAGGGCACCCAATCCGGCGGACAAGGCCACGCGACGATCTTTCCACAGATAGCAGCCGATCGGCTGGGTATTGAAGTTGATCAAATCGAATTTATTCAGGGTGATACAGATCTGGTTGCGACAGGCGCCGGTACGGGTGGCTCAAAATCAACAGGTATTGGCGGTGTTTCTTGCGACCGTGCTGCTATCGCTGTGATTGAGAAGGGCAGGCTGATCGCCAGTCATGTACTTGAAGCTGCGACTGAAGACATTGAATACGCAAATGGCATATTCCAAGTCGCAGGAACCGATCGCAGTCGAACTTTGTACGAAATTGCAGCGGCGGGGCAAGATTCTCAAAACTTACCTGAAGGTGAGACGCCGGAGCTTATCGGCAGCGGCGAGTTCGGTTCGAACCTCGCATCATATGCCAATGGTTGTCACCTTTGCGAAGTCGAGGTCGATTCTGAAACAGGGGCAGTGGATATTATCGACTACACAGTGGTTAGTGACTTCGGAACCGTAATCAATCCTCTTCTGACGATCGGCCAGGTTCATGGTGGCGTTGCCCAAGGCGCAGGACAGGCTCTGCTTGAGCATTGCGTCTATGACGATACGTCCGGGCAATTTCTCAGCGGTTCGTTTATGGATTATACGTTGCCGCGCGCTAGCGATTTACCGTTTATGGACGTTACTCTGGCTGAAGGCGTTCCGAGTTTAACAAATCCCATGGGCATAAAGGGAGCCGGTGAATCTGGAACAGTCGGCGCACCACCAGCGCTCGTCAATGCCGTCATCGACGCGTTAGCAGAATTTGGTATCGATAACATCGACATGCCAACTTTGCCGGAAAAAATTTGGAAAGCAATCAACGACAGCGATCAGGTGTCGTAACCAACGTCGCGTTTCTTTCTGATCAATATTCTGGTTGACCCGCCCCCCCTGGCTCCTATCATCTCAACCAACAAGATGGGGGGTATTTTCATGGTCAAATTCGGTGTTGGACAATCAGGAGCACGCCTGGAAGATCAACGTTTACTGACGGGTCGCGGCGCCTATACCAGTGACATAAATGTTGATGGTCAAGCCTATGGTGTTGTCGTGCGGTCACCCCATGCACACGCACGAATTGCCAACATCGACACATCACCGGCAAAAGCAGCGCCTGGCGTCTTGGCCGCATACACAGCCAAAGATATTAAGGCCGCGGGGCTAAAGCCGATGCCATTTGCGATGGGCTTCGACAACATCGATGGTTCGAAGGTATTTTCACCGACACGTGACATCCTCGCAGACAAAGTTGCCCGCCACGTTGGCAATCCGGTTGCCTTTGTTGTCGCCGAATCTTTTGGCCAGGCAAAGGATGCTGCTGAACTCGTCGAGATCGACTACGAGCCACTTCCGGCCGTGACCGACACCAAAGGGGCGACAGCAGATGGCGCGCCCCAAATTTGGGAAGGCGCACCGAACAACATTGCCTTTAATTGGGAAATGGGAAACCGGGAGGCAGCGAATAAGGTCTTTGAGAAGGCAGAACACATTGTCACCGTAGATCTAGTCAATAACCGCCTTGTCGCAAACGCTATGGAGCCCCGCGCGGCGATCGGCAATTGGGATGGCAAACGCTATACGCTCCATAGCCCCTCGCAAGGCGTCCACTTTACGCAAAATTGTGTCTCCGCCGTACTCGGGGTGAAAGCTGACGAACTGCGCGTCGTAACACCAGATGTCGGTGGTAGCTTCGGTATGAAGACCATGCTTTATAACGAACAGCCGCTTGTTCTATTCGCGGCCAAGGACCTCAACCGATCCGTCAAATGGACAAGCGACCGCTCGGAAGCATTCATGTCCGACAACCATGGTCGCGACCACGTAAGCCATGCCGAACTGGCGCTTGATGCCGATGCGAAGTTTCTTGGTGTCCGCGTGCACACATATGGAGCTCTTGGAGCGTTTTATTCATCTTTCGCGATGTACATCCCAACCAGCGCCGGGGCCAAACTACTGGGCGGCGTCTACACGATTCCCGCAATCCACGTCGAAGTCACTGGGGTCTTCACGAATACAGTCACCGTCGACGCCTACCGCGGTGCGGGTCGACCCGAAGCAATATACCTCGTCGAACGCCTGGTCGACGCTGCGGCCCGTCAACTCGCAGTCGATCCGGCAGAGCTGCGGCGACGTAACTTTATCCCCAAAGATGAGATGCCATATACCACCGCTATCGTTCATACATACGACTGTGGTGATTTTCCGCGAATGATGGAAAAAGCGCTTGAGCGTGCGGACAGCGAGGGATTTCCCGACCGCAAGGTAAAATCTGGTAATGCCGGGAAACTTCGCGGATTCGGCTTCGCCTCCTATATTGAGAATTGCGGTAGCGGCGCCGAAAAAGCTGCCTTAAAGGTCGATGGCAGCGGAGACGTGACACTCGTTATTGGTACGCAAGCAATCGGCCAAGGGATCGCGACAAGCTACACGCAAGTCATTGCCGACCATCTTGGCGTTGAAAATGAACGTATCCATGTCGTTCAAGGCGACACGGATACAGTCGCAACCGGCGGCGGCACAGGCGGCTCAAAGTCGATGTCCGTGGGTGGCGTTGCATGTGAACGCGCGGCCCTAGCACTTATTAAAAACGGCAAGAGAATTGCTGCAGAGGTACTGGAAGCCTCTGAAGCCGACATTGATTTTGCCGACGGTGAGTTCAAAGTCGTCGGCACTGATCGCCGCGTATCCCTTGCTCAAATCGCCGAAGCCACTACAGACCCAAAGTATAATAACGACGGCAACGAACCGGGCCTCTTTGGCGACGGCGAGTTTGGCACGGAACTCTACACATTTCCAAACGGTTGCCATGTCTGTGAGGTCGAGATTGATCGCGATACAGGCAGCCTTGATGTTGTGAGTTATACTGCGTTCGACGATATCGGGACGCTCATCAATCCACTTCTTGCTGGTGGCCAGGTCATTGGCGGGGTCATTCAAGGAATTGGTCAAGCAGTGCATGAAGGCTGCGTGTATGACCCAGAGAGTGGGCAGCTTCTTACGGGATCCTATATGGATTATCGCATGCCACGTGCTGATGACGTGCCGGCCATCGATCTAAACTTTGTTGAAGACATTCCCTGCACAAACAACCCGATGGGAATCAAAGGCGCTGGTGAAGTCGGTAGCATTGGTGCGCCACCAGCCGTTGTTCACGCGGTCCTCAACGCTCTATCTGAGTTCAACGTCTCCGCAATCGATATGCCTGTTACACCTGAGAAGGTTTGGCGCCTCATCAGCGGCAACGCATGACATCTGATATGCGAAAAACCGGTGCTGCATGAGAGAACTCGAAATTAACCACGCCGCGTTGGCGCATGAAATCAACGACCTTGCACTTGCGGCAGGCAGGACAATTTTGGAGATCTATGCCACCGACTTCACAGTCGAATTAAAGGCAGATTCGTCACCTGTTACCGCCGCGGATACAGCGGCAGAAGATATAATCACGCAAGGACTTCATATACTCACCCCAAGTATCCCGGTAGTTGCCGAAGAGGCCGTCGCCGGCGGACGCATCCCTGATACAAGTGGTGGCATTTTTTGGCTCGTTGACCCGCTCGACGGAACACGCGAGTTCCTGAGCCGCAATGGTGAGTTCACCGTTAACATTGGCTTAATCAAGGACGGGGTTCCCGTACTGGGTGTCGTACATGCGCCGGCCCTCAATGCAACTTATCTTGGTTACGCAGAACTCGGTGCAACGCGTACTACCGGAACATCTCCACCTGAGGTTATTCGAGCCCGGAAAATTCCTGCGGATGGTCTCACAGTCGTTGCAAGTCGCCGTCACGGTGATCCATCGGAAATTGATCGGTTTCTTGATGGGCGTACGGTCGCCGCTCGCAAGACAGTGGGAAGCTCAATCAAATTTTGCACAGTTGCCGTGGGAGAGGCCGATATTTATCCGCGGTATGGGCGCACGATGGAGTGGGATACGGCGGCGGGCCACGCTGTTCTCATCGCAGCAGGCGGCAGAATCGTCACGACAGAGAAACTACCACTCACTTATGGCAAACCTAATTTCGAGAATCCTGGGTTTGTAGCCTGGGGTAATGGCGCATAATCCATGTCGCATGGACCCGACGCAGACACCACTCCATCAGTCCGCTGGTAAATTCTCTGACTGAGCGGCTTCCCAACCGATTAGCGCCAACTTGCGACCAGGCCCCCAATGATAACCGCCGATCACGCCTGATCTCCTGATTACTCGGTGGCATGGTATTAGATAAGAGATTGAATTCGCACCGTTGGCCGTCCCGACTGCCCGAGCCGCACCTTTTTTATAGCCAATGCGTCGGGCAAGATCTCCGTAGGTAGTCAACGCACCCATTGGAATAGTTAGAAGCGCTTCCCAAACTTTGATTTGGAACTGTGTCCCGCACAAAAACAGCCTCAACGGTTGTGCATTAGGGCGAACACCTTCTTCATGCCGTGTAAAAATTCGTTCGGCTGAATTTGCTGTAGCGACGTCATCAGAGACAAAAGTGGCCTTCGGCCAACGAGCAGCCAGATCATCATAGGCGGCTTGCCTGCCATCATTCGTAACAAACGCAAAGCCACAGATGCCGCGGTCTGTCTCCATGATCAGACATTCACCAAATGGTAAACTGGGATGAAATCCATATCTGACAACCAATCCCGCGCCACGTTTTTTGTATTCACCCGGCGTCATCGCCTCGACGTTTACGAATAGATCATGAAGCCGTCCAGGCCCTGAAAGACCCGCATCGTACGCCGCATCAAGCACGCTGGCCGATGCGGCAAGGCGCTGCTTAGCTGCATCGAGTGTAAGATACTGGAGAAACTTCTTTGGACTGATCCCCACCCATCGCGTGAACAGGCGTTGAAAATGGTACTCACTAAGATCAACCCATGAAGCAATCTCCTCGAGACTAGGCTGAGATTCGAAGTTAGACGCGAGATAGTCCAACGCGCGTTCAATTCGAGCAGCGTCCGACATCGCCAGACCTGCCTTGCCTGCTGAATGCTGGGCGCCGTCAATTATGGTTGTCATCATTGATCCCTCACCTCCACTCACGAACGCCAAAACGGTTTTCTCGACTGGCGACGAGCATCAAAGGGACTGACACCTATATATTCCAACAGGTGCCCATCAAGTTGACCCAGACACTGTCGCTCTGTTGTCCGTTCCTGCCAGCGGAACAAGACACCAACCAACCCAATCACGGCGTCAGAAGCTACTTCTAACACCGAGTATCGCAATGTTCGTATCCCCGGCAAGCGCGACGCGGAATATCTTTTCATAGTCCCTCTCCAAACTGCATCAATTGAGAGGACTATGGCCATACATCGACCTCTGACCCACCCAAATCTTGCTACGTTTTGGGGGAGTTTAATTTTCCGTTGAAGGTTTCTGTGTACGCCGTATTCCAAAACACATATCAAATTTTTCCAAGCCGGCATGTAAGTAATAACTCATCGCCGACGGACTCGACAGCAGATGAAACAAACAATTTTCACCTGCAGCAGCACGGCTTTTTTGTAACAATTTCTTACCGATACCTTGTCCTTGCCATTTGCGATCAACGGCTAAATCGGAGCAATAACAACAGAGTGCGAAATCGGTGATGCAGCGGGAAACACCAATGAGAAGCGCTTCCTCATCGCGCGCTGTGAGTATCAAATCAGAGTTTTCCAACATTCTAAGAACACGGCTGAGATCCTCCAACGGTCTACGTTCAGCAAGTCCTGAACGTTCCATAAGATCAATGAATGCTTCTGTCGATAAATCGGGCTCAAGTTGATATGAAACAGGCATGGCAGGCGTCCTTGACTATGAAGAGATCAAGCGTCGACGTCGAACGGTACAAGTGTATGTGCGTGGTTCATTGGACCATTTCCCCGTCCAAGTCTTGGCGTCGACAACATCGCTTTAAGAAGGTATGCGCGCCCGCGGGTGACGGCCTTCGTGATGGGTAGCCCCAGCGCCAACCCTGTGGCGATGGCCGATGCCAGCGTACAACCCGTTCCGTGAGTATGGCGCGAGTCGATGCGCGCCGCTTCAAATGTTTCAGTTCCCGTGGATGAGCACAGCACATCACAGACAACAGGCCCGTCGAGATGCCCCCCTTTTAGGAGAACTGCGCCAGACCCAAACGACATCATGCTTTCCGCCGCATGTTTCATGTCATCTGGAGAGCGAATCTCAATGTCTAACAGCAACTCCGCTTCCGGCACATTGGGCGTAACAATAAACGATTGAGGTAAAAGGCGATGCTTCAGCAAATCCAACGCTGCCGGTTCGAGGAGAGAATGCCCACTTTTAGCTAGCATAACCGGGTCCATTACCAGAGGAACGTTCTCCCCAATTTCCTCGTAAAGCGCAGACACTGCCTCAACGACGGCACCGTCATGTAACATACCCAATTTCCAACAATCGGCGCCAATATCGTCCATGACAGCACGAATTTGTGCCGTAACGAATGACGGTGGGACGCCACTTACGTCAAAGACGCCCTCGGTATTTTGTGCTGTAAGCGCTGTAATCGCCGTTGTCGCGTAACCGCCGAGCGCCATGACGGTCTTAATATCGGCTTGAATGCCCGCCCCTGCTCCAGAATCAGATCCCGCAATGACCATTACCCGACCAAGAGGTTTTGCGTGAGCGGTCACCGGATCGCCGATTGTTCTAGAGCATCGATGATGTCGGACACCACCATGTCGATAAGTGCTCTATCCTCTCCCTCAGCCATAATTCGGATAACAGGTTCGGTACCGGACGCCCGAATGACGAGCCGTCCCGTCTCGCCGAGTTGCGTTTCCCCGTTTCGGATAGCGTCTTGCACCAGGGTCGCCTCCAGCGCGGCTTCGTCAGTTGATCTGACATTGCGCAGGAGCTGCGGTAATGGTTCAAATACATGACCGATATCGCTCGCGCGACCGCGCCCTTCCACCATCAATGAAAGCACCTGCAACGCGGCAATCAGTCCGTCGCCTGTGGTGCTGTAGTCACCAAGGACTATATGCCCCGATTGTTCGCCACCAACGTTGAACTTGTGTTTACGCATATGCTCGACAACATACCGATCGCCAACTGATGTCCGGACCAGTTCGAGCCCATGAGAATGGAGGTGGCGCTCTAAGCCCAAATTGGACATAACCGTGGCAACCACGCCATTACCATGGAGACGACCGGTGCGATGCCAAGCCGATGCAATCAACGCGAGGATTTGATCGCCGTCGATTACCTCCCCTGTCTCGTCCACAAGAACCAATCGATCTGCATCACCATCTAAAGCGATACCAAAATCAGCCCCGCCGGCAACAACTTTCTCACCTAAGTAAGTCAGATCTGCCGTCCCGCAGTTGCGATTGATATTCGTACCGTCAGGTTGAACGGCAATCGGAACGACCTCTGCACCGAGTTCCCAGAACACTGTTGGCGCAACGCGGTAAGCAGCGCCATTCGCACAATCAACGGCGATCTTGAGTCCGTCGAGCCTCAAACCACGCGGGAATGTCTGTTTGACGAATTCAATGTATCGCCCAGGCGCATCATCAAGTCGCGTGGCTCGTCCCAAATCCTCGGAGGGCACAAGCTCCAAGGAGTCCGTCGACATTAGCTGCTCAATTTCACGTTCACTCGAATCGGACAACTTAAAGCCGTCAGGGCCGAATAACTTTATACCGTTGTCTTGATAAGGATTGTGCGACGCTGAAATTACGACACCCAAATCCGCTCGCAACGAGCGTGTAAGCATGGCAACAGCCGGCGTCGGCAATGGACCAACTAGAACCACATCTATTCCCATGGCAATGAAACCTGACGTCAAGGCCGGCTCAAGCATATAGCCGGAGAGTCGCGTATCCTTTCCGATCACAGCAAGATGGCGGTGATCGCCGCGACGAAACCATTGCCCGGTAGCCATAGCAAGGCGCAAAACAGTTTGTGGTGTTATCGGTTCGGAATTTGCCGTGCCGCGGACGCCGTCTGTTCCGAATATTTCACCCGCCATCGACCATGCTCCATGTCGCCCTAATCCTATGCTCAACTATAGCAAATAATGAGCAGTTCACTGGCAAATCGTACTCGCCAATCCCTCATGCATGAGTCGACTGTCATGCAAGGGAGCCGCATCCGAAAAAATCGACCCCCTGGACAAAATTGGTTGGAAATACAACTACCACCCAAATCGGTGGACGACCCCGGCGTTTTAGTTTCCCGGCTGCGGTTTGGGGTCGAGTTCAACCGGCCCGCTACTCGGTACAGAAGATCGGGCGCCACTCGATGGCTCATCGCTGTCGCCATTATCGCGTACGATAGTTTCACCATTGAGTATGGCGATAATCTCATCGCCTGAAAGTGTCTCGTATTCGAGCAAAGCATTAGCAAGCGTATGTAGATCTTTCAGATTATCGGTCAAAATCTTACGGCAAGCAGCCTCTGCATTCTCAACAATTTCGCGAACTTCTTCGTCGATGACCTGTGCGGTTGCCTCTGAAACATTCTTCGTCTGCGTCACTGAATGGCCAAGAAATATCTCTTCTTGGTTTTCGTTGTAACACAGCGGGCCGAGCTTCTCGCTCATACCCCATTCCGTAACCATCTTGCGCGCAAGCATGGTCGCTTGAGCAATATCGTTCGATGCGCCGTTCGTGACTTTGTCGATGCCGAACACCAATTCTTCAGCGACGCGCCCGCCCATCGCCACAACGAGATTTGCGACAATTTGATCACGCGCCAACGAATAACGATCACGTTCTGGCAACCGCATCACCATACCAAGGGCTCGACCGCGCGGTATGATGGTAGCCTTGTGGATTGGATCCGACGCCTCACAATGTAATGCGGCGATCGCATGCCCGCCTTCGTGATAAGCCGTCAGTTTCTTCTCATCTTCCGTCATCACCAAAGAGCGCCGTTCAACACCCATCATAACCTTGTCTTTGGCTTCTTCCAGCTCCCGCATCGACACCACGCGACGACTGCGCCGCGCTGCCAAAAGGGCAGCCTCATTAACTAGGTTTGCTAGGTCTGCACCAGAAAACCCGGGTGTTCCGCGGGCAATAACACGTGCCTCAACATCGGCAGCGAGCGGTACTTTCCGCATATGCACCTTGAGAATTTTTTCACGGCCAATAATATCTGGGTTCGGCACAACGACTTGGCGATCAAAGCGTCCTGGACGCAGAAGCGCCGGGTCAAGAACGTCGGGCCGGTTCGTCGCCGCAATCAGGATGACACCCTCGTTGGTATCAAATCCATCCATCTCGACAAGTAGTTGATTGAGGGTCTGTTCACGTTCGTCGTTGCCACCACCGAGCCCAGCACCGCGATGCCGGCCTACTGCATCGATTTCATCGATAAAGATGATACAGGGCGCATTTTTCTTGCCTTGCTCAAACATGTCTCTGACGCGAGACGCGCCAACACCAACAAACATTTCGACAAAGTCTGAGCCAGAAATTGTGAAGAATGGAACATTCGCTTCGCCCGCAATTGCGCGCGCGAGCAGTGTCTTGCCTGTACCTGGAGGCCCAACAACGAGCACGCCTCTGGGAATTTTTCCGCCCAAGCGTTGGAATTTTTGCGGGTCCTTAAGAAACTCAACAATTTCCTCGAGTTCCTGTTTCGCCTCATCTATCCCGGCGACATCTTCGAATGTGATTCGACCAGTCTTCTCGGTAAGTAACCGCGCGCGCGATTTTCCAAAGCCCATAGCTTTACCGCCGCCCGATTGCATCTGCCGCATGAAAAAAATCCACACGCCAATCAAAAGCAACATCGGGAACCAGGAAATTAGAATTCCAAAGAGCGACGGTACACCCTCTGTGTCTGGGACCGCGCTGATCGACACACCGCGAGCCGTCAACTTGTCTACAAGACCGGGATCTTCTGGCGCATATGTGCTGAATGACCCGGCACCGCCCTTGAAGCTTCCCGTAATATTGCGGCCTTGAATTGTCACATCGGCGACGGAGCCGTTCTGAACTTCATCGATGAATCGTGAATAGGAAACCGGCGACTCCGTGCCGCGGTCCGCAGAACCCTGGAACATATTGAAAAGTCCGATCATCAAAACAACGATGATGATCCAGAGCAGTACGTTACGGCCGAACAAGTTCACCTCAAATCCAATTCATACTGTTAGAGGACAAAATGGATGCGTCGCAACGCGACGGCACTTACAAGATAGCGCGGAACGCCGAGGATGCAAATGCAAACCGAGGAGCACAGAGCCGCCGTACCGGTACAAAACTAATTTCTCGCACCTTATCCAACATCAACCCCTTGGCTTCATTGACATACTTAAGGTGGGGTACAGCGACGACGAGGTCAAGTGAACGCGACCAAATAGAGGGCAGTGTTGGCCGAACCGCTGGCGGAATAAGGCAATGCTTGAGCAGTGGCTGTGATCGAGCAACTTGGCGCCATCCATCTGAACCCAACCGGCGAACCGAAAGGTCGGCGAATTGCCTTGGCGCTATCGTCGTACGAAGCCTAAACCGCCGATCCCAAACGATATCCTTGCTGAGTGGCGCCTCGTCCACCACAGCTGCCGCTTCACGACAAATAAGCAAATGTTCGCGCCACAAAGAAACACGGCAACCACCCAAAGTCCGGCCAGATCCAACACATCCTTCCTTTAGCCACGCATACAATCGCTCTAATTGTTCCATGCGAGGCGGATGCTCGGCACCAGAAACACATGCGAAGACTCTCGCGAGAATCCGTAAACCTATTTCCTCGGGCGCCCTTAACATCGGTTTCGCGCGGACTAAGCAATATCCCTCAGTTCGCGGTGACACACAGTGCCCGATGATAGCGACAACCGATTTTTCCATGGCGTCCCTGGCTCGTCCCAATCGCGCCGCGGTAGCTGCGAGACGCGGAGCACTCATACCCTCCGCAGTTAGCGTCGGTGATAGCTGGCGCATTCGCACGCGCGCGAAATCCAAATTCAGGTTTGATGGATCTTCGATATGAGGTTGTTTGAAGCGTGCGAGTGTCGCGATCAGTCTATCACGGGGAACGTCAAGCAACGGTCTCAATAGACGCAGGTCTGGGTACTCAGAGATGACAGACATCGCTGCAAGCCCGTCCAGACCACTGCCACGCGCAAGACGCAAGAGCAGTGTTTCGGCTTGATCTTCACGTTGATGGGCCAATGCAAGGTGTAAAACGCCGTTCCGTCTGCACCATTCTGTCATCAATTGATAACGCGCTGCTCGGGCTTTTGCTTGAATATCCCCAACAATTGGCGTGTTTTTCCGACGCAAAATACAAAATTCTATGTTGCGTTCAGTAAGCCAGCGCCCAACCAGCCGCACTTCGCTCGCCGATTCTGGTCTAAGACGATGATCGACGATCAACGCCGTAAGCTGCCCTTTGCGCCGCCTCACCCAGTTACTTACAAGGAGCGTCAACGCCATGCTGTCGCCGCCACCAGAGCAACCCACAGCAATGTGTGGCGCCGACTCCATTGGGCCCAACATTGCCATTTGTCTGGCAAAGTCGGTAACACTAATCGGCTGAGCGATGCCTTTGGTTATGACGGAACCATTGGTTGTGTCCCAACGACTTGCTATTTGCAGCCGACGCGATCGAGTTCACCTTTTGCATTCGCAAGAATGCGTGTATTCGCGTTTGGAAATTGTCCAAGCAACTCCGTGAATGTTTTGCATGCCGCTACCTTCTCACCAACTTCAGCGAGCGACTTGCCGAGCTTGAGCAAATTATCGGGTGCTTTGGTTCCCTCCGGGAAACGTGAGTATCCATCAGAGAATATGATCGCCGCGTCGGTATACTGTTTGCGTACATAGTAGGTCTCGCCAAGCCAGTAATATGCATTACCGGCGTGTTCATCTTCAGGATGCTGTTGGAGAAACGCACGAAGAGCCTGTTCTGCAGAATCAAATTCGCGTTTTTGCAGAAAAGAAAATGCGTAGTCGTATTTCTGTTTTGGTGTTCCAGCCGGCAATATTGACGGTGACGCGACTTGTTGTTTTGCAACAACGGTTGGCGCAGGTGTTGGTGCTCGCGCTGGTGTCAATTCCGGCTCTTTCGCCAAAGACAATGGTCGAACCTGACCGGCTTTTGGCACTAGGCTGGATTGCCTTTGAATCGTCGATGACCACTGTACACCCATGGTCGACTGTCCTGACGCCAGTTGAGACCCGGTCACGGTACCAAGCGGGCTCTGTCCAGGAAGTAACCCGCTCACTTGGCCCGCGGGGACGGCTTGTTGGACTGGGGCAAGGTCCTGACCAATTGTCCCGCCGGCAGTAGCACCGGCCGATGAGATGATCGTTGTTTCCTGCGCCGACCCGAATTGTTTTGCGCCAGCGGTTCCATTTGACGAACTAAGGCCCGTCTGGATCCGCTGCTGCTGCTGAAATGGCACTTGCAATACAGGCTGGGGCAGTGGGGTTGCAAATATCGTTGGTTGCGCGCCCTGCAATCCCTGCGATACAACCGGCTGCTGTGGTATCAACCCAACTTGCATCGACGTCTCGAGTGATTGCAGACGCAAATCGACATCACCGACTAAACGATCCAGACGACTCGCCATAGCACCAATCGAGTATTCCAACTCTTCGAGTTTGCCTGTGAGCTGGCGGAGTTGCCCGTCGACGCGTTGGACTTGAATAAACATTCGCGAAGCTACATCAGAATCCGGCGTCTGCGCGGCACCTGTGGACAAGGAAGCGTCCGACTCTGTAATTGCCGTACTCTTGTTTAGATCCTTGTAAATATATTGCTGCAGGTCAGAAAGATCCCTACTCAGCCGCTGCAGTTCTCTTAAGACTTGATTCTCTTGCGCGACCACCGGCGTTATCAAAAACGACGCGACGGGGAGTCCTATGCCAAAAACAAGAACTGCAACGCGCAAACAATAACAGACCGCCAGCCATTTCTGGCCGGCGGTCTGCTCTCTTGAATACGTATTAGCTCGGTGTTTCATGGCCTCAATTATGCGGCCAGTTTTCGGCGAAAATGTGGCAGCGTTTCGTAGGCAATGCCCAGTCATTCAACCAGCGCAAATAGCTACCCGCGAACTTCGGTGCTAGCTCGCCTCTCCGGATTTGATAATTCCAACGGCACGCCTGTTCTGTGCCCAGGCCTCATCATTCGAACCAAGAACAGCGGGACGTTCCTTGCCATAGCTGATGGCATTTAAACGGTTCGCTGAGATGCCTTTGCTGACGAGATACTCTTTCATAGAATTTGCCCGCCGATCGCCTAGCGCAAGATTGTATTCTCGTGTACCGCGCTCGTCAGCATGACCCTCGAGGACCAACGTCACCTGAGGGAACACCTTCAGCCAAGCGGCTTGCTTGTTAAGCGTGTCGATTGAGGCAGCGCTAATATCGGCCTTATCAAAATCGAAGAAAATGCGGTCGCCAACACTCGCAACCCAGTGTTGCGAAGACCCAGGTTTAATTGAAGATACTTCAGTAACATTTGCTACCGGCGGCGTCGGTGCCAACGAACGGCCAGCTACACCAGTGCCCCCAGCTACACCAGTGCCCCCAGCTACACCAGTGCCCCCAGCTACACCAGTGCCCGAAGTCGCCGAAGATACTCCGGGCTCGGTTGCGCATGCCGCAACAAGAAGGCCCGCAGCGCACAGGCACAAAAATCTAAAGCGCATTTAGTTACCCCTTGAAAAAGGAAGAAAAGCAACGACTTCTTCTACTTACATAGATGTTGTTAAAATCCAGTTCACCATACCATATAAGCATGGTGATAGGTAGAATACAACCATACGTCAATGAAGTTCTAACGTACTACAAGACGTTGAGAATGCTACTTCAAAAATTCAAGGAACCAATGGGGACCAGGCTGGATCTGATGCATCCCCAGGGGTCATAACTTCGCGGAGATTATAGCCTGTGAGGTCGACAGAAAAGACGCGGGTCGCACCGCCACGTCCCAGGCTATCTGTCCTTGCTTCGCGAAAGAACATTAGGACGCGACCATTTGGTGCCCAAGTCGGGGATTCCTCAAGGAAGCTTTCGCTCAAAAGCCGCTCACCGCTACCGTCTGGGCGCATAACTCCAATAAAAAATTTACCGCCAAATTGCCTCGTAAAAGCGATCAGATCGCCGCGAGGTGACCAGACCGGAGTTGCATATCTTCCTTGCCCGAAACTGATTCGGCGGGCGTCTCCACCGCCTGCGTCCATGACATAAAGTTGCTGGGTTCCGCCACGGTCGGAATTAAACACGATCTGACTTCCAGTCGGATCATAAGTCGCTGAAGTATCAATCGCCGGATTGTTTGTCAGCCGCTTTGTTTTTCGAGTGCGGAGGTCCATGGTCCAGATGTCAGAATTTCCATCCTTTGAATAGGATAAGATTATCGAATTCCCGTCCGGTGAGAAGCGCGGTGCGAAGGTCATACCCTGAAAATTGCCGATCAGTTCCTGACGGCCTGTATCAATATTGAACAAGTAAACACGCGGCGTATTATTAAAATATGACAGGTAGGTTATTTCCTGCGCGGTCGGCGAAAAGCGCGGTGTGAGGACGAGATTACTCCCGTCGGTCAAGAATCGATGGTTGGCACCGTCCTGATCCATGATTGCAAGGCGCTTAATACGCCGCTGCCTGGGGCCGCCTTCAGCGATGTAGACGATCCTCGTATCAAAATACCCACTCTCACCGGTAATTCGCTGGTAAATCGTGTCGGCGATAATGTGCGCAACGCGGCGCCAATTCACTCTTGCAGTAGAGAACACCCGGCCAACTATTTGCGCTTCCGCAAAGACGTCCCAAAGACGGAACTCGACCCGTATCTGGCCATCCGACAGCATTTTCACTTTGCCGTTTACAAGCGCCTGCGCATTTATGACGCGCCAATCCGAGAATCTGGGCCTTGCGTTGAGCGATTCTGGATCCTGCAGAAAGGCTCGCGAATCGATCGGCGAAAATAATCCAGAACGTTCCAAATCCGCTGCTATTACACCTGCAATGTCCCGGCCGATTTGCGCTTCATCAATGTCGGCGCCAAATATATCAGAGACGGCGATCGGCAGCGGCTCGACATTTCCACGGGTAATATCAATACGCACTTCCGCGACAACTTCATTGACACCGGCGACAGTGACGCCAGTAACATAGAACAGGCACACCAATATAATCAGCGACGACGCGCGCAGGCGAACAGACCTGACTATCGCAATGAATCTATGCATGGCCCTATCTGAACATGTCGTGAGGATTAAAGCTTAAAACCATATTCTTCCATTCTTCATACTTCTTGGGCGGGAGACGTAATGGACTGCAGAGATGTACAGCCCGACGCGCGCTCTCCGCAGCAGCGAGAAAAAATGAGTCGCGTGCCGCGCGGGCATTGTCAACAAGTTCCGCGGTTATTACCGTGCCGTCGGCGTTCAGTCGAAGGTGGATTTCCACCACGAGATTTTCTGCGTCGCGAGCGC
>CAVOAK010000018.1:0-29086 GCA_963693665.1 Alphaproteobacteria bacterium | reverse complement strand
GAATGAAGCGTATTGCTCAGCGGCTAATTTACTTTGAGAGACCCGAAGTTCTGCCGGAGAAAACGAGGGTGGCGCTTGGTCATGAAATACAGGAAAGACTGAATGCTCATGATGATGTGCTGCCGTGAAGAACGGTTTCCGACGCTCAGCAGGAACTGGCTAAGCTCCAAAGCGAAGACGATGATGGCAGTCTCGTCGAGTTTGTTAGCGATTTGGAGGAGTTTCTGGGCGAGTTGCTTCAATAGTGGGGAAGGGTGATCCCCTTTTCAGACACTCGTCTGACGGTGATGATAGGGAAACGCCAACTTGATATCGATGCGTGCGACAGGATGTTTTAAAGCCGGACAAAATTAAGGTGCAAAGAACGTCGGTTTCTGGATCCCTGGTCACCGTTTTGCCGAAGTTCGGTAAAGGTGGCTTCGTGCCCCCGTATCCAGCTAAAATTTTTTGCTCGCTTCTCGCATGAGGAAGCGGAATTTTTCTTTGATTCGTAAAATCCTAGGATGTCTGCGCATGCATCGGATGGCACCTGCTCCCCGTGCAAGAAGTCTACGGCCTTTGAGTGGCGGGGATCATGCCTGACAATGCCGTCGCCCGCTGTTCCACGTTCCAGAAGGGGTCCTCTATGAAAGTTGCTTTTGGTTTCGTCCTTGCTTTTACCATCGGTGTCGTCTGCCGCGTGGCCTTTATTCCGGTGCCTGCACCACAGGCTCTGATTGGCGCGTTTGTCGTTCTGGCAATGACGCTTGGTTACATCGGGACGGATCGCCTCGTTGCTCGCCGGGTAGGGACATCAAATGCCCACGGCGATAGGCCGGTGGGAGAGAGGACGGAGACGAGACCGTGATCGGTGGGTTTGCGGGCGTTGTGCTTGGTTTCCTGATCGGCGTTGGGTGCCGCTGGTTCGACCTGCCGCTGCCCGCGCCAATGCGGGTCGTCGGCGCGCTTCTGGTTGTGGCGATGACTCTGGGCTTTCTTGGCACCGACTGGGCGCTCGTTGGCTTTCCTATGGCGGGCGGTTGATCGCTTCGCGGATTCACTCAAGTCTAGGTCTTGCAGGTCCGGAATCCGTTGAAGACATCGCGCCGGTCGGCCGGGAAATAGTTTCGGTAGGTGCCGTGCATCATCCGCCCCCGTGTCGTCCAGGCGCCACCCCGCAGCACCTTGGTGTCGCCAAACAGCATGGTTGAATATTCCTTGTAGGCATCGGCGGAAAAACCCGGGAATGCATTGAATGTATCAGCTGTCCATTCCCAGATATTGCCGAGCATTTGGCGGCAGCCAAACGCGCTGTCGCCGTCGGGTAATGCAGCCACATCAACCGGTCCGAGGGCCCGGCCGTCGAGATTGGCACGCGCCGGGGTAGGCAGCGCGTCGCCCCAGGGATAGCGCCGCTTGGTTGAGGCAAGGGAGCCGTCGGACGCCGCCTCGCCGAGGGCCGCCACTTCCCACTCCGCCTCGCTCGGCAGCCGCAACCCGGCCCAGCGGCAGTAGGCGTTGGCCTCGTGCCAGTTGACGTGAATAACCGGTTCGTGTGCCGGCAGGGGCAGTGTTCGGTCAAAACGCCGCACCAGCCATTTGCTCGGCCCGTCGGGCTGCCAATACACCGGGTGCGCCGCGCCAGTTGCCTCGCGCCAGGTCCAGCCCTCAGCATCCCAGTGCGCCTCACGGGCATAACCTCCATCATCGACGAAGGCTTGAAACTCCTGATTTGTGACCGGCGCCTTGGCGATTTCGAACGGCGCAATGACCACGGGGTAGGCGCGTTTCTCATTGTCAAAGGCAAACGGCGCGCCCTCCGGAGCGCCAAGCAGGAATTCACCGCCCGGAACCGAGGCCCAGCCCGAATGGCCTTCGGCCAACCGTTCGCTTGTGACAACAGCGGCGATCGCCAAACCGGGTGTCGGATAGGCCAATACCTGTCGCGCCCAGAGAAACGCTTCGGTGTGCATGTCCTCATGGAAAATGCCAAATTGATAGATGAAGCTGTCCTGTTCCGTCGCCATACCGCCGTCGGAGCCGTCCTCCAAGCGTCCGGCCAGAAGATCGAAAACAGATTGCATATAGGACAGTGTCCCGGCCCGGGTCGGCAGATCAAGGTCCCAGCGAACATCATGGTTGATCGCGATGGAATCGTAGAGTTGGTCGGCCCTCTCGCCGAGCACCGAGTCAAAATTGTAGAGTTGGCGCAGGATGAAAAATTCATAAAAATGGGCGACGTGGCCAATTTCCCAGCGCAGAGGATTGACGATCGGTAACTTGGGTCCAATGATCTGCATCTCATCCAAGTCGCGAACCAACTCTAGGGTTCGATTGCGGGCGTCTTGCATGTTTTCGATCAAATGTGAGGTAGTGACAGGCGCGGTCATGACATACCCAAGAGTGATGATTGGAAATTCTGGTGCAGATTAGCCTAATCACGCCGGCCAAAAAACAGTCGAAAAACGGTAATCGGACGACAGCGCTTCGCTGGGCCAGAATACTGCGTGAGGCCGGACATCGCGTGCGTGTCGACGTCGAATACACCGGTGAGGCGGCCGACCTGATGATCGCCATTCATGCGTGGCGCAGTGCGGAATCTATCCTGCACTTCAGAAATCTCTTTCCGGGCGGGCTGCTGATTGTCGGTCTTGGTGGAACGGATGTGAATACATTCCTGAAGTCAGAACCAAAAACAACACTCCGCTCCATGGAGATGGCGGACGTGCTTATCTGCCTGCACGACCTTATCGGTGAGGCGCTGCCGTCTCGGCTGCGTCGAAAGCTTCACACCGTTCGCCAGTCGGCCCTGCCATTACCGCCATCTCTGTCTGCCGTACGATCTGCGGCGCGGTGTTCCTCGACGCGGTATTTTGACATCTGTGTCATCGGTCATCTGCGGGACGAAAAAGATCCGTTTCGCGCCGCGCACGCGGCTCGGCGCCTGCCACGGACCTCAAAGCTTCGGATCGCGCATCTGGGCAAGGCACATACCGCTGCCTTCGCGAAGCAAGCCGTCGCGGAGATGGCAATCAACCCGCGCTACCGGTGGCTTGGCGAAGTGTCGGGTTGGCGCGTGCGCCGGGAATTTGCAAAGACTCGGTTGATGGTC
This sequence comes from Alphaproteobacteria bacterium, assembly GCA_963693665.1. Lineage (GTDB taxonomy): Bacteria > Pseudomonadota > Alphaproteobacteria > UBA8366 > CAVOAK01 > CAVOAK01. The sequence continues at coordinate 25,995 of CAVOAK010000018.1, read as the reverse complement.
ATCAGCTCTAATCAGGAGGGTGGCGCCAACGTTGTCTCAGAGGCCGTGGTTGCGGGTGTCCCCGTCATCGCAAGCGACATTTCCGGCAACGTGGGCCTGCTTGGGCGAGAGTACGAAGGTTACTATCCGGTTGGCGATGAGGCTGCATTGGCTAATCTGTTGGAACGCTGCGAATTGGAGCCGAAGTTTCTCGATTGGCTTGAGCGCAGCGGGCGAAAACTAAAACCGATGTTCAGTCCAGCCCGCGAAGCGTCTGCCTTACGGCAGGTTATCAAATCAGTCACGAATTAAGTGTAATCGGCTCCAAATTGTCGCTCTCGGCGCTCACGCGACCGACGATGGCCGCATACTCATAACCAACGTCGTGAAGTGCCGTCAGGCAATCCCGCGCTTGATTTATGGGCAAACTTGCCAGCAATCCACCCGAGGTTTGGGGATCAAAAAGCAGCGGGTAGCGTTCGTCTTTCACAGCCTCCTCCTGGTTGCGAATTGCCCGGCGCAACCTAACGTTAGCCGGTTGCAGAGAGCTCAAAATTTTCATTCGTACGGTCTCCAGAGCACCGTCGAAAATTGGCAGGGAATCCATATCGAATTCCACGTCGACATTTGACGCCTTGGTCATTTCCACTGTGTGGCCTAGCAATCCGAAGCCCGTGATATCCGTGCAGGCACTGGCGCCATGGCTGTACAGGCATTGCGCGGCCTTGCGGTTCGATTGAACCATGGATTTCAGCGCACCTTCAATCCATCTGCCCTTGGCTTTTTGCTGCATGTCGGCCGCGAACAGCGTGCCGGTGCCGAGTGGTTTCGTGAGGATCAGGACCTCGCCTGGGACCATACCGCCTTTCCGCAAGATGGCTTCACGGTCTGCCAGGCCGTTGACGGAGAATCCTAAGGCCAGTTCAGGTCCTTCGCTGGTATGGCCACCGATTAGGGTCGCGCCGGCCTCGTTAAGGACATCCATGGCGCCGGTCATCATTTCCCGGATCGTTGTTTCGACTTTAGCCTCTAGGCCAAAGGGCACAGTCGCGATGGCAAGCGCCGATTGGGCCTCGGCACCCATGGCAAAAATATCGCTCAATGCGTGATTGGCGGCGACCTGTCCGAAGACATAGGCATCGTCGATAAAGGCCCTGAAGTAGTCGACTGTATGGACCATCACCTTGCCATCTGGAATTTGCACAACGGCGGCGTCGTCGGGCGCATGGAGGCCGATCAAGACATCGCTGTTGGCGACTGGCTCCAGGTCTGAAAGCGCTCGCGTCAGGACATTTGCCCCGACCTTGGCGCCGCAACCGCCGCAGCGCATCGCGATAGCTGAGATGTCGGTTAATGTTGCGCGGTCGGCAAGCCCAGGATTGAGCTTCTCTGGCTTTTCAAGAGCCATTTCGGGTGGCTCGTTGAACTTGCGCATGAATCTCTGGTCGATCCAATCCTTCCACTTCCATATCCATTTGCCTTTGGCAGACCAGCCCCATTTGGCGCCTACGGCGGATTTGTCGCCGGTACTGATAAGGACCAAAAACGAGCGCTGTGGCGAAAATGACCGAGCCTTCTTGCCAATGAGAACCCGGCGCAGGTTTTGCGTCAGAGGTGGGCCCTGTCGGACGGCAAAGACGCCGGCCTTTGGACGCGGATGATTGACCACTGCGGCAATGTCTCCGGCCGCGAAGACATCCGCATGTGACGTCGATTGCAGGGTGTCGTGGACTTTTATGAAACCGGACTCATCTACATCGAGGCCAGAGTCGCGCAGCCAAGACGGCGCGCCAGCGGCGGTGACCCAAAGGATCTCATCAAGTTTGATCGTGCTGCCGCCAGCGAGGGTAATTTCTCCAGGTGCTATTTTTTCCGCTTCGGCGCCGGTATGAACGTTTACGCCTCGATCCACTAGCAATCGATCAAACCGGCGTTGCAGGCCAGCCGCGAAGTAAGGAAGTATGGCATCTGATTTTGAGATCAGATGAAATTCCAAGTTATCTGTACTTTGTCCACTCTCGCTGAGAAGTTTGCCTAATCTATATTGTATCGTGAGGAGTAGCTCAGTTCCGCCGGCACCGGCGCCGACGACTCCAATCCGGTGTGGTCCTAGACTATTCAAAACACGCTCGACTAATTGCTCCCAGCGGTTGATGAAGTTATTGATCGGTTTGACAGGTGTCGCGAAGGTTTCTGCCCCGGAAACGCCGTTAAAATCAGGCGTTGAGCCGATATTGACCGAAAGAACATCATAGGGAACCGCAGGACGTCCCTCGCAGATAACCAGCTTTTCTTTCAAGTCGAGAAAAGTTGCTGTGTCGTGGTACAGGCGCGCGCGCGCGAATTGGCACAACGGACGAAGATCAATATGTGACTCGTCAAGTGCGTAATGGCCCGCGATGTAGCCTGGCAACATGCCAGAATAGGGCGTGTGTACGTCGCGAGCGATGACGGTCAGCCGAACGCCGGGCAATCGCTTCATGCCAAATTTCCGCAGCGCGATCACGTGGCTGTGCCCACCACCGACGAGGACGAGGTCTTTGACAACGGCATCTTGACTGGAATTCATCGCTTCTTTTTCTCGATTCGTCGGTAGATTAGCCCCGCCGGAGAAATTAGTGGTGGGTAGGGCGGAATGGCGACGCGCAGGATATAGGCTCTCAAGTTAGTGGCCACCGTAGCAATGGTAAAACTCTCGTGACCAGAGGATAAATGTCAGAGGCTAAAGGAAAATCAATTTAGGTTGTCGGCAGCCCCGGCCTTGTCGAATGGTACTAGGTCTTCGATGGCCCCGCTTTTGATGAATTGCGGCCATGCGGGGTTAGCGATGAGCGCGCGCCCGACGACAACAAGATCGAAGTCACCTCTGTCGAGCATTGCCATAAGCGTGTCAAGATTATCGACTATTGTCGGTTCGTCCGCGTCAGTGAACGCTGTGTTGCTATTGACCGAACCCACTGTCATCGTTGGTAATCCCGACAATTTTTTGACCCAACCCGCAAGATTGAGGTCGCTCTCCTCAAACTCCGGCTCCCAAAAACGCCTCGTTGAGCAATGGAACATATCGGCGCCAGCTTCGACTAATGGAGCCAAAAATCGTCCTAGTTCATCTGGATTTTCAACAAGACTCGCATCGTAATTCCGCAATTTCCAGTGTGAAAAACGTAGGCAGATCGGGTAGTCCGGTCCGACTTGTCGTCGACACTCGCGGATGACTTCAGCAGCAAAATGGGTGCGTCCGGCTAAATCGCCACCAAATCTATCGTTGCGCCAATTGGTGTGTTCCCAAAAAATTGATCGATCAGGTAACCGTGCGCTGCATGGATTTCAATTCCGTCGAACCCGATCTCACGGGCGATTTTTGCACTGGTTCCATAGGCGTTTATTACTGCATTGATATCGTCCATCGTCATAGGATTGTCGGTTTTGGTGCCGTCGAGATGGACGCCAGATGGCCCCAAAAGCTCAATTGTCGGGTCGATGTTCGGGCCTTTCCTTCGCGTATTGAGACCAACATGCCAGAACTGGGGAAATATATACCCGCCTGCGCTATGAACCTCATCGACGACGTGTTGCCACGCTGCCTGCAATGCACCCGATGCGAGACGTGGATAGGTCGTATTCGGGCTGGCAGTGGGATGCGAAATGAGGGCACCTTCGGTAATGATCAGGCGGACTCCATCCTCCGCTCGCCGTCGGTAATAATTTGCGACGTCGGATCCGGGAATTCCTCCTGGCAAAATCCACGTGTCATTGGGGCCATAGCAACGCGATTTGGGAGTTCGAGGGACTTCAGCGTAAACGGCTGATACAGGCTGTCGAGTGGGTGTTGACGCGCACGCGACGGTTTCTCGATTCCAACGGCTGTCATTTTCTTCCTTCAAACTGATGAGAATTCAATGAGATTGAAAAACACTATCACATCGGTAAGTAAGCCAAGACGTGTGGTTGGCAAGCATTCTTGGTATCTACCATTGTCATTTTTTGGATGTTATCGCACTCGTTGCAACTTGAGTGCTTGCCAGTGAGAGTCGCTCTTACGGAGAGGACGCGACGTTGCGCCGTAGGAAATAGATAAAGATCAGCGCTGTCGCGAACATCGTCAGGCTATACGTCGCGGCGGGAATGACCGTCGGGCCCCCACCGAACAAGAGTGTCGCCACAGCGATTGCCAATGTTCCATTCTGCAGACCGCACTCGAGCGATATGGCGATCCGTTGGGGTATGCCGGAGCCGAACATCGCGCCGAGTAGCCAGGCGAGCGCTAGCATCATCACATTCAGAACCAAGGTGATAGCACCGGCTTCGGCATAAAACTCAACGATGTTGTGACGTTCTTGAATTATGGCGCCAAGCAGCACGAGGGCGAATAGAACGGCCGAGACGGTTTTCGCCGCCGGTTCGACTCGCAACGACAATCCCTCTGCATACCGGCGTGTCGTGAGACCGATCAGAACGGGAACCGTGACAATCAGGAAGACGCTCAATGCCGTCTTGGCGATCGACACTTCAACTTGGATGTCGTCGCCAAAAAAATGTCCGTAGGAAAATACGACGATGAGCGGAATGGTCAGCGCGCTGAGAAGGCTGACCACGGCGGTCAGCGAAATTGACAAGGCAACATCGCCGCGACTGAATGTCGTCAAAAGGTTTGAAGTGACCCCGCCTGGTGCCGCCGCGATGATCATCACACCGAGGGCGATTTCAGGGGAGACGGGCCAGACAGTCACGAGGATGAAGGCGATGATGGGCAACAAAAAAATTTGGGAGGCCGCGCCAACGAGAAAATCCTTCGGTTGGCGTGCAACACGGGCGAAGTCAGTTGCCGTCAGGCCTAGCCCGAGCGTGAACATGATGAATGCCAGAGACAGCGGCAAGACGACGTTGGTCACGATTTCCAAATCAGCACCTCCGACCCACTGCGAGCGCGTTGCAAATCGCTCATCTGAGTCAATTCTCTTAGTTTCACGACTCTATGCCCAAATCTGTAGACGAAAAAACTTGGTCCTGCACGGGATTTAGTAGCATTACACTAGCGAAAACTGGTCTATAGCCCTATATAAGGGCAGGGCCAGCCGCGCACGCGCGACGTGGCCCTTATTTTAGTGACCGAATGTAAAGTGGTCATTGCCCCTCATACCTCACGTGGAAGACCATGACCGACTCTCCTCTCGGCCTTCGTAATATCGCCATTATCGCCCATGTTGATCATGGCAAGACGACGTTGGTGGACAAACTCCTTAACCAGTCCGGCACGCTCGGCCGCGGCGATGAGGCTTCAGTCCGCGTCATGGATTCGAATGATCTGGAGCGTGAGCGCGGGATTACCATCTTGGCGAAAAACACGGCGGTCCGATGGGGTGACTTTTACATCAATATCGTTGACACGCCGGGTCACGCCGACTTCGGCGGAGAAGTCGAACGTATCCTCTCGATGGTCGATTCAGTTCTGCTCCTAGTTGATGCGGTTGAGGGTCCGATGCCTCAAACACGCTTCGTGACAGCCAAGGCACTGGCACTTGGGCTGTGCCCTATCGTCGTCATCAATAAAGTGGACCGTAACGGAGCGAGGCCGGAATGGGCCTTGGATCAAACCTTCGATCTGTTTGACCGGCTGGATGCGACCGATGAGCAGCTGGATTTTCCGGTTGTTTACGCGTCGGCACTTGAGGGCTGGGCATCGCTTACATCAGCGGATCGCGGGTCCGACATGACGCCGCTTTTTCAGACCATTGTCGATTTTGTGCCACCGCCAGCGGTCGACCGCGACGGGCCGTTCCAGTTGCAGGTCAGCGCACTCAATTACTCGAGCTATGTTGGCGTCATCGGCATAGGCCGCGTGCAACGCGGACGCATCGCCCGCAATTCCGCCGTCACCGTGATTGATGCTGTAGGCGAAACTCGCAACGAACGCATCCTGCAGCTCTTCGGCTTTCATGGTCTTGAGCGGGTCGAATGGGACGAGGCGGTCGCCGGACAGATCATCGCGTTCACTGGCCTTACAGAGTTGCATATCTCCGACACCATCTGCGCGCCGGACAAAGTTGAAGCGCTGCCAGCACTGGTCGTCGACGAACCCACAATGACCATGACGTTTCAGGTCAACGATTCACCTTTCGCTGGCCGCGAGGGAAAATTCGTAACCAGCCGCAATCTCGGCGCGCGCCTGCAGCAGGAACTCATCCACAACGTGGCACTACGGGTCGAGCAGACCGAGGACCCGGACAAGTTCAAAGTTTCCGGTCGCGGTGAGCTGCATCTTGGCATTCTCATTGAGAACATGCGCCGCGAGGGCTACGAACTGGCGATTTCCCGACCCGAGGTAATTCTGAAGAATATCGACGGCAAGACCCTGGAGCCGTGGCAGACCCTGACCCTTGATTTCGAAGACGAATACCAGGGCGCCGTTATGGAGAAATTGGGTTCCCGCCGTGGCAAGCTCCAGGACATGCGTTCTGATGGCAAAGGCCGCACACAGCTTGAGTACTTGATTCCAACGCGGGGATTGATCGGCTTCCGGTCGGAGTTTCTGACCGGCACGTCGGGCACAGGGCTGATGTATCATGCCTTCGATCATTACGGCCCCAAACTGGATATCGTGCTTGGGCGCCGCAGTACGGGTGTGCTTGTCTCGATGGCGGACGGCAAGGCGCTCGGCTATTCGCTATTCAACCTGCAGGAACGCGGGACCTTGTTCATCTCTCCCAGTACGGAGGTCTATGAAGGCATGATTATTGGCCAGCATGTGCGGTCCAGCGATTTGACCGTGAATCCGACCAAGGGCAAACAGCTAACCAACATTCGTGCCTCCGGAACCGATGAAAATATCATGCTGACACCGCCGATCCAAACGACCCTCGAGTACGCTCTTGAATTCATCAACGACGACGAGTTGGTCGAAGTGACGCCAAAGTCGATTCGCGTTCGCAAACGGTATCTGAAAGAGCACCAGCGCCGTAAGGCAAACCGCGCTGCCTGACCGGGATTACACTTCCGGCCTCTTATCCAGCCGCGATCTCTTCCAAGAACGGTGCGGCAAATTTCTTTAACTTGGCGGCACCGACGCCGTGGACTTCGGCGAATTCCCCCTCACTCTGAGGCCGCAATCGCGCCATGTCGGCCAGCGATCTATCCGTAAAAATCACATACGCCGGCACACGGCGTTGTTTTGCGATACGAAGGCGCAAGGCCTTGAGCCGGTCGAGCAGATCGGTCTGGTCCTCGGACAGGTCCATAGCAACGGCCACTTTGCGCGTTTTGCTGGCGGCTGGCGTCGAACTTTGCATGGTATCCGGGCGATAGTGGAAGTCCGTCTCGCCCTTAAGCAATGACTGGCCCTTCTCGGTACAGGCCAGTCCCCCATAACCCTGCACGTCGAGGCGCAGGAACCCTGCTGCGACGAGTTGGCGGATAAGCGAGCGCCATTGCTCCTTCTTGAACTCGGCGCCCGCGCCGTAGGAGGACAGACGGTCGTGACCGGCCTTAGTAACCTTCTCGGTTTGCGCCCCATGCAGCACATCAATAATATGGACTGCCCCAAATCGGTTTCCTGTCTCCGTCACCGCCGTGAGGGCTTTTTGCCCCTCCAGAGTGCCGTCGGTCATCTCGATAACGCCGAGGCAGATGTCACAATTTCCGCACGGTGTGGTCTGCTCGCCAAAATATTCCAGCAGAATGCCGCGGCGGCAGGCCGGGGATTCGCAATAGCCGAGCAGGGCGTCGAGCCGCCGATGTTCGCGCCGCTTGCGCTCTTCACCCGCCTCCTCCTGCTCGATGAACACGCGCCGCATGCGGATGTCACCCAGGCCATAGAGCATATGCGCCTCGGCCGGCCCGTCGTCGCGTCCAGCGCGTCCGATCTCCTGGTAGTAGGCCTCAATACTGCCCGGCAGGTCGGCGTGGAAGACGAACCGGACGTCGGATTTGTCGATGCCCATGCCGAAGGCAATTGTCGCCACAATGACGATGCCGGGCTCGGTCATGAAGATATTCTGGTTTGTATCGCGCAGTTCTTTGTCCAGCCCCGCGTGGTAGGGCAGGGCGTTAGTGCCTCGCTTGCGGAGCAGGGTGGCGGTCTCTTCCGTCTTCTTGCGTGACAGGCAATAGACGATGCCGCACTCACCCTGATGGCGCTCGACGAAAGCCAGCAGTTGGTCCTTCCAGCTGCGCTTCATCTCCACCGTCAGTTTAATGTTTGGCCGGTCAAAGCCGAGCACGATGGTCTCTGCGTCACCGCCAAACAACTGCACAGCGATATCCTCGCGGGTGACTTCGTCGGCGGTGGCCGTGAGGGCGGCGATAGGCACGCCGGGGAAAATTTCCCGCAAACGGGTCAAATCCTGGTATTCTGGGCGGAAGGCCGGGCCCCATTGCGAGATGCAGTGGGCCTCGTCGATGGCGATCAGCCGGATGTCGAGCTGACCCAATGCCGCCAGCATCTGCCCCGTCATCATGCGCTCCGGCGAGAGATAGAGCAGCCGCATCTCGCCCGCCGCCGCGCGCAGCCAGGCCGCGACATTCTCCGAGCGATCCCGTGATGAGTTGATGGTGTCCGCCGCGACCCCGGCAAGGCGCAGGGCCGCCACCTGATCCTGCATCAAGGCCACCAGCGGTGAGACGACAATGGTCAGCCCGCCGCCGACCAGCGCCGGCACCTGAAAGCAAAGTGACTTGCCCGATCCAGTCGGCATCACGGTCAGCACATTGCGCCCCGCCAGCAGCGCATCAACGGCGCGCTCCTGTCCCGGTCGAAAATCTTCGAATCCGAAGACCTCGCGGAGGACTTGGCGCTTAACGTCGGCGGTGTTTCCGGCGGCCTGCATCGGACGTTATTCTAATGTTCCCTGCAGCGAGCGCTAGATCGACTCGCGAATGTAACAGGATAATTCGTCAATCGGGTGACGGAATGGCGAATGTGGTATTGCTCCAATGCATTCCCGTTGGACATTTGCGGTCCGGGCTAGGAGAATTCGGCGCTTCAGTTCACAGTCGAGCGGGTTCGACTTAATTGTCCGAGGAATGCCGCTTGTCCAGTCAAACTCCCCAGGGAAAAGAGAGCGCCACGCCGCTTGGTGAAGCCAAGTCGGCCTCCAATCTGCTCGGCATTGTCTGTGTTATTGCGGCGGTGTTTGCCTTTACCACCCAGGACATGGGGATCAAGTGGCTGAGCGGCGATTATGCGCTGCATCAGATCGTGCTGATCCGAGCCTTCGTTGCCATGACAATTACGCTCGGAATTTTGGTGCCGCTCGAGGGTGGCTACCGCAACTTGGTGACCAGCCGCCTGCCGCTCCATCTGGCGCGCGGGCTGGCGATTGTCGTTGCCAACATGACTTTCTTTACGGGGCTGGCCTCGCTGCCGATTGGCGAGGCGACGGCGCTCTTCTTTGTGGCGCCTTTGTTCATCACCGCTTTGTCGGTGCTGCTTCTCGGCGAAAAGGTGGGGTTGCGGCGCTGGGTTGCCGTGCTGATCGGGCTGTCCGGCGTCATCGTCATGCTGCGGCCTGGCGACGAGATATTCCGCGCGGCGGCCCTGCTGCCCGTGGCGGCGGCTTTCGCCTATGCGACGGTGCAGATCATCACCCGAAAACTCGGGCTCGGGGAGAAGGCCTCGACCATGGCCTTTTATATTCAGTTGACCTTCATCTTTGTCAGTACCGGCTTTGGCCTGGCTGCGGGCGACGGGCGCTATGCCAGTGGGGGCAGTCCCCAATTGGAGTTCCTGCTACGCGCCTGGGTCTGGCCGAGCGCTGGTGACGCGCTGATTATTTTCGGGATCGGCGTCCTCAATGCGGTGGCGAGCTACCTCATCAGCCAGGCCTATCGCACTTCCGAGGCGGGTCTGATCGCGCCGTTCGAGTATCTGGCGATGCCGCTTGCCTTGTTCTGGGGTGTCGTCATGTGGGGTGAATGGCCTGACGGGGTGACCTGGATCGGCATTGCTCTGATCGGTGGTGCTGGGCTCTATGTCTTCTATCGCGAGACCATACGCGGCGCGTTGATTGCGCGGCGGCGGCCTATGCCCCGAAACAGATAGACCCCGAAACAGATAAACGCGAAACAGATGAAATCCAAAATCGGGAATGGGGGAAAAAAATGGTTACTATAAAGCCAAAGACGATGGTGCGGATGCATCTGGCTGGCGAGGCCGCCAGTCATTCCAGGACGGATGTGACCGTGCGCGACCTCGCAACGACCATCGACGAGCCGGAGGTAAGGGGCGGGACCAATAAGGGGTTGTCGCCGTGATCGCTCTGTTGAGCGGCGGTCGCGGTGTATTTCAGCGGCCAATCCGGCGCGGTTTTCTGCGTGCCGGATAGCGACAAGCCAATTGAGGCGCTGGAATTAGCTGCCTGCTCAGTGCGATCGAAATCTAACAGCACGGCGAAGGAATTAAGTGTGACACCCTAGATCCCCGTAAAGTGTGCCCGCGCCGCGTGGCTGTTCATTTTCAACTGACCGACAGTGGACCTCGAGCCGAAGACGCGGTGAGCTTCCTGGAGATAGACGTAATCGACCTCGGTATTTTGGAGCGCTGTTGTGCCTGCACGTAGCGCGTCTAAGGTTTGTTCGTTCTGGCGGAAGCCGACATTGCCGATGAAGCGGGCGTTGTCCCAGATGACCTACTGTCGGCCAAGTTTGAAAACGCTGTCTGGAACTGTTCCGTCGGCGACGAAATACAATCGGTTCAGGGCAAAGTCGCGCGGATCCGCCACGGTTGGAAACTGTGTCTTGCCGTTCGTTGTGCTGTTGAACCGGTCGTTGCCAAGGTCCTCGGTTCACTCGACGTCGAAACCAAATCCGAGACCGCGGACCGTACCGCTTTCGAAGCCAAGCCGCGTACGGAGCGTATGCGCGGAGGCATCTTCTCTGAGTCCGTCCTAGTCTACATGCTCGAACCGATAGCGCAAATCGAGAATGAACGCCCCATCCAGGAAGAGATTTACAATATCCTCTTTTGCCATCACTGCCGTCGGCATCGATAACAGCATGCCAAGGACAATTAGCGCCATGGCTTGGTAGTATGCGCAGGCTTTTTGGCGACAACCCATTCGCTTTGAACTCTCCAGACATGGAGCCAAGCACAGTGCCTGTCCGTGTTTGCATCAATCTGTTGCCTAATGGGACGAAGGCGCATTGATTGAAATCAAGTGCCGCGCAATTCTTGGATGTGGCGATTCGCCGTAGGGAAAGCGTGGACATAGGTAATCCGACATAATCCGAGCGTTGGCCGCGGGATATGTTAGGTTAAGCGAATTCATGTTGCTGTCACCGAATTTTTGAGAGGATGAGCATGGCCGGAAAGCCGAATTACAAGTTCGAACGTTCGCAGCGCGAGCGCGCAAAAGCCGAGAAGAAAGCCGCCCGACTTGAAGCCAAACGGGAAAAATCAAAGACGCCGGAAAACGTCATAGTTGAGGTCGCACAGGGTGATGATTCGCCGCCCTCAGAGTAACATGTCGTCTCTAACCGAAGGGCTTGGCGCGAGTAGCGCCGAGACGGGCAAGTGTCCTGTGCCAAAGCTTATGTGCGCTCCCACCGCCCACACCTAGACGCGTCAACTGTCCAGGTCCGTGCCGAGCAAGAAAAAATCTGTAACGGTGAAGCTCCCCTCAGTCGATCGCGTCCTCGGTCTGACGCGCACGGAGGAGTTGATCACCGCATTTGGCCGCACAGCGGTGAAAAAGGCCGTGCGCGGCGCGTTGGCGTACGCACGCGCCGCCGCTCTAGCAGAAATCGACACAAAAACAGCATCGGACGACAACCTCCTCGATGCGGTTGAGAGATTTCTTCACGCCGCTGCACAGACGTCACCACGCCGTGTCTTTAACCTGACCGGCATTGTCATTCACACGAACCTTGGTCGGTCCCCGTTGCCGGAAGTGGCAATCGAGGCGATGGCTGAGGCCGCGCGCGGTGCGTTGGACCTGGAGTATGACCTGACATCGGGCCGCCGTGGCTCGCGGGACGACCATCTGCAACAGTTGATCTGCGATCTGACCGGTGCCGAGGCGGCAACAGTTGTCAACAACAACGCGGCGGCTGTTCTGCTTGTGCTCAACAGTCTGGCGCTGCGGAAGGAAGTGGCGGTTTCCCGTGGCGAGTTGATCGAGATCGGGGGATCGTTCCGGATACCCGATATCATGGCCCGGGCGGGCTGCAAACTCGTTGAGGTTGGAACCACGAACCGGACTCATCTGAACGATTACGCTGACGCGGTTAGTGCGCGAACGGCGATGATCATGAAGGTGCATACCAGCAATTATGTGGTGGAAGGCTTTAGCGCTTCGGTTGCCGCAAACGATTTGGCTGTGCTCGCCCACGAGAAGGGGCTGCCGCTGGTCATTGACCTTGGCAGCGGGTCGCTGGTCGATCTCCAACCCATGGGATTGCCCCATGAGCCGACCGTGCGCGATACCTTGGCAAGCGGCGCTCATCTGGTCACCTTCAGCGGCGACAAACTGCTGGGTGGGCCGCAAGCGGGCATCATCGCCGGTTGCGCGGAGCTTATCGCGAAGATCAACCGTAACCCGATGAAGCGCGCACTGCGGGTCGACAAACTGACCATTGCCGCGCTGGGTGCGGTTCTACGGCTTTACGCCGATCCGGACCGTCTCGCCGAGCGCCTCCCTGTTCTCAGGCATTTAACCCGGAACCCGAAAGAACTCACGGCGTTGGCGCGCCGCTTGGTGCCGGTGCTCTCGAAGCAACTCGAAGGTGTCGCCGAAGTGACGATTGTCGACTGCATGAGCCAGGTCGGGAGCGGGTCCTTGCCCGTGGAACGGTTGCCCAGTATCGCTCTGTCAATTAAGCCGCGCGCGCGCGGTGGTGGTGGGGCTGAATTGTCCGCGGTCTTTCGCGGCTTGCCGGTTCCGGTGATTGGCCGTATCTCGAAGGGCGCTTTGTTGCTCGATTTGCGTTGTCTTGACGATGAAAATGAAATTCTTTCGCAGTTCTATCACGTGTCACTCCGGAATAAGCCAGCGAAATGATGGTCGCTACAGTTGGGCATATCGATCACGGCAAAACGGCTCTGGTGAAGGCGCTGACCGGGATCGATACGGATCGGCTGCCGGAAGAGAAGAAACGTGGTCTGTCCATCGATCTTGGATTTGCCTGCCTCCCGCTCGACGACGGGCAAATGTTGGGCTTTGTCGATGTGCCGGGGCATGAGCGCTTCTTGCGCAACATGTTGGCTGGGGTCATCGGTGTTGATTGCGCTCTGCTGGTTGTCGCAGCGGATGACGGGCCGATGCCTCAAACGGCTGAGCATTTAGCGATTCTCGATTTGCTGGAAGTTAAAGCTGGTCTGATCGCCATAACGAAAATTGACCGGGTTGGTCCGGCACGGCTTGCCGAAGTCACGCGAATGGTTGAGGCGATAGTTGGTCGAACGAGTTTGCGACGCGCTGAAATATTCCCTGTTTCGGCACAGACCGGCGAGGGTGTTGCAGCGTTCGGAACTCATCTGAAAGCGGTGGCGCGCAAGACGGCGAAAGGAGTAGTCGGCGGTCATTTCAGGCTGGCGATCGACCGTGCATTTACGATCAAGGGGGCGGGATTGGTTGTGACGGGCACAGTCCATTCGGGTCGCGTCAGTATTGGCGACCGATTGTATCTTTCCGCGCGCGGGACCGCAGTTCGCGTTCGCGGGATCCACGCGCAAAACAAAGAGGCGAGTGAAGCGTTCCAGGGTCAGCGCTGCGCCTTAAATATCTCCGGAACAGGGTTGAAGAAAGCCGAAATTAGCCGAGGCGATTGGTTGCTCGCTGAGCAATCGGCTCTCGGTGGAACACGGCTCGATGTACGGCTTCGAGTGCTATCCGACGAGAAGCCTGCATCCAAACGAGGCCTACCCGTCCTCGTTCATTTGGGCGCTGCGGCCATCTCTGGACGGGTTGCGAGCATCCAACCGGAAGCAATTGCTGCCGACCAAAGCGGGTTGGTGCGGGTCACGCTTGATCGACCGGTCGTCGCATGTTGGGGGGATCGCGTCATCTTGCGCGATCAATCAGCGCAGCGCACGATCGCCGGTGGGAGTGTGGTCGACCCCCTCGCGCCGGCACGCGGTCGCGCGAGGCCCGAACGACTCGCCATGCTGGCAGCGATGGAGATTGCCGATCTGGAGAAATCGCTCTCCAGCTTGCTTGATCAGTCCTACGCAGGATTTCACTTTGATGGATTTTGCCGGGCGCGAAATCTCACGGCGGTCGATTCAAAAGCCGTGCTTCAGAATGCTTCGGCGAAACTGATCGAGCGCGATGGTGCTCGTCTGGCATTCTCAACGATACATTGGAAAGCTCTCTGCATGGCCACTATCGGGGCTCTCGAGGCATATCACGCGACATCGCCGAAGACTTCAGGACCAACTCAAACGGAGATTCGTGAGGGTCTGCACAGACGATTGTCGGCTGATGTTTTAGCGGCGGTCCTTGAAGAGCTTGCCTCAGATGGCCGTATCATGCGCAGTGGCAATCGCTTCCATATGTCGTCGTTTCAGCCGCAGAGTTCAGAGCAAGAGGGAGCTCTTTCGCAACAAATCCTGTCCGCATTTCGGACTGTCGACCCCAATGCGCAGAGTGTCCGCGAACTTGTCGCCAATCTAGCTGTCGACGCACAGGATATTAGGCAATCTCTCCGAATCGCGGTGAGGCAAGGCCTCATCGTCGATATCTCTGGTGATCGCTATTTATTGGGCGAGCGGTTGGAGGCGTTCGCGTCGATTGCAGGGGGGCTAGTTGATACCTCTTTGGACGCCACATTCACGGTTCGGATGTTTAGCGACCGGGCTGGAATAGGCCGTAATCTTGCCATTCAGGTATTGGAATACTTCGACCGCATCGGATTGACGCGTCGCGTCGGCAATGTTCGCCAGGTCCTGAGACCAACCGATGCGCCGCTCACCTATCACAACCCTTTGAAATGATACGTGATTGCGTATGTTTCAGTATGGCGCCTATTTTGTAACAGTATTGCGCGTTGCTGTTGGTTGAACGCATGATAAAGCGCGTGTAAATTTCTGACTAATCACTTCCTTTCCGCGCGACTAAGGGAGGAGAATCGTCCCCGGTGGGGCGCCCGGACTTCAAACCCGGTGAGGGGCGCCCAGCGTGCCTGGTGGGTTCGACTCCCGCTCTCTTCCGCCGCCGTCTTCCGCCATCGTCAAATTTTGGCATGCGGCGCTGATCCGCGGTTGACCGAGAGATTCTCTCACCGATAGACTGATGTTTGTATAAATGGTCGTCATCTCCTTGCTAGAGGTTTCCACATGGTCCGCATGAGCGATCTTCCAGAGAATGTGCAGACCGCGTTGAGCAACGTGGAGTGCCCGGATTTTGACAGTAATCCTTGGGTTTCCGGCCCACCGCTGAAAGAGCGCCGGGTGGCGATCGTCTCGTCGGCCGGGTTGTTGTGCCGCGGCGACCGGCCGTTTCCTTTCGGCGCAAAGGAATACAGAGTAATTCCTGGCGACACGGCCGCGTCCGATTTGCTCATGAGCCACGTTTCCAGCAATTTTGATCGCACGGGCTATCAGCAAGACCTGAATGTCATCTTTCCTATAGATCGGCTGGCGGAGTTGGCCGCGGAAAGGGTCATCGATTCAGTTGCTGACTTTCATTATTCTTTCATGGGGGCGACTAGACCTGACCTACTAGAGCCGAAAGCGCGTGAACTCGCTGGCCTCCTAAAGGAAGATCAGGTCAATGCCGTTCTCCTTGTCCCGGTCTGACCCTTTTGTACGCTCGCCGTGAGCGGGCTCGCAGTATATTTTGAAGAAGAGGGACTGCCGACGACGCTGATCAGCCTCGTTCGTCCCCAAACCGAGAAGGTGGGCCCGCCTCGTGCACTATGGGTTCCTTTTGAACTCGGTCGTCCCCTTGGCGCCCCTGACAAACCGGAGTTTCAGCGGCGTGTCCTGATGTCGTGCCTTGAATTACTTGAGGCTGACAGCGGTCCACTCATCGTTGATTTTCCCGACGATGCGCCGGAGGCAGAGGATATCACGGGTTGGGCGTGTCCTATTAATTTAGCGCCGCCCGAAGACGTTGCTGACGTGGAGACGGACCTGGCCTCAGCTCTTGAAGCCGAGGTGGTACAGCTTGCGCCTTGGTACGATCTAGGGTTCAGAAATCGTAAGCGCACGTCGGTTGGAATAAGCGGCCTCGACGTCGACGCTATCGCGCCGTTTGTGGCGTCGTTTTTGGGTGACAATCCGGCTGAAAGCCCACGCGAAGATATGGAGCGGACGGAAGTTCTAAAACTCGCCTGCGACGATCTCAGGGCCTACTGTATAGAGGCCGCGACGGCGCAGCCCGGGTTGGCGTCGAGTAAGGAATTGGCGAACTGGTATTGGGGTGACACAGCGGCAGGAAAAACCGTCCTCGCAGTTAAAGCGGCCTGCCTCGCAAGTTCGGACGAGTCTTTGCGCTACCTCGGGCTATTTTTAGTGCCGCGTGCTCAGCAACATCGTGAAGTGCCAGCTGGCTGAAGCCGATTGAGGGTGCGAAATTTGCGCTCGGCAGAGTGGTGTTTGGCTGAAGCCGATTGAGGGCGCGAAATTTGCGCTCGGCAGAGTGGTGTTTGGCTGAAGCCGATGCACTTATGCGCGTTGCATTGGCGCAATTGTGCGGTTCAATCGCCTTGACTTGCGTGGCGGAGCATATATATCTAGGCGGCACGTTACACACTTGTCGTTGTCTACTACGAAGTCGTTTCATCGGCTAGCCGAGTTACCTCCAGACATTGTGGGCGTTTTCTGATCGGGCGTGCGAAGTGCACGGTGCCTGATCTATTTCTAAAGGAGTGGCTATGGCTACTGGTACAGTGAAGTGGTTTGATCCCGTTAAGGGGTTTGGTTTTATCCAACCGGAAGACGGTTCGAAGGACGCCTTCGTACATATTTCGGCTGTCGAGCGCGCGGGCGAGAGCACGCTGCGTGAGGGACAGAAGGTCTCCTTTGACCTTGTACCCGGGCAGAACGGCAAGTCGGCGGCAGAGAATCTAGCCATCGTCGAATAGTTTCGGTTCAGGCCGCCACCGAATCCGGTGGCGGCTTGACCACTTTTTCCAAAAATTTAATAAAATTTCTTGGACGCGAGTACGCGGTTTAGCGAAACTTGCGTGATGCTTGCGACACTCGTCGATGGCGTTTGCCAATGCCTGCCAGTGCTCTATATTTTTCACATTTAGTAAGATGATACGCAGTGGAGGGTCGTCCGACGCTGATCAACGCGTCTCTGACTCCTGATCTATCGTTATCAAAGATGGAAAAATCGGGTGTGCTTGATGCCGGAAGTAGATTGCGCTGAGAAAATGTACGCTGACTTTTATTAGTTTTTTGCTGCTGACGATGGCAACTCTGGACGCAGTTGAGTTAAAGCTTTCGGCGATTGAAATTCGACAGGCGTTGACGGGAAATACTATTGAAGGAGATTGGCGCGGGACGCCTTACCGTTCATTTTTTGCCGCAGACGGGACGACAATCTATGCGGCGCAAGGTGAGGAGCGCACTATTGGCCAATGGCGGGCAGATTCTGTTAAGGGTCAGTACTGTTCAAATTGAGGTGTATTTGGTTGGGATTGTTACGATCTTTATTCGAACGGGCCGGACAACATCATCTGGGTCGTGCCGGCCGATGGTTATCGTTTACCGTCAAGTTTGTTGGTGGGTCGCCAGCTCGATTGAACTTACTTAATTTGGTCTTATCCGGATGTGTTCAAGAATAACGCTCTCGCACAGCGATATAGGTGGTTGCCCCGACGATCATCGCGGCCCCAATCCACGTGAAAGTACCTGGTATTTCGGCGAAAAATACGTAACCGAGCGCTGCTGCCCAAATGAGCTGTAAGTAAAACATTGGTGTGATAACAGCCGTATCCGCATCCTTGAGCGCTTGCGTAAAGCTGAAAGCAGCGGCGAGTTCCAACAGGCCAAGTGCGGCAAACCATCCGAGATGCTCAATTCGCGGCATCTGCCATACGAAATATGCAGGCACAAAGCTTAACGGTACGCGCATCAGCGCACCGTAAACGGAAATTGTGACGATTGAATCTGTACGGGTCAGAGTCTTGATTACCAGGATCGTCAAGGCGAAGAGGAAAGCCGACAGAATGACGATTAGCGACCCGGAATCAATCGCCACGAAACCCGGTCGCAGGACAACCATTGCGCCGGCAAAGCCGAACAGTATGGCCGCCCATCGCCGGATCCCAACGACTTCACCTAAGAAATAAATGGCGAGAAGTGCCGTGAAGATCGGCATGGTAAAACTGAGTGCAGTGACCTTGGCGAGCGGTGTCTCACGCAACGCGTAGAACAGGGCCAGCACGGCGATTGAACTGAATACCGTACGAAGTATGTGCAGATGCAGTTTTCCGGTGCGCAGCGCTGCAAAGTTGCGATGTAAAATCCACGGCAGCATTGCAATCGATAGGCTGACGGCGGCAAGGAACGCTATCTCAAAGGGATGCAAGTCCTGCGACAAATGCCGCACTACGGCAGTTTCAACGGCGAATAGGAAAGTGGCAATGGCGCCAAGTCCTAAGCCGCGTAGATTGCTCGGTGGGATAGACAGAAGAAAAAAAAGGGGCGTCTTCACTGATATTTTTCCGTTCTGCGGCGCATCAATGAAGGTTCACGGTCGATTGCGCTCTCGACTAATTGAAACTACGTAATCTAATTTTATAGTAGTGACCGCTTGGTATTGGGACACTAACAATCTTCATGATCCCGATGCTTCCGTGTATGGGAGGTAGCTTCAAGGAATATCTGATAGGCTCTGCGAGTTCCATTGTCCATTCCAATGATCCACGATTTGAGTCTCACTGAAGTTACCCAGGCGATATCAACGAGAGAACTATCGTCGGTAGAGATTACCGGTGCCTGTCTTGATCGATTCACAGATTATGGGCGGGCGCTTGTCTGCATCACTCGGTTTGACCCCGACATGGCGCTTCGGGATGCCGCCGCGGCCGACGCCGAAATCGCAAACGGAACTATTCGCGGGCCGCTTCACGGGGTCCCACTCGCGCACAAGGATATGTTTTACCGCGAAGGGCATGTCAGTGGCTGTGGCTCACGTATCCGCGCAAACTATGTGGCGGACCGTACGTCGACCGCGCTCGCACGCCTTGATGCAGCAGGGGCCCTGGATATTGCGAGATTAAATATGGTCGAGTTTGCTGTCGGCGGTGTTGGCGGCCACAACTCGATTACCGGGACGCCGCGTAACCCTTGGAACATGGAGTATATTCCTGGAGGGTCATCGAGCGGTGCAGCGGTTGCCGTAGCCTCACGACAAACCTTTGGCTCCCTGGGTTCCGATACCGGCGGGTCGATCCGTATTCCAGCGACTTGCTGCGGTGTTGTGGGTTTGCAGCCAACTTACGGACGGGTCAGCCGCTACGGTGCAATGCCATTGTCATTCAGCCTTGATCAGGTCGGTGTTCTGACCCGCACTGTGCCGGACGCGGCGTTGATGCTTTCTGTTATCGCCGGACATGACGAACTGGATGCGACAAGCAGTCGCCGTCCGGTGCCCAACTATCTGGCAACGTTGAACAGTGGTGTTAAGGGGCTTCGCATTGCCGTCGCTGAAACATATTTCCAAGAATTCGTTGATGAAGAGGTTCGCAGCCAATTGGAGGAGAGTCTTGATGTGTTTCGCTCGTGCGGGGCGCAGATCGTCCCAGTTACGTTGCCGCCGAGCTTCGAATTGGCAGGGCGGATGGGCGCACTCATACTTGCCGCCGAAGGGGCTGCAATCCATAGCAAGTGGCTTCGTGAGTGTCCAGACGACTACGGGCCACAGGCCCGGGCGCGGCTCATGACCGGACTGAAAATTCCCGCCACGCGTTACATTGAGGCGCTAAATCTGCGCGCATGCGTGTTTGATGAATTTTCTGTAGCGGTATTCGAAAATGCAGATGTGTTGCACGTTCCAACAATTCCAATGTGCGTTCCAAGAATCACCGATACGGACCGTGGCGACGACCCGGACTTTATGGCTTTCGTGAATAGGATTACGCGCTGTACCCGACCATTCAACTATTTAGGATTACCGGCTGTCGCCGTGCCTGCAGGTTTGGATGCGCGAGGCCTTCCGCTCGGCTTCCAACTTGTTGCTCGACCATTCGATGAGGCAACGCTTCTGCGCACCGCACGAGCCTATGAACGCGAAACGCCGCCGATGGGAACTGCACCGCTGCCCTAAGGTTTACGCCGTCTATAACCCGTCGTAGATAACCGCTTCCTCAGCATGATGGGCGATGAGAAAACCGATCGGTCGTTCCCGTTCTTCCACGAGGTGGCCGAGGAGACCGGCGGTGCGGGCAAGAATTGGTACGCCCTTCAATGATGCCACCGGGAAATCAAGATCAAGCATGATCGCTGGGATGGCACCAGAGACGTTGAGGACCATCTGCCGGCCCCAGACCTCGTCGGCGGCCTTGTTCAAGGCACGCACCATGGCAACATGCGGTCCAGATACGCCGCGCTCATCGGCGAGTGCGAATAAACGCACTGAGCGCGGATCGACAGGCTTTAGATGGGGATGGCCGAATCCCGGCAGCCGTGCTTTCGCGGCTCTCGTATCCTCCGCGATTGCTCGGGCGATAGCATCTGTATCGCCTTCGCCTTCGTTCACACGTCTCACACCTTCCGCTAGCAGTCGTCCGGCAGTTTCAGAGGCGCCGAGTATTACCGATCCGCATCCAAGGATGCCGGCAGCGACCGCTGCCTGCATGGCGTCAGGTTCAGCTGCAAGGGTCATCCGACTCGCCTGCACCGAAGGCGTTAATCCGTGCTCAGTGATCGCTACGAGCAAAGCATCAAGGAAGAACACTTGGTCCTTGGTTCCCTCTTTCCCGGTCAGATGGAAGATGAACAACTCCGTAAACGTCATCACTCCCATTAGTTCCGTGGCGAGGTCTTTTCCACGGACGGTAACGGAAGTTGAATCTGCAGTGGCGATAGCACTCTTCGCCGCACCGGCTTTGCCGATCAGCATTGTCGATTCTCCTCATAATTTCTGCTGTCGTGAATTTATTGAAACTAAAGGGCGGCGTACGTGCTTTAGAATTCTAAAGCCTTAATACGGCGCTCAATCTCATCTCGCCGCATTTCCGAAGCAACATCGGCGCTATCGACAATGACTTCCGCGACTTTCTTTCCAACTTCACGAATGAAGGCCTCATCATCCTCTCCGCGCGGCGGCAGATTCAGTACCGTATCCTGTGCGAAGGTTGGAATTATCTCGGCGCTATCACGAGGCGGCGTGATAAAGCGCTTGCCTTCAGCAACAGCGCTCATGCCACGGCGCAGGAGTGTACGCAACATGGCAACACCAGTATCCGTCGCGTTTAGGTTCTCCAGCGCATGAATCGTGACTGGTCCCTGCGACATCATCGCTTCGAAGTCGCCTGGGTAGCGTTGACGTTCTTCGTAGGATCGTTCTTCTTCCGTGTGGCCCATGACGTCGGTTCGACCGTGTCCAATTTGGCTTCGGTCGCTGCGACCGTCGGGGTCAACCTGCTTATTGATATATCGCCAGCCGACCATTTCCATATGTGTGTCGTCGATCGGGCGCATCCAGCGCGTATTGCTAACTCGATGGAAATATTTTTCCTTCTCGGCGCTCTCCCACAGGCCACCGAACTGGTTCATGTTGGCCATAATAGACTCAGTCGTCCTGACCCAAACATTATCGCCCCAGCGCCGTACGTTGATGTTCATCATGCCAAGGGGGGTCCGCACCCATTCGACAACCGGCAACGCTCCCCACGATTCGTGGAACTGCACGCCGCTGACCCGGGTATGCAGGAACACGCTGTGGACGGGATCTTGCGTGTTCTCCAGTACTTGAAGCCAATTACACGGGTAGAGCAGCGAATACGGAACATAGTCCGTGTCCGGGTCCTCAAAGATGTCGAGACGCGGAAACTCCGGCACTGTCTCGGGCGGGCCCATATAGGCGAAAATGATGTCCTTGAATTCATGCGTTGGATAAGCGGTCGAGCGAAGCTTATCCTTGATGCGACTCTTCGGGTCGTTCGGCGTCTCGAGGATCGTGCCGTCCACGGCGTAATGCCAACCGTGATAGCAACAACTGATCCCTTCATCGGTGATGATGCCGTATTCGAGCGATGTGCCGCGATGGCAGCAGTGTTTGTCGAGGAGCCCAATTTCGCCCTGCTTGGTCCGGAACAGGACCAGGTCCTCGCCTAAGATGCGGACCGTCTTGGGCAGATCACCGAGCTCGGAGGAAAGGACGACCGGCTGCCAAAATCGGCGCAGATACTCTCCGCAGAGGGTGTCGGGTCCGACCTGGGTTAGTTCTTGGTCCGCAGGGGCGTCACGTGTTTGTTGGCGGCCTGAAAAATTCTTGAATTGGTCGCCCTCGGTGATGCTCATGTTCTGATCCTCCCAAGAATTAGGCTCGCTGTGTCACAGCGTACGCTCGTGACTAAAAAGAGATCTCTTGTATCATACGCTCGAAAACGCGTTGCCGCTCATCGGTGTTAAACTGTGCGGTTTCGAGAATGACATGTGCAACTTTCTCACCGACTTCGCGCAACAATTTGGTTTCATCGCCTTTGCCAGATGCGATGGAAATGATCGTATCTTGCGTATATGTCGGGATCGTCTTCATCCCATTGCGTGATGGTTGAACTACAAGTTTGCCGCTTTTTACGGCCTGGATGCCACGGCGGATCAGTCGCCGGACCAGCGCGACGCCTCGATCCGAGCCCTGTAGGTTTTCCAAGGGGTGGACCGCAATGGGACGCTGGCTAACAATTGCCTCGAAGTCGCCTGGTTCACGTTGCCGCTGATCGTTACTCCGTTCGTCGTCGTATTGGCCGTATGAATCGACCATTTCTTTGCCGATATGATTTCGATCTCCGAGGTGATCCGGATCGACGATGTCGTTGAAGTGCCGCCAACCGATAATGCTCGTGTTGGTGTCGTCGATGGCAACTTTCCAGCTAAAGCCCGACGTGCGTTGAAAGCACTTCTCTTCTTCGGCTGCCTCCCATATGGCAGCACCCTGGCTGATATTGGGCAGGATCACCTCGATGGTTCGAACCAGTACCTTGTCTTTCCAGCGGCGGGAGTGAACGCTTGTTATACCGATCGGCGTCTCGACGAAGTCAAACGCCCCCATCTCGCTGTGGTACTGAGCGAACTGCGGCCCGCTTGTGCGCGCGTGAAGAAAGACGGTATGCACAGGATCCTCTGCGTTCTCCAGAACTTGCACCCAATTGCATGGGAAATGCAGAGAATACGGAATGTACTCGGTGCCTGGGTCTTCGCAGGTATCGAACAGCGGGAATTCCGGCACCTCTGCCGGTGGTCCCATATAGGCAAATATGATTCCCTTGTACTCATGGGTTGGATAGGCAGTTGAGCGTAGCTGTTCCTTAATCCGGCTCGTCGGGTCATTGGGCGTCTCGAGGATCGTGCCGTCGACATCGTAGAGCCAGCCATGGTAGCAGCAACTAATGCCCTCATCGGTGACAATACCGAACTCGAGAGATGCGCCGCGGTGGCAGCATTGTCGGTCGAGCAGGCCTAAATTGCCTTGACCAGTTCGGAACAAAATCAGGTCCTCGCCCAATAGTCGAACGGCGAGTGGAAGGTCCCCAAGTTCGGATGATAGCACGAGTGGTTGCCAGAAGCGCCTCAGATACTCGCCCCCGGGCGTGTCAGGTCCGACATGCGTCAGTTCAGCATTCTCGGTGAGATCTTGCCGCCGTTGGCGACCAGCGAAGTTTCGCTTGGAATCGCGTTTCATTTTCGTCATCGCCTGCTACCAATCGAGTCCTGCCGCGTAATAACTGTCGTCAGAGCGACAATGCACGGACCCCGCGTGCAACTTCTTCTTTCCGTTGCTCCGCGGGATAGCTCGCACTTTTCAAGACGATTTCTACAACTTTCGCCCCAACGTCGCGAACAAAAGTATCGCCCTCGTTTTTCCCAGAATAGGGGATGACGGTGTCCTGAGTGTAGGTTGGGATGGGGCCATCGGCGTCGCCTGGTGGCGAAATGAACGGTTTGCCCGTTTTCACTGCCCGAATTCCTCGGCGCACAAGATTTCGCAATTTGCCAACTCCTGCATCGGTCGTTGTGAGATTTTCCTTCGCGTGGACCGTGATGGGTCCTTGCGAGACGATCGCTTCGAAATCACCAGGAATGCGTTGGCACTCTTCGAGCGGGCGTCCTTCGTCCATTTGGCCAAAAGTTGGCGTCTTGTTCTTACCGTATAAGCTTGGGTGTTTGAGGTTGGGTTCCGTATTCTCGTCGAGAATCCGCCAGCCGATTATCTCTGTATTAGTATCGTCGGTCGCACGGAACCAGCGGCATGCGGACGTACGCTGCAAATATTTTTCCTGTTCGCCGGTTTCGCCGCTGGCGATTTGGCCGGCGAAAAATAACCATCCGTCGGCTTCGACCGCGTGGCTGAAATAACCGACAGCATCTGGTCCGTCGTCGACCATGTGATAGGTCAGTGGGCTCATGAGAGGTCTCCTAGGTTCAGTGACAATTAGAGTGAGTTGGTTATTTCCAGACCTTCTTCGCCACTCCCATCATATTCTCACCGAGCACGCCGCGGATTTCCTTTTCGGAATAGCCACGCTTAAGCATGTGGTCGGTCAATTCAGGAATCTGGGTTGGTGACACATAGTCAATTTTGTCCCAACTAGGCCCTCGCGACTTGCCGCCCGATGCTTTGAGGTGTGCGTCCATATGGACTTGCATTGGGTTGTGGGCAGCTGAAGGGGGATTGGCTCTGCGTTCGTTTGGATGCAACCAATCGGTACCGATACCCACATGCTCTGGTCCAACCAGCTTTGCAACATAGTCGATATGATCGAGATACATTTTGGTTGATGCATCGTTGTCGCCAAGAAAAATACCGACCCCGTTGAGTGAAATAACACCACCTGTCTTCGCACAGGCCTTTATTTGGTCATCCTTGATACTCCGCGGGATGTCCCACATTCCAGACGGGTTCGAGTGTGAGAAAATCACCGGATCCTTGGACACCTCGAACAAGTCCATTGTCGTCCGGTATCCGGTGTGGGTTCCATCAACGATCATGCCAACGCGGTTCATTTCGTCGACCAAAGCCACGCCGAGCCGACTCAATCCATCATCGGTCTGCTCCATACAGCCATCGCCAATGATGTTCTTGATGTTGTAGGCTATCAGCATGTGACGGATACCGAGCTTGTAGTAGGTTTCGACCATCTGCAGGTCACCGTTGATTGGGTTCGTACCCTGAAAATGGAAGCTGATACCAAGCTTGCCCTCCTTCTTGGCGCGTAGAACATCGTCGACCGTCTCAATGAGAAGGTATTTTTCGGGCTCGGCAAGGAAGTAGGTGCGATAGCGGCCTAGCGCATGGATCGATTCGTTCATGTTATGCCAGTCAGTGGCAACCGTGAACGAGACGTAGGTGTAACCGCCATCGACCATCGCCTGCAGCATTTCTTCAATGACAGGCGACGTGTCATGTCCTGCCAGCGGGATCAGCATATCCCAAACGATCGCATCGCGGTGCAGCACTGCAGCTTCTTCCGAAATTTTCCAGTCCGCCATGTGAATTTCCCCGTTTTGATTACTTAGTTATTTGTTGAGCATAAAGTAGCGCCGTAGAACGGCTAGATGCCAGCGAATTTGGGCAGTTATTTCCATACCTGACGTGCGACCCGCATCCAATTTTCACCAAGTACACCACGAATTTCCGTCTCGCTATAGCCCCGCTTGAGCATGCCGTCGGTGACTTCCGGCAGCCGCGCGGGCTGGACAAATTTGATGTCGAGCCAGTCAACGCTAGAGCGCCCGCCGGAGGCCTTCTCGGTGGCCTTCTTGTGCGCTTCCTTCGGGTTCCAATTGCCCGAAGCTCCTTCTTTCTTGTTCGCCCAATCGAAGACGCAGTCCAGGCCGATGCCGACGTGTTCCGGCCCGACGAGCTCAGCAATATAGTCAATGTGTTTCAGCAAGCCCTCTGCCGT
>CAVOAK010000017.1:0-29283 GCA_963693665.1 Alphaproteobacteria bacterium | reverse complement strand
TGAACCCCTGTATTTTGGCGCGTTCTTTTGGCTCATAAGTCGTTGCCAAAAGCGACGTTCCGCCGATAAACATGAAATTCCAGCCGACACCGAGCAAGACAAGGGCTGCCCAAAATTGTGCGATCTCTATTCCGGTTTGATTAATTATTGCGCAGCCCAGCACCAGAAAAGCTCCAACAATGACAATTTTCAATGCGCCAAAACGATGAATTAAATGCCCGGTCACAAAGCTTGGTCCAAACATGCCGACCACATGCCACTGGATGACAAATGCCGCATCTGAAAAACTATGGTCGTGTTGAATAATCGCCAGAGGCGTCGCGGTCATAACGAGTGACATTGATCCATAGCCGATCATCGAGGCGAGAATTGCGACGATTGTCGCTGGTTGCTTCAGGATTTCCAGGAGTGGCCGGCCGGTATCACGTCTTTCTGCGGCGCTCATCCTTGGTATTCGAATGAACTGAAGAATGGATATGTTCAGCAGCATGATGATGCCGATCGTTGCGAAACAACCTGCAAACACGACGGGTTCGAAAGCATCCCTCGTTGCTTTTGCGAGCTCTGGGCCAACAAATGCGCCAACGACTCCTCCGGCCATTACCAGCGAAATCGCCTTGCTTCTGAAATCTGCACTTGCCGTGTCAGCGGCGGCAAATCGAAGTTGCTGACCGAAAGCCCCATGTATTCCAAACATGAAGCCACCGGCTGCGAACAGCCAGAAACTCTCTGCAAATATGGCGTATGTAGATAAGGCTGCAGCCAAAATACCCATTGATTGTCCAAACGTGAAACCAATGCGTCGGCCGTAATGCCGCATGAGCAGTGAGGCTGGAACTGTAGTTGCCATCACGCCGGCAAACATCAATGCGAAGGGGAGGGTGGCTAGGCTCTTGTCATCAGCAAGCATGTGTCCTGTCAGCGCCGACGTCGTTCCAATTATTATGCCTCCGGTCATTACCAATGCCTGGCACGTAGCGAGCAACATAACGTTCCGTGGTGTTGGATCAGGTGTATCGGCACGGGCGTCTGTTGTCTGGGTCATTGAATTTTGAACACAACTATTGGTAAAGAGGGAGGGCGGAGGGCAACAGTCTGAGCGCCCTAGTTTAGCATCGCCGGTTGACGACCGATACCTCGGGTTAGGCTGAAGAGAAAATGATGTTTGTATTGCTTGCAATGAGCGTTGTACCTTGACCCCGCGTCAGACTAGTATGCGCGCTGTTCGCGTTCTTCGCGCTTTTGGAGACAGAGATGTGGATCGTTTGGTTAGTTAAGTGGGGCGGACTTATTGTCGCTATCGGTGCATTGCTTTCGATTTTATTTGTTGAATCGTTTGCTCCGGTTCCAGAAGCGACAACACAGCCGAGTCAGATAATTGTGCTCGTGCTTGGTCTTATCCTTGCCTTGGTTGGTGTCATCTTGGAAAAGCGTTCGGAGAAATCTTGATCTACTGCAAGTAGGTCGATTTTAGCTTTATCATTCTACTATGTCTGTGGCTGGCTCAAAGGTGGTCTAACGACCTCCACCGGCAACTGACGGCCGATATCGTCTGTCTCAGTGCCAGACCTGCCTAGACACTCGTAGCCAATTTTCTCCGAGAATTCCGCGGATCGATGTTTCATCGTATTTACGGTCGAGTAAGGCTTGGGTAATTTCGGGGACTTGCTCGGGGCTGACGAATTTTATGTCTTTCCATGCGGGTCCAGACGAACTGCCGCCTGATGCCCGCCTGTGTCCTTCAATATGAGAATCCTCTGGATTCCACAGCATTGCGTTGCCTGGTGCTGCGACGCCAAAGCTAAATAGATAGTCGATCCCAAGTCCGATATGGTCGCCACCGACCAGTTCAGCGATGTAATCGATATGACCTGCCAGCGCATCCGTTGAAGTCTCATTGTCACCAACAAATGTACCACAGCCAACAACGCCACCCGTCGCCGCGCACGCTTTGATCTAATCATCGCGAATATTCCGGGGGTGGTCCCATAGCGCGCAGGCATTCGAGTCGAAAATACCACTGGATTCTTTGAAAATTCCATCATATCCATCGTCGTTCGGTAGCTTGTATGTGTGCCGTCGACGTTCATGCCGACGCGATTCAATTCGGCGACGTGTTGGATGCCGAAATTTGAAAGTCCGCCGTCTGTCGCTCTAAGCAACCATCGCCTGCGCGGTTTCTCAAGTTGTATGAGATCAACATGTGACGCACACCGAGCTTATAGGCGCTTTCGACCATGGATAGATCTGCCCCGATCTGATTTGTTCCTTGGAAGTGAAATCGGACTGCTAATTTACCAGTACCCTTTGCAGTCAGTACGTCATCCGCGGTCTCGACAAGCATGAATTTATCGTCATGCTCACTCAGCCAAATGCGTTCCTTTGCAAGGACGGCGAATGCTGTTTCATTATCGTGCCAATCGAGCGCTAGTGTCAGCGTGATATAATTGTAGCCGGCATTTGTGAGACGTAAGAGGGCCTCAAGTTTCTGGTCAGGCGCCGCGCTTGCTTCCCACGGCAACGTCATGTCCCAAACCAAGGCATCCTTGTGTAGTGCGGCACCGGCATTCGAAATATTCCAATCGCTCATATTTCTGCCCCAAGTCTGTTATCTGCCTGATCTCCATTGTCGGCGGAGGTTATCAAACACACGCTCGCCGACTCGTCAATTTCCGGTCATCAAGAACAATTTGAAATGTATCGAGTTGGTCTAAAATGGTACTTAATGTTGTCGATGCAGAGCGGGACGGATTCGCCTACCCTTTTTGTGTGCGCATAGCGGATGAGTTGAGCGAAGGATGAAAACGATGGTAGCTAAAGAAAATTCGAAAAAGAACAAGGGCGCTACACCGGAACAGCCATTTTCTGGGTATCACGGGAAGCGTGGAATTACCGAAGATGCAGAATTAACCCACGTCAGCCCTGGCACGCCAGGTGGCGAGTATTTGCGACGTTTTTGGCAGCCAGTGGCGCTGGCCTCGGAGCTCGGCGATCTTCCGCTGAACGTCCGTATGCTGGGCGAGGACTTGGTGCTGTTTCGCACCTCTAATGGCGAAATCGGCCTGTTGGATCGTCACTGTTCACACCGGGGCGCTTCGCTGGAATATGGGATACCCACGGAAGAAGGCATAATTTGCTGTTACCATGGCTGGCACTATGGCACCGACGGTCGCATTATTGAGACACCCAACGATCCGACCAGCACTGTTGCCGGGCGGCTCTTTCACGGCGCCTACCGAACCCATGAATACGAGGGCATCATCTTCTCCTACATGGGGGCACCAGACGATGTGCCTGACTTCCCTGTCCTAGATACGTTTGTCGAAACCGATAACGAGATGATTCCGTTTTCCTTAGATATGCCCTGTAACTGGCTGCAATGCTTGGAAAACACACAAGATCCCATCCATAGTTGTTTCCTGCACACACGGGTGTCCGGCGTACAGTTTGGCGAATCTTGGGGTGAGTTGCCGGAGCTGGATTACGTTAAAACGCCGCACGGCATGATGAATATCAATGTTCGACGCTGGAACGATAACCTTTGGGTCCGAACAACAGAGGACATCCTGCCAAACATGAACCAAACCGGCTCGTTGTGGCTGTCGGCGGAAGAAGAAGACTCGTTCGCGCGTGTGGCGTTGACACGCTGGATGATGCCCGTGGACGATACAAATACCAAGATGATCGGTTGGCGCTACTTTAATGATCGCGTTGATGTCGGCCTCGGCGACAAGTCACAGGTTGGCGTTGGAAAAATTGACATCATTGGACAAACCGAGGACGAGCGCCCCTACGAAGAACGTCAGCGTATTCCGGGAGACTTCGAAGCGATTGTCAGCCAACGCGAGATCGCAATCCACGGGATGGAAAATCTGACGCTTTCAGACCGTGGAGTTGCGATGCTGCGTACCATGGTGCGTCAGGCCATTCGAGCATCAAAGGCGGGTAAGAAATTTGCCTCCTTACCGCGACACTTTGATGGGCCAATTGCGACTTACACACAGGATACAATTATTGCTAAGCCGATTGGGAAAGGAGACGACCGCAAGCTTATGCGGGAGGTTGGTCGTGAAATAGCCAAGGTCGTTCTGGAAAGCGACAAACTAGCACCGGAGGGTCGGACGCAAGTTGTCGCAGCGAAAGCTATGCATCTGACATAGCACTTGCCATCTGGCCAAAAAGGCTCCGGTTCGGTTTTCTCAGCAGTGATGCTATCGTCGCGGGTTTCACCGCTGCTGGCTTATGCTCATGTATTGGCGCAAACCAAATCTAGTAGTTAAGGGAATAAGTGTATGAGTGAGGTATTTGATGTCGTTGTCATCGGTTGCGGTATTACAGGCGCTGGTACAGCATATCATCTGAAGAAATTTGGCGTAGATCGAGTTTTATTGCTGGAGCGCCGCACGCCTGCCGCTGGAGGTACCGGAAAGAGTGCCGCCATAGTCAGACAGCATTATTCAAACCCACTGCCTGCTCGTTTGACGATGGAGAGCGTCGACATGTTTGCGGCCATGCCTGATGAATTGGGCGCCGATGGCGGTTATCGGCAAGCCGGCTGGTTTTTTCTCATTCCTCCAGATTTTTTGGAGGGTGCGACAGCGAATGTTGCGATGCAACAAAAAGTCGGTGTCGAAACACGCTTGCTCGACGACAAGGAAATTGCCGAAATGATGCCGTGGTTAAACCCGGAGGGCGTGGCTGGCGTTGCCTATGAACGAAAGGGGGGTTACGCCGATCCGGTTCAAGCCACCGAAGCCTATCTTAAGGCGTTCAAGGATTTCGGCGGCGAGGCGCGCATCGGTTCGGCAGCCCGATCAATTCTGCGCAGCGGTGATAAGGTAACCGGCGTGATGACCGATGATGGTCCGATAGCTGCTGGCGCAGTTGTTAATGCGGCTGGACCATGGTCTGGTTTGCTGGCGAACAGTGCTGGCATCGAGCTTGATCTCAAAGTACTCCGTGAGCAGGACACAGTGTGGGAAGCCCGTGGTGGCCGCCCTCTGCCAACAAGCTCCATATCGAACGCGGTCGACGCAATTTATGTCCGGCCGCTTGGCGAACGCCGATATGTCGTTGGTCGCGGATTTCCAAAAGAATATTTTGAAGCCGATCCCAACAACTATAAAAAAACAGTCGATGAGGACTTTGTGTCCGACGTTTCGACACGGCTACAACTTCGCTTCCCGCCGTTCGCCGGAGCCAAACGCGTCGATTCGTATGGCGCGCTTTATGATGTCACCCCGGATTGGTATCCATTCACTGGACCGCGCAAAGGTCTTAGCGGTTATTTCGATGCCTGCGGGGGAAGTGGACATGGTTTCAAAATTGCGCCGGCGTTGAGCCGCCATCTTGCACGATGGATTGTCGATGGCACAATCGACGACGAATTCGGACGCCTTAGTTATGATCGTCTCAGTGATGGCCGATCCTTTGTCCAGGCATACGGTGGAAACCGTGGCTAAATTGACCATCACCAACGTCAGCGAAGTCATATTGAGCCCAATTTATACGCCGAGAGGTTGACGGTAATGGCCTGGATGGTTGGCGTTGATGTAGGCGGTACATTTACTGATTTTTACGCCTTCGACGATCAAACCAAAACAACAGTCGTCCATAAGGCGCCGTCCACGCCAAGTGATCTCTCCGAGGCCATTCTTGGAGGTTTGCGGACGCTCTTATCAGACCACAACGTGCCCGTTGAAGCCGTGACGCGTCTTGCCCATGGTACAACTGTCGGTACCAACGCTTTAATACAGCGGCGCGGCCGCGATGTTGCGGTCATCACAACGGATGGATTTCGTGATCTGCTCGAGATTGGCCGCCAAGTTCGACCACGTATGTATGACATGCAACTCGACTATCCAGCGCCTCTTGCGAAGCGCAAACATCGATTTGAAATTTACGAACGGATCGATGCGAAGGGGCGAGTTCTACGGGAGTTAACCGATGAGGCTGTCGCAGGCGCGGTCGAACAAGTTCGCGCATCCGGCGCAGAGTCCTGTGCGGTTTGTCTTTTATTTTCTTTTCTTAATCCAGAGCACGAGCGCCGGATTGGTGCCGCATTAATCGAGGCAATGCCAGAGCTCTTCGTTTCCCTTTCATCAGATGTGCAGCCAGAATTTCGCGAGTACGAAAGATTCTCGACAGCGGTTTTGAATGCTTACTTGCAACCGACTGTGGCGAAATATGTCGTCCAACTGGGCGAAGCGCTAAAATCCGATGCGCCGCGTGCGGTTGTTGGCATTAACCAGTCGAGCGGCGGTTTGATGTCAATCGAGCGGACCCGCAACTACCCAATTCGGACTGCCCTTTCAGGCCCGGCCGCCGGTGTCGTCGGCGCCATATACGCCGCACGCCTTTCCGAGCGCCCTGACATCATTACCCTCGATATGGGCGGCACGAGCGCCGACATATGCTTAATCCGCAATTTTGCCGTGAGCTCAAGCGTTGGACGGAAAGTTGCAGGCTTCCCAATACGGTTGCCCATGGTCGATATCAATACGGTTGGCGCAGGGGGAGGGTCTATCGCCTGGTTCGAGCGTGATGGCTTGCTGAAGGTTGGACCAGCGAGCGCCGGCGCAGACCCTGGTCCCGCCGGTTATGGGCGCGGCGGCGATCAACCAACGGTTTCGGATGCCAATTTTATCCTTGGACGCTTGTCGCCAGATGGTCTGTTGGGTGGAGCGATGCCAGTCGACTTGAATGCTGCACGTCAGGTGTTTCAACCGATTGCCAAGCGCCTCGATATTGCGATCGAACGCGCTGCGCATGGGGTGCTCGCCATTGTTGTTGCCAATATGATTCGAGCAATTCGCGCAGTTTCGGTTGAACGCGGTCACGATCCGCGGGACTTCACATTGATGCCTTTTGGTGGCGCCGGAGCCCTACATGCTACCGAGGTCGCGCGCGAACTCGATATCCGTGAGATTCTCGTACCCTATTCGCCGGGAATATTATGCGCGCAAGGCCTCGTTGTTTCCGACCTGAAGGAAGATTTTGTTTCCAGCGGTCGAACGAAAGTGGTGGACGCAAATCTTCAAGGAATTCAGGCTCGTATTGACGCTTTATGCACCGAAGCGACGGCTTGGGCTTTTTCCGAAAAGATTTCGAATGACCGACACACAGTAACGCTTAGCCTCGATATGCGTTATGTGGGACAAAACTTTGAGTTGGGCGTTCCAATGGACGGTGACAACCCTGCATCATTGCTTCTCCCGCGAACCAAAGATCTAAAGTCACTCTTCTTCGAAGCGCATGACATGAATTACGGCTATCACAACCCCAATGATCCTGTTGAGATCGTAAACATGCGTCTAACAGCAAGAGGACGACTTGATCGTCCGCCTGCGCCACAAACAAGTATCGATGCTTCCATTGAACCATTGGCAAATAGCCGGCGGCGGGTCTGGTTCAATCCCGACGAATCTGAAGAAACACCGGTATATCTCCGTGATGCTCTCTCGACTGGCCACGTTATTCACGGGCCAGCAGTGATTGACCAGCTCGATGCAACGACGTTGGTGTTTCCTGGCGATAAAGCGATGATCGACGCCGGTCTCAACCTTCTCGTGGAGCTTGCCTCATGACGGGCCCTAATAAAAATACAAAACGGCAAGAAGCACTTGACCCAATTGGCTTGGAGATTCTTTTCAACGCCCTTAGATCTGTGGCCGACGAGGCATATGTGGCGCTTATGCGCAGCGCCTATTCAACGAATATCAAGGAGCGGCACGACCATTCAACGGCATTTGTTGATCCCAGGGGACGGCTCGTGGTTCAGGCCGAGAACGCATTGCCCATCCATCTCTCCTCTATGATTGGTCTGATGGAGTGCCTCCTCGCTAAATTTCCGCCTGAGTTGATTGATGAGGGAGATATATTCGTCGCCAATGATCCACATGTGGCCGGTGGTTCACATTTGCCGGACATAAACCTGGCGATGCCCATATTCGTCGAAGGCGAGTTGTTGGGGTTCATGTGCAACATCGCGCACCACGCTGATGTTGGCGGGATGGCGCCGGGGTCGATTGCCGGAAATATGTCCGAGATATATCAGGAAGGCCTGCGCATTCCCGTTATCAAGCTCTTCCGCAAGGGAGGATTGCAAACCGATATTTTCGATCTGTTGCTATTGAACGTGCGACTGGCGGATGAAAGGCGCGGCGACTACAACGCACAAATTGCCGCAAGTCGACTTGGCGAACGGCGTCTCAAGGAAGTTGCATTGGGCTATTCCACCGATGTCCTTTTTGCCGCCTTCGATGAGATCATCAGCCGCACCGAACGTAGACTGCGTGACGCAGTCGCTCTTGTTCCCGACGGCGCCTACCACTTCGATGACGTGATGGATGACGATGGAATGGGTACGCTCGACATTCCGCTGAAACTTGTCGTTGAGATTAAGGGTGATCGCATTCGCTTCGATTTCACGGGCACGTCACCACAAGTAACCGGCAACATAAATGTACCCTTTAACGCGACGACGGCTGCCGTCTGTTACGCCCTGAAGGCGCTGCTCGATCCGGAAGTCCCCAATAATCAGGGTGTGATTGATGTATGTGAGATTGAAGCCCCCCGGGGCTCGATCCTCAACTGCGTGTCGCCGGCGCCCGTCGCCTCTCGAGCCCTTACCTGTCAGCGCGTCTGCGATATGATCATTGGCGCACTGGCTGAAGCGTTGCCCGAGGCCGCGGTCGGCGCATCGAACGGTTCCAACACCGCTGCCGTCTTTGCCGGTACACACTCGGAGACCGGCGAGGACTACGTGTATCTCGAAACACTGGGTGGGGGATTTGGTGGACGCTTCGACCATGATGGTAAAGATGGCGTACAAGTGCATACAACCAATACATCAAACCTGCCCGTTGAGGCGATAGAGATGGAATACCCATTGCTTGTTGAACGCTATGAACTGATTCCGGATTCTGGTGGTGCGGGCCGGTTCCGAGGTGGCCTTGCCTTGCGCCGCACGATCCGGCCGGTCGGCGGGAATTGCGTCTTTGCAGGTCGAGGCGAGCGCATTCGCCATCGTCCGTGGGGCATATTCGGCGCATCATCTGGCGCAAGCGGACGCTTCACCAAGGTTGACGCCGAGGGCAATGAAACGCCGTTAGGTGCCAAACCGGCTAACCTGACAATTACTCCGGAGATGTGTGTCGTTGTCGAGACGCCAGGAGCCGGCGGATACGGCCCGGCGGCGGAGAGATCTGAAGAGCTGTTGCGCGAAGATCGTGAAAGTGGAAAATTTAGCGATGCCTACATCATTGAAAATTACGGCGGTAACGCAAAAGATTGATTTAGATCTGCGGAGTTCCGCCGAAAGGTAAAAAACCGTGCGAAGGGGGTCGTATCCATGACGTCATCAGTAGGTAAGACCGCCAATAAATTTGAAGGTTACGCAAAGCGTGATGTGCAGTCAGAGGACACAGAGCTCACCCATGTTGGCCCGAATACACCCGGCGGCGAATATCTGCGGCGGTTTTGGCAGCCGGTAGCCCTATCGAGTGAAGTGAACGACTTGCCAGTTGCAGTGACAATGCTCGGTGAGGAACTCGTTCTGTTTCGTACGAGGAAAGGTGAGCTCGGCCTTTTACATTTACATTGCAGCCATCGCGGCGCTTCGTTGGAGTGGGGAATTCCAACAGATAAGGGCATCAACTGTTGTTATCACGGTTGGCAATACGCGACTGACGGCGAGATATTGTCCGCTCCAAACGATCCGACCAGTACCATTCCGGAGAAAACCAGACACGGCGCATATCCGCTCCATGAATATAAAGGGATCGTTTTCACTTATATGGGGCCCCCAGACGAAATTCCCGATTTTCCAATCTATGATTTCTATGAACTTGAAGACACCGAAATGGTGCCATTTTCACTCCACATGCCTTGCAACTGGCTGCAGGTCCTAGAAAATACTGTTGATCCCACTCACAGTTGTTTCCTGCATACGCTGATGAGCGGAATTCAGTTCGCGGAATCGTGGCAGGAACTACCGCAAATCGACTTTTTTGAATCTCCCCTCGGTATGACCAGTTTTAACGTGCGGCGTTGGAAGGAGAACCTTTGGGTCAGGTCTGGCGATACCGTGCTACCCAACATGAACCAGGGCGGGTCACTTTGGGAGAAGGCGGAGAACAGCAAATACTACCTGCGCCACGCACTGTCGCGCTGGATGCGTCCGATCGACGATACTAATACTGACATCATTGGTTGGCGCTTGTTCAACGATAAGGTTGATCCGGACCATCAAGGCGATAAAAGCCAAATCGGCAAGGGAATGATCGATTTTATCGGTCAGACAGAAGACGAGCGAAGCTATCACGAACGCCAACGAGTGCCCGGTGACTTTGAAGCCATTGTCAGCCAGCGCCCGATTGCCGTGCATCGCATGGAACATCTGACCGGCGCCGATATAGGCGTCGCGATGCTACGGCGTTTGGTGCGTCGTGGCATCCGTGCCGTCAAAGCAGGAAAGCCCTTCATGTCGCCACCGAAGAGCTCGAACGGCATGATTCCAACTTACACGTCGGATTCGGTGCTCCACATTCCACCGAGCATTGGTGCGGAGCGGGAATTGATGCGCGAACTAGGACGAAAGGTGGCCGACACCATGCTGGAGAGCGATCATCTCGATCCGGTCGACCGGGAAACGCACTTCACAAACGAACTGGAAGCGTTTCGACAGTCGAAGCTCTAGCCGGGAAGCATTACTGTCTTTCATTGTTAACGGGAGTATGAGGTGCAAGTAGATCAATTCGGCTTACCCATAACCGCAGCAAACGCTGAAGCGGCGAGTCATTTTAACAACGCTATCAATAGCTATTTCAGGTTTTTACGTGACACGATGGTGCACGTGGATGCGGCGATAAATGCGGACCCGGTAATGCCTATGGCGCAATGCCTGCGTGGCTATCTGCTGCTTCTGGCAACGAAACGGGAAATGGCGGCCCTCGCCGACGACAGCATAAAGGCTACGGCTGCTGCGCTCGAAGGAGTGGGCGGTACGGATCGTGAGCGTAAATACCTCGCCGGGCTCAAGCTTCTCAATGCAGGCAATATCCTGGGTGCCATCAATGTCTGGGAAGATATTCTGGTCGATCATCCCCATGACGGCCTTGCCTTAAAACTTGCTCATTACTTTTATTTTATGACCGGCGAAGCAACAAAGCTGCGGAATTCTGCTGCGCGTGTCATGCCGGTGTGGGAAGAGAGCGACTCGCTGTACGGACATGTCCTTGGAATCTATGCCTTCGGGCTTCAGGAAACTGGCGATTATCGTGCCGGCGAAGCCGCCGCGAAGAGGGCGTCTGAAATAAACCCGGACGACGTCTACTCAATTCACTCATTGACCCATGTCCACGAAATGGAAGGTCGCTATGCGGAAGGTGCTGATTGGATCACAAGCGGCGCAAAGCATTGGACACATTGTAATAATTTCCGGTTTCATGCCTGGTGGCACCACTGCAATTTCAGCATTGAGTTAGGTCGTTTCGACGATTGTCTAGCAAATCTCGACGCGAACGTCCGACCGGACAATTCGTCCGACGATTTTCGTGACACCTCAAGCGCAGCGTCTGTGCTTTGGCGACTGGAGTTCGAGGGCGTCGATGTGGGCGATCGCTGGCGCGAACTTGCCGATATTGCGGAAAATCGTATGAATGACCACATTCTCGCCTATGCCGACAGCTTTGCTATGCTCGAATTGGTTGCCGACGACAGGGATGATGCGGCCAAGCACCTGCTAAAGGCGCTCCGCGGTATCAAGACAAATGCCGACGCATTAGAATCTGGGATTATTGTCAAAGTAGCGCTGCCAATCTGCGAGGCTTTGGTGGCCTACAAGCAAGGTGATTTCGAAAAAGTCGTCACGCTCATGTTACCCATTCGCTACGACATTCGAAAATTGGGGGGCAGTCACGTTCAGCGTGATGTTTTCGTCCAAACCCTGCTTCAGGGAGCGGTAAAGAGCGGCCAACATAATCTCGCCCGCGCTCTCCTCTCAGAGCGCGTTGCGCTTAAGCCCAAGAGTTCAGTGAGTTGGAAGTTATTCGCCGACACGCTCGAGGGCGCCGGTGAGGCGGATGCGGCAAAAGACGCGCGGGACAAGGCGCGCCTTCTTCTCGCGGCATAGCGTATATTTACAAGAATTTATGGGGATCAGAGGGAAGGGCCCGGAAGATTATTCCTAGCTCTCCGCCATTCAGCTTGCTTTGCGTGATATCTGCGGCCGTCCGTCCGCAATCTTCTCAGCAAGCCCCAACAGACGTTCGTGATCGTTAAGGCCAGTAATAAAGCGCTCGGGTATACCCTGGATACCGACCATTGCTCCTGACAGGCCACCAGTTAGTGCAGCGCGTGCCATCTGGTTTCCACCACCATTAACAGCGTTGAGCACTGCCATCTCGAAGTTGTCAGGGAAGCGGTGGATTAAGAAATAAGCTGCCGGCGCGAGGAAACCCATCGTGCAGGCGAGCCCAAAAATGCGGCAGGCGTCTCTTGGGTCAAGAACGATAGAGGAATCTGCTCCGGTCGATCCATCACCGATTTGCTGATGAATATCCCAACAAGCGAGCATTGGTTCTATGGCAGGATTATTTGTGAATGTTGTGAGATGAGGCTGAATATTATTCAATGGCACACCGTTAATTAACGAGGCGACACTGAGCATAAAGGAAAGTGAATAGCCGACGTTATATCGGTCGTGATGCGTTAGCAAAATGTTGCTGTAGGCTTGCTTAGCCATTGTCTCGTAGTCGTCTCCGCAAAGCGCAGCAATTACGACGGCGCGTTGTGCTGCCTCCGATGTATCGGTGACTCCGCCAGCCTGAACAGTGATTTCAGATTCGGACGCATTGGGATGTGGCTTGAGCCTTGGCTGCGACAGCATTGTGTGACTGTCGGCAGCTTGAGGCGCAGCAGCAATACCTGTTTCACCCCAAGGAATATCGAGATTCCGAAGCTTCCAGATATGGCGTACAGCCCTGTCGCTGAATCGGCCGCTGAGATCGGTGCCGTCGAGCGTCGCTAGAAATCCGTCGAGGCGGGCCGTGTAGTCATCCTCATCATATCCGCCGCTGTTGGCGACAGATTCCATTAATAAAACTATCATTTCACCGGTTTGTGAAACATCACCCGCCTTAAGTCCAAATGAGTGTCGATGCTTGGCGATATAGCTGAAGCGGTCAGTGCGGTCTGGCTTTTGGTCGGTGTAGTCGGAAATCCAATCGCCGTAATCCGCCCGCATCGCGTCGAGATCGTAGTACCAGTGACAACCGAGTCCTAAGGCGTCGCCGATAAGAGTCCCCATTATGGCACCGACTGCACGGTCCTTCCGTGAGATTTCCGCCATTGCTATTTTCCTCTGCGACTTTTTCTATTCAGCTTGCCTTGCGGAGAGCCTACGACTTCCCGTCGGCGATTTTTTCAGCGAGGCCCAACAGACGCTCGTGATCGTTAAGGCCAGTAATAAAGCGTTCCGGTATACCTTGAATGCCTACCATCGCTCCTGACAGGCCACCAGTAAGTGCAGCACGCGCCATTTGGTTGCCACCAGCATTTATCGAATTGAGTACGGCCTTCTCGAAATTATCGGGAAAACGATAGATCAGGAAGTAGGCCGCCGGTGCCATGAAGCCTAGCGTGCAGTTGAGCCCAAAGAGCTTGCAGGCATCCATCGGATCGATCGTGATTGTCGGATCGGCACCGGGGAAGCCGTTGTAGATCTGCTGATTGATGTCCCATGACGAGAGCATCGGTTCGATCGCCGGGTTCTGGGCAAACTTTTTGACTTCCGACTGAATGTTATCCAACGGTGTGCCGTTGATCAAAGCGCCGGTACTGAGTGCGAAGGACAATGAATAACCGGCGATGTAACGGTCGGCATGGGTCAGTTTGATGTTGCTGTAGGCTTGCTTTGCCATCGCCTCGTAGTCATCGCCGCAGAGTGCGGCGAACACGACCGCTCGCTGGGCGGCCTCCGAGGTGTCAGTCAGGCTGCCTGCTTCTCCCCACGGAACATCATTTTTACGATTTTCCCAGAGATGCCGCTCGGCTCTATCCGTGAAGCCGCCGCTGAGATCGGTGCCATCAAGCGTTTTCAGGAACGTGTCGAAACGGGTCGTGTAATCATTTTCGTCATATCCGCCGCATTCAGCGACCGACTCCATCAACATGACGATTAACGCGCCGGTCTGTGAAACGTCGCCCGCTTTCATTCCAAGTTCATGACGATGTTTGGCAATGTAGCCGAAGCGGTCGGTACGTCCCGGTTTTTGCTCCGTATAGTCCGAAATCCAATCACCATAGTCTGCGCGCATTGCATCCAGGTCATAGTACCAGTGGCAGCCAAGGCCCAGGGCATCGCCAATCAGCGTCCCCATAATGGCGCCAACGGCTCGGTCTTTACGCGAAATTTCTGCCATAGTTCTTCCCTTTCTGCGGATTAGTGCCCGCTTCGTATTTTGAGTGAATTAGATTTCCCGACAATACTACGGAGATTGTGCTGGCAAAACGAATTTTTGGTCATCCTTCTCGATTAAAGAGATTAAGCATGATAAAATTTTTGAGCACTAAATATTGTGGTTTTGGTATTTTGTACTACTATATGTATAGTATTTTTGGATGTGGTCGATGCGAATCAATTTTTTCCAGACGTGGTCGTAAATTTGGTCAACCTCATAAATTCACTCGGCGGACATGGCGTCATAGGCCTCATTGCGGTTGGCATTGTAATTTGGTTGTTTTCAGAACGGAAAATTTCTTAGAACTATTTTGCGAAACATTAGGCCAATTGTTGGCTCGGCATTTTTCTAGTTATCCTTCGCAGATATAGTCCTGTTTAAACCGACATAATCACAATGATTTATGTGATTATATTACACAGTTACATTAAATTTATTTAACCATCGAGCTGTAGTCGGCCATCTTTGTCTAGTGTCGAATATGGATTCCATGCCACTTCCCACGGGTATCCGTCGGGATCGGCGAAATAGCCCGAATAGCCGCCCCAAAATACATCCTGTGCAGATTTGAGAATGCGGGCACCTGCCTTTTCCGCTTCTGCCAACGCAGTTTCGACATCCTCGCGGCGTTGCACATTATAAGCGAGCGTTACGCCGCCAAATCCGCCGTTCCATTGCGGTACCATCACATCCTCCGCCAACTCGTCCCGGCCATAAAGAGCAAGGACCGCGCCGCCCATCGGGAAGAATGTAATCCTGTCGTTGCTGGCCTTGCGCGACGGATGCCAGCCAAGCCGCTTATAGAACGCGGTACTTTCTGCCGCGTCAGAGACGCCGAGGGTCACTACACTTAGGCGTTGTTCCATTTCTTGCTCACAGTTTGACGGTGTGTCGTTGATGTTGTTCGCACATTAATGATGGGGTCGGTGCCAGCCAAATTATGGCTACGCACAATTTGTTGCCTTAACTATGGCCTGTGAAAGGCTTCACACTTGACTATGAGTCGGCCGGAGGTAGATCGATCACCGAATCGTCGCGGTTTCCCCATTCTCCCCAGGATCCCATGTAATTTTTGACATTGGGATAACCGAGTGATTTTAGCGCGAGGAATGTGTTGGCAGACCGATACCCGCCCTGGCAAAAGGCGATGATTGTCTTGTCCGGCGTTATGCCCTTAGAGGCGTATAGCGTGCGGATTTCTTCGGCCGGTCGAAACGCGCCAGATTCATCAAGATGGTCGCGCCAGGGAATATGTATGGATCCCGGGATGGTTCCGACACGTCGTGCACGTTTCTCGGTACCAAAATATTCAGTGTCACGCCGGACATCGATGACCACAGCATTTTCGTCCTCAATTGCTTTATGAACGTCGAAGCGTGTCGCAAGAAGGTTTAAATTTCTGTCGGAGCTATATGAGGTTCGTGTCGGTGGTGCGGTTACGGTCGTCAGCGCATTACCAGCGTCGATCCATGCCTGCACTCCGCCGTCCAGCAGTTTGACGTTTGGATGATTGAGCACTGCAAGCAACCAAACCCCGCGCGCGGCGCGTTCGCCGGTCTCCTGATCGTAGATGACAACCGGCGTTTTGTTGGTGACCCCGCGAAACTCGAACTGATGATGAAACATGGAAAGGAAGGCTTCCAGCGGTTCTGGGGCCGTATCGTTGACGCTAATTCCATACAGATCGAAGTGCGTCGTGCCTTCAATGTGTCCAGCGGCATATTCTTCAGCGGGGCGAACGTCGATGATGACAGTCTCATTAACTTTTTTTTTGAGCTCGTCTGTGGTGATCACATACTCCAGATTGGAAAATTCCTTATACGGCATGATCACGAGACCTCTTTGCTGTGTGTATGGTGAGTAGCCTATACTTTATCAACGCGCTCCATCTTTGTATGCCGCCATATTGCTCAGCTTCGGAGTATGGAAAACCGCGCTGCAAGGTTGCAAAGGATAGATGTCATGACGTGGATAACGACCGTTCCCTACGATGCGGCAAAAGGGCGTCTCAAGACGCTCTACGACCGTATCAAAGGACCAAACAACAACATCGACAACATCATGATGGCCCATAGCCTTCGTCCGCACACCATGGAGGGGCATATGACCCTCTACAAGCATGTGCTGCATAATCCTGCTAACAAGACTCCAAGATGGCTGCTTGAGGCGCTCGGCGTCTATGTCAGTATTATGAACGGCTGCGACTATTGTTCAGTGCATCATTTTCAGGGAATGCGGCATTTGCTTGCAGACGATGACAGGGCTGAGGCCATACGGAGCGCGCTGGAAGCTGGAGATCTGGGACGGGCATTTGACGACGAGGCAACTGTTGCGATGTTCAGATACGCTCGACATCTGACAACGGAACCGAAATCTGTTTCGGCAAAAGACATAGATGCGATGCGGGACGCCGGTGTGAGTGATGGGGTAATTCTTGAAATAAATCAGGTCGTTAGTTACTTCAGCTATGCTAATCGGACAGTTGTCGGACTTGGCATCAATACGGATGGTGACCTAATCGGTCTCGCCCCATCAGGTGAAAGTTCGGATGACTGGTCGCATCAATAGGCAAGTTAAAGGATGCCGGGTTTGTCTAAATGAACTAAGATTTTGGTTATGAGACGGCATCTTGTATTTATGTTTGCAGTGGCTTGCATGACCTTCGCAATCGTCGGTGTCGGTACCGCCGATGATAGAGCGCGTATTGCGTTGGTTATCGGCAACGGCGACTACAAAGGCAACCGACTTTCAGCAACCCAAAATGATGCCAAGCTGATTACTGAAACACTGCGTGATTTAGGATTTGATGTCGTCGACCATCAGAATCTCGATCTCGCCGGCATGAAACAAGCCATTCAGGATTTGGGTGACCGATTGCTACGCGCCGGTTTCAACGCAGTCGGCGTTTTTTACTATGCCGGACATGGCGTTCAGGTCAGTGGAGAAAACTTTCTCATTCCCATCGAGATCGATACAGAGGGCAACATTGTCGATGTCGCGGTGAACGCGACAACGGTGTTCGATGCATTGAAGGCAGCAGAAAATGGCATAAACTTCGTCCTTCTCGATGCGAGTTACACCAATCGTTATGGTCGGACATTCGGTTCGCGCAAAGCCGGGCTGGCGGCGATGGCTCCGCCGGACGGGACGCTTATCGCTTTCTCCGCTGCACCGGACAAAAGTGCAATTAAGACAACAGGGGATCACAGCAACTACAGCAAGGCGATTGTAAAAATGATGGAGACCAAAGGAACAGCGGTGAAGCAGCTGTTCCAACTGGTTCGCATGAACGTTATGGGTGGCAGTCTGACAAAGCAAATTCCCTGGGAAAGATCGTCACTCAAGGCTGAGTTTATCTTCTCTCCTGAAGAGTGACTCCCGCGGACTTATGCTCCGTGTTTCTTGATACAGCGCAGCCGACACATGAACTCGCACGAGTTAAACTGGTCCGCACGGCCAAAGTTACTGGCCTCAGCATAGGTACCGAATGCCGAAAGAAATAATTCTTCTTACCGATGCAAATGAGGTGCCTACGCTAATTCCTCTCCTCTCTGATGTGGTGCCAGGGCGTCCATTGTGTTGGTCCAGACCTTGGATGAGCTCCATTCCGCCTGCAGCACGTCCCATGAGAGTCGGAGGTTGATTGCCTTCTGCATACCTGTGATTGTCCCGGATAGCATTCTCAACGCCCTTAATGGCCTTGCCTATAATTTTCACCCCGGGCCGCCGAATTACCCTGGATTGTATCCGGCTTGCTTCGCGATTTATGACAGTACCAGCCGATTTGGGGCGACGGCTCATGTCATAACCGGAAAAATCGATTCTG
The DNA here is from genome assembly GCA_963693665.1 of Alphaproteobacteria bacterium. GTDB lineage: Bacteria > Pseudomonadota > Alphaproteobacteria > UBA8366 > CAVOAK01 > CAVOAK01. The sequence continues at coordinate 10,995 of CAVOAK010000017.1, read as the reverse complement.
GTCCTATCGTTGGTGTCGATTGGATAGAGATCCCGTCGACAATCGATCGCCTGAACCTCGAGGCTCTCAGCCATCAGCTCGTTGTGCATCTGTTTCAACGCATGGCGCTGGCTTTGGCCACATCGGATGAGCCTTTGGCGATCGTACCGGAGTCATGGAGCGGCCGCATGACAACCCGCCAGGACTTCGAGAATTTGTGCGAGGTCTTGCCGGACGTCAGCGCGGATGAAATTCACAGACGTTGCAGAGCGGACGGCGAGGGGCACGAGCACGCCATGTTCGTCATTCTACACGGCCGCCGTTTCCTGATCGAGAACATGCCTGGCGACAGCAAGGTTTATGTTGGCGGACAGGTGGTGAGCGGGGAGGGCGGCTAACCTGCCGCTGTCTGTGTCAAAACGAGCATTGAACTTTCGACGGTATTTTTCTGCTTGAATCCAAGGGAAATCGCGTTTTGGCCGAATCAGGGCACACTGACCCGAACGGTTGGATGCTCAACGATGACTTCAGACAGGACCATGAATTTTTGCAAACGGGTCCCAGTCGGGATCACGGTGCCATTCGTATTCGGCGCTGACTGCAATAGCTTCGGCTTTCTCCTCGCCAAAGAGCTGCGATATGACAGCAAGGCCCATGTCGATGCCTGCCGATACGCCTGATGTAACCATCCTCTACCCAGCGCGCCTGTGGCTGCCAAAGCGCATCGGGACCTTGGGCCCGGACCCATTCGTACGCAGCCTTGTTCGTCGTTGCTCGGCGGCCGTTCAATAGACTAGCTTTTGCGAGTGTGGCGCTGCCGGTGCAAACGCTTGTCACCAGTTTGGCTTTGGATGCGGCAGCGCGCAACCAGTCTAGAACTGCGTTATTCTCGACTTCGCGGCGAGACCCGCGACCGCCCGGCACAATCAAGATGTCATAGTCATCGCTATCGGAGATTAGATCGTCGACCACGGTCTTCGGTCCAGGCGAGCTCCGCACCGGTTCCCGGGTTTCTGCGACCATCCTGATCTCGACGTCGTCGCGCAACAGTCCAAACATCTCTAGCGGTCCGTACATGTCCAACAGTTCGAACTCAGGGAAAACAAGGGCGCCAATGGTTTTCATTGCTCATTCACTTCCAACTGGGGACAGATTGGTTAAAGCAAAGTTACGCCGGCTTGGCGTTGCGCCGTTTAGCGAAGGCGGTGGTGGGCCCGGCCGGGATTGAACCGGCGACACCGTGATTAAAAGTCACGTGTTCTACCACTGAACTACGGGCCCTTATGGAGGCGCACCATATCCATTCCGGCTCCAGCGTCAACATGCTGCAGCCGAGAGGTTAGGCTTTGGAATACTGGATTAATGGCCGCGAAATTCTTCGACCATATTGGTTAGGCGGGCAACGTCGTTAATAAGTAGTTCGGTTGCCTCTCGGCGAACCAGTTCAGCGCGCGCAAGGTCGCTGAGGACACGGGCGACAGTTTCGCGGGTCGTGCTAACGCGGCTGGCAATATCGCCGTGGGTCGGAATTGGTTTGATCCTGGCCGTGTTATCGCCACGCAGGCCCTGTTTGCTAAGATTAAGCAATTCCCCGTAAACCCAGTTGTTGGCCCCGAGAGTATTCAAGTCCGTGATCCGGTCGGTCGATGTCCGTATGACCTTAGCCATGCGGATCATGAGTTGTTGAGCGATTTCCGGATGATCCAGCAGGACTCGATTGAAGGTATCGGGCGACATGATTGCCACGGTCGTATTCTCAAGCGCGACGACATTTGCCGAACGCGGTTGTCCGTCGATCGCAGCTAATTCACCAAAATGGCCACCGGCTTCAGAATCGTCGAACGTTATCTCACGGCCGGAGAGCGAATACATGACAACTTGGATTTTGCCACGGGGGATGAAAAAAATGTCCCGGTTCGTGCTCTGCCGGTCGATTATTCGCTCGCCGGCGCCAAAACTCCGCCACCTGCATTGCAACTCGATCGCCTCGCGTGCATACGGCGGCATACTCGCCAGCAGCGGAATATCTCGAAGTGTATGATCAGCGGGCTTTGTCATGCATTCATCATGGGCAAAAATTAAATCGCAAAGTACACGCGAGTTCTACAGCGCACATTTGAACTGTGAAAGTGTTTCCGCAAAGTATGCTCATTTGGATACGGTATTTTCGAGCGTCTCATTTTCAATTCTGATGCGCCAAAAAAGAACTAAGAAATTCGCGAGAGAAAAGAATAAGGCAATCTGCCACTGACCAAATATGAGCGGCAATACCGCAATCTCGGCGCAGACAATGAGATAGTTAGGATGTTTAAGCCAGCGATATGGCCCATGTTTTACTAAAGGAGTGTTGGGCAAGACGATAACCCGTGTGGTCCACCGGGTACCCAGCGTGACAATTACCCAAACTCTGCCAATTTGGAGCAGGAGAAACAGGCTGAGCAAGAGGCCAGACATTGGTGCGTTGTTGGGTGTTAGAAAGAAGAGAGCACCGAGCCAGCCAGCGTGCACCGCAACGATGAACGGGTAGTGTCGGGCACCAACTTCCACGGCGCTATTCGCTAAAAGGCGTGCAGTATTGCGACGGGAAAGGACGAGTTCGGCCAGTCGTTGAAGGACGACCGCTGCGATAATCCACTGCGGGAGACTCATTCGGCAGTTTCAAGGGTTGCAAAGGCCGCGGTGAATCCTGGTCCAAGCGCAGCAAGCAGCATGCGCCCTTTCGCATCCGCTTCGAGTGTTCTCTTCAGGACGAAAAACACGCTTGCCGCCGACATATTTCCGAAATCGCGCAACACTGAGCGTTCCGGACTAAGGTCTGCTTCAGCGAGCTTGAACGTATACGCCAATTCTTCTATAACGCGCGCTCCGCCAGGATGAAAGACGAAGTGATCGATGTCGCGGAGTTGTTGGCCACAGCTGGTGAGATATGATTCCGTAACCGGTCTCAACCGCTCGCGGACGAGGGACGGGATGGCACGGCTGAACAGCACACCGAACCCATCGTCTTCAACTTCCCAACCCATGACATCAAGTGAATCAGGCCAGGTATGTTCGCCCCAGCCGGTAAGTTCAGGCCCGCTGCCGTTACAACTGATGACTGCCGCTGCTGCGCCGTCGCCAAACAAGGCGCTGGCTACGATGTTGCCGTTGGACAAGTCCTCTTTGCGGAATGTGAGGCCGCATAATTCGACGACAATAAGTAACCAGTTTTGATCATTGGACGCGCGGGCTATTGCCGCCGTGCGGCCCAGTCCCAAAACGCCTCCGGCACATCCCAGGCCGAATACGGGTAATCGGTGTACGTCGCGTCGAAATGGCATGCGGTCGAGGAGCATCGCATCAAGGCTAGGCGTTGCGATCCCCGTCGTTGACACGAAGACGATGCCATCGATGTCTTGTGCCTGGAGATCAGCCGCAGAAAGGGCCTGTGTTGCCACCTCTTCAGCGAGATCAAGGGCGTGGGTTGCATAGAGGCGGTTCCGTTCAGCCCAACCATGTGGGTTGCGAAACCATTCAAGCGGTACACATGAATAGCGCGTCTCGATGCCAGCGTTTGTATAGATCGGCAAGAGCCGGTCGAATTCAGCACCTCTGGCACCAAATAACTGACGCGCTGCATCCACGATATCGCCCTGATGCAAAACGTGCTTTGGAACGGCAGTCGCCAGACCGTTAATTCTTGGTGTTGATGATTGAGAATTTTGCATCATTTCTATTATGGCGCATCGTAGAGGAAAGGGCAGGTTTTACGAATAATATCCAGCTTGCTGAACTTACGTTTGCACGATAGAAGAAAGCTGCAGTGTAATGGCACCAATACTTTCCAAAAATTTACTGGTAGATAGCAAATCGCCTAAACGGCGTCCGCTGGCTCGTTTGCGCGGTTATTTTCTGGCCGGCGTTCTCGTTACAGCGCCTGTTGCCATAACCCTTGCATCGGTTTGGTGGTTTGTCGGCTTCGTCGACAGCAAAGTCGTGCCGCTGATTCCAGGACGCTACAACCCCGACGTTTATCTGAAGGATATTGTCGGATTTGAGATCGGTTTGCCGGGACTTGGCGTCGTCGTACTGCTTGTGCTGATAACGTTAATTGGCGCGCTGACTGCAGGTTTTGTGGGCCGGTATGTGGTTCATCTTGGCGAGCGTGTACTGGCGCGGATGCCAGTGATCCGAAGCGTCTACGCTGCGATCAAACAAATATTTGAAACGGTATTGAAGCAGCAATCCACTGCATTCCGCCAGGCTGTGTTGATCGAATACCCGCGTCGCGGAATTTGGGCTGTGGGTTTTATTACGGGAAACACCGAAGGGGAAGTTCAAAAACTGACGAAAGATAAAATGGTCAATGTGTTTTTACCGACCACGCCCAACCCGACATCTGGATTTCTGTTGTTTGTTCCACAGAAGGAACTGATAAATCTCAGCATGTCGGTGGAAGAAGCGATCAAGATGGTAATATCTGCGGGGATCGTCACTCCGCCCTATCGACAGTTGGAAGAGAAACACCATGTGCCGATCGCGCCGGTGAGCGATAACGATCTAACCGCCGCTGATGACAATGTTAAAGTGACGCCAAAAAAGGCAAAGCGGAAAAAGGTTCCTAGCCCGAGCGCAGATTAGCGACTGCGGCGTCCCGTTCAAATAAATAGAGAAGGTTCCGCAGCGCTTTGCCGCGATCGCTTTCCAACATGGCATCACGGTCGATAACCAGACGTGCGTCGTCACGTGCAGTAGCCAAAAGCTCGCCATGTGCCACAATGTCGGCCAATCGAAATACTGGCAGGCCACTTTGCTTGGTGCCCAACAATTCACCGGCCCCGCGCAGGCGTAGATCCTCTTCCGCAATACGAAATCCATCTTCTGTTTCACGGAGGATAGATAATCGGGCGCGAGCATTCGCGCCAAGTGGCGGCGCATAAAGGAGCAGGCAGGACGATGGTCGATCGCCGCGCCCAACCCGTCCCCGCAATTGGTGAAGTTGGGCAAGTCCAAAGCGCTCTGCGTGCTCGATGATCATTAATGTTGCACCTGGAACGTCGACGCCGACCTCTATGACAGTTGTTGCAACCATAATTGTCGCCGAACCGAGTGCGAATTTCTCCATGGCAGCGTCCTTTTCGGGACCTTTCATTCGGCCATGTATCAACTCAACTCCTTCGCCGAAACGTGCCTTGAGATCTGCGTGGCGTTCTTCGGCTGCTGCCAGGTCAATCACCTCCGATTCTTCAACAAGAGGGCAAACCCAAAATACTTTTGCCCCGTTCTGGACTTCGCGGCCAACGGCACTAATCACCTCATCGAGCCGGCGGAGAGACACGATGCGTGTATCAATGGGTTTTCGTCCCGCGGGTTTTTCAGTGAGCAATGACGCGTCGAGATCGCCATAGGCCGTTAACATCAAGCTGCGTGGGATCGGCGTCGCCGTCATCACCAGTATATCAACACCCCGACCTTTAGCCTGCAGACTAAGCCGTTGGTAGACGCCAAATCGGTGTTGTTCGTCGATGACAGCCATCCCAAGATCGTGAAATGCGACCGACTCCTGAAATAGGGCGTGGGTACCGATGATGATGTCGATTGAGCCGTTTTCGAGATCAGTCAGTATTTGTTTGCGCTTGGCACCCTTGTCGCGACCGGTCAAAATTGCGACCGAGAAGCCTGTTGCGAGCGCTTCGATCGTTGCAAAATGCTGCCGCGCCAGTATCTCCGTTGGCGCCATCAGCGCGGCTTGAGCGCCACTTTCGACTGCTTCCAACATTGCGAATAGCGCAACGATCGTCTTACCGCTCCCAACGTCACCTTGAAGAAGGCGCAGCATGCGGTTTTCTGACGTCATGTCGGCGGTGATTTCTCGCAACGCTTTCGTTTGTGATTTGGTGAGTTTGTAAGGAAGCTTTGAGAGAAGTTCACGCCGCAACTGACCGTCACCCTTTAGCGGTCGACCGGGTTGCCCTTTCAGGCGTTCGCGGACAAGGGCCAGCGCCAATTGGTTAGCAAGCAACTCGTCGTATGCCAAGCGTGCCCGCGCCGGGGTGAGGGCTCCAAGTTCTGCTTCGCTTTCGGGTGAGTGAGCGGCTAAAAGCGCGGCTTGCCAGGATGGCCAGCCCTGACGTTTGACGTAGGTTGGATCCAGCCATTCTGCGAAATTCGGTGCTTTCTCACAAGCCGCTTCAATTGCCTTCCTGAGTGCTTTTGGGCTCAGGCCCTCGGTCATGGGATAGACCGGCTCTACGGGTTTGAGTTCGTCGATTTTATCGAAGGCAAGAATATGGTCCGGATGGGTAATTTGGATTTCGCCACGATATCGTTCGATCCGACCGCTAACGATGCGTTCCTCGCCAATTGGCAACAGTCGTGTCAGGTAGTTGTCGCGGCTATGGAAAAAAACGAGGGAAACTGTGCCAGTATCGTCTTCACATCGTACGCGATACGGCAGGCCACGGCGTGGTGGCTTCAAATGCGATACGATGCGGACCCGCAGAGTCGCGATGCGGTTACTATCTGCCTCGGCAACACTGGGGCTATATCGACGGTCGATGATTTCGCGTGGCATATGCCATATGAGGTCGACGACGTGCGGGCCGGTGACTTTCTCGATGTGCTGAGCGATGCGCGGTCCAACACCCGGCAGGGTGTTTACTGGCGCGAAAAGCGGAAAGAGAACGTCGGGGCGCAATGCTTCAATTCCCTGATTTGGGGCACGGTTGTCGACATATTCTTAACCGTCCACGGCGAAGGCAATTTACCAAGTCGGTCACGCGGGATATACCCGTCCCTCGCGACTTGGCATTAGAACTTAACGGGCAAGATATTGAAAACGGATAACGATGTGCGCCGCAAACGACTTTTGTTTCGTAGCTGGCATCGCGGGACCCGTGAACTCGACCTCCTCTTGGGCGGATTCGCGGAGCGTTATCTATCGACTTTGACCACACCTCAACTTGAAATTTACGAACAGCTTCTCGAATTTAGTGATCCAGATATTTATAATTGGATTACCGAAGCTGAACCGGTGCCGATGGCCGCGCAGAGTGAAATTCTAGCGCTTCTTCAAAACTTTAAAACAACAGTTTAATAAATTGAAAAATTGGAAAAATACCTTATCGGACAGTCGCCGAGTGATGATCGGCGGAGCGCCAGAAGGCTATGACAGTCTTCTTCTCGCGCAGATTGCTGCCGATGTCTCGTCGCCAACATCCCAAGTGCTTTATATAGCGCCGCACGTTTCAGGAATGAACCGTATTTCTGATTCGCTGCGGTTTTTTTCACCGGACTTACACATCATCACGATACCGGCTTGGGATTGCCTTCCCTACGACCGGGTTTCACCCCACACCGAGATTGTTGCCCGGCGGTTGGATGCATTGACGCGACTGAGTTCAGGACGCAAGGAAAGCGCTGCCGGCTTTATTACGCTGACGACAGTCGATGCGATGCTGCAGCGTGTTCCGCCACGGGTCGTCCTCGAGAACGCTGTTCTGACCGCGACCGAAGGTGACGACCTGCCGCAGGACAAGCTGCTGCAATTTCTCACTACACACGGCTACCGTTCCTCGGGGACGGTTCGCGAGCCAGGAGAATTCGCGCTACGTGGCGGTATTGTTGATATTTTCCCGACTGGCGTGGACTCGCCTCTGCGTCTTGATTTTTTTGGGGATGAACTTGAACGCATTCGCGCGTTCGATCCAATGACGCAACGCACGAGTGGCGGACATAAGAGCATCATTCTCCAGCCAGTCAGCGAAGTGATGCTCTCATCTGAGACCATTACGCTATTTCGTGACCAATATCGAAGCCTCTTTGGCACCCAGTCGAGCAACGACCCGCTTTATGAGGCGATTAGCGCGGGCCACAGCCATGGAGGAATGGAACATTGGCTACCGCTGTTCCATAGCGGCCTTGAAACATTGTTCGATTACCTTCCGGGCGCCACGATCATTCTAGATCCACAGGCCGAGCATGCTATCGACGCAAGGTTGGAGCAAATCAATGAATTTTACGACGCGCGGGTAACTATGAGTACGGCATCTCGCAAGCCCGAAACCGATGTGCCGCCCTATCGACCTATCGAACCAGCCATGCTTTTTCTCGACGGGGACGAATGGAGTCGACGCCTAGCATCCCATCCATCTGCCGTTTTCTCGCGCTTCGAAGCTCCTGAAAGCGCCAACATTGTGAATGCGGGAGGAATTCGGTCGCGGGATTTCTCTGAAGCCCGCACACAGTCCGATAAATCACCTGCGGGACTCTTCGACGCCGTTCGTGACCGCCTCACGGCTGAAAGTAAACGCTTAGTTCTTATTGCGGGACATAGCACAGGTTCACGTGATCGACTGGCTGCCCTTCTTGGTGAACATGGAGTCTCGATACAAAAAACAATCGAAAACTGGGGCGATTTCCTAGAGCAGCCACCCGGCTCAACCTCACTGGCGACACTTGATATCGAGCATGGATTTACGACAGAACACCATGTTGTCCTCAGCGAACAGGATATATTGGGTGATCGGCTGGTTCGTCCAACAAGGCAACGGCGCCGCGGAAGTGAATTTATCGCCGAAGTATCAAACCTCAATGTCGGCGATATTGTTGTCCACGTAGAGCATGGTATTGGTCGATATGACGGGCTCGAGACACTGGAAATTAGTAACGCGCCGCATGATTGTCTCCGAGTTGTCTATACCGGCGACGACAAGCTTTTTGTGCCTGTCGAAAATATTGAAATATTGTCTCGCTATGGATCCGATGAGGCAGGCGTTCAGCTTGACCGCTTAGGTGGCGCCGGCTGGCAAGCGCGCAAGGCGAGGGTTAAATCCCGCATCAAGGATATTGCGGAACAATTATTGAAAATTGCGGCCGAACGCGCACTTCACAAAGGCGAAGTTATGTTGCCGCCCGAAGGTTTGTTCGACGAGTTTTGTGCCCGATTTCAGTGGTCAGAAACCGAGGACCAATTAGCGAGCATCGATGATGTTGTGGCAGATCTTGCTTCCGGTCACCCGATGGACCGTCTGATTTGCGGCGACGTCGGCTTCGGAAAAACTGAAATTGCCCTTCGAGCGGCTTTTCTAGCGAGCATGGCAGGTTACACGGTGGCCGTTGTCGTTCCCACAACGCTCCTCGCGCGGCAACATTTTGCGACTTTTACTGAGCGTTTTTCAGGCCTTCCAGTCGTCATTGCACAATTATCAAGGCTGGTTTCACCAAGTGATGCGACGCTTGCAAAAGACGGCCTCGCAAACGGTACGGTCGATATCGTCATTGGAACACAAGCGTTGCTCTCTAAATCGCTCCGCATTGCAAATATGGGATTATTAATTATCGACGAAGAGCAACATTTTGGCGTTGCTCAAAAAGAACAGCTCAAACGCCTGAAGGCGCATGTCCACGTTTTAACTCTGACCGCTACACCGATACCTCGCACTTTGCAAATGGCGCTCTCCGGCGTGCGCGAGATGAGTATCATCGCGACCCCGCCGGTGGATCGGTTGGCCGTACGGACGTTTGTCCTACCTTATGATCCTGTGGTCATTCGTGAAGCAATTCTTCGGGAACAATTTCGCGGCGGCCAAACATTTTACGTTTGCCCCAGAGTTTCGGACATAACCCGGGTTCACGATCGCCTTAAGGCGCTGGTCCCTGAGATCAAAATCGCTGTTGCGCACGGGCGCATGACCGCAGATGCTCTGGAAAGCGTGATGGAGCAGTTTTGTGGACGCCAGATTGATTTGTTGCTGTGCACAAATATCGTCGAATCCGGCCTCGATATTCCAGAAGCAAACACAGTCATTATTCATCGTGCCGACATGTTTGGATTGTCACAGCTTTATCAACTGAGAGGTCGCGTCGGTCGAGCAAAAGTGCGTGCATATGCCTATTTGACTATCCCACCCGGCGTTGCCTTGACGGAGGCAGCAACGAGGCGGCTTTCAGTAATGCAGACATTGGATTCACTTGGTGCTGGGTTCACTTTGGCAAGCCATGACCTTGATATCCGGGGCGCAGGAAATTTGCTCGGCGAAGAACAGTCTGGCCATATCAAAGAAGTTGGCGTTGAACTATACCAACATATGTTGGAGGAGGCGGTAGTCACAGCCCGTGGTGATGGGACAGAATCGTCAGACAAGGAGAGCTGGACCCCACAGATTACCATTGGAACCTCCGTTCTGATTCCCGAAAACTACGTTGCAGATTTAACGGTGAGATTAGGTCTCTATCGCCGCGCTTCGCTGCTCGCGGATCGATCGGAGATTGATGCCTTTGCGGCGGAGCTCATTGACCGCTTTGGTTCATTGCCCGGTGAAGTCGAAAATCTTCTTCAAATTATCGCCATCAAACAGCTGTGCCACCGTGCTGGAGTTGAGAAGATCGAAGCAGGGTCTAAGGGAGCTGTCGTATCGTTTCGCGGCAATCAGTTTATTAACCCTGAAGGACTTGTGCGTTTCATACAGGAAAACTCTACCTCAATTAAAATTCGCCCGGAGCAGAAGCTCGTCTATATGCGGTCGTGGCACAGCGTCGATGAACGAGTGAACGGTGTGCGGCGGTTTATTGGCCAGCTGGTTGAACTGGCAGATGAAATTTCGGCAGGGCGCACCGTGAGGGAATGAACGCAGAGCTTACGTGACGGCTTCGTTTTCGCGGGTTTCTTTGCGAGCCATATCAAATAATGGGAAAAACGCTTCCGACTCCTGCGCGCCAGATACGGCATAACTCCCAGCTACAATAAAAAATGGAACACCTTGGATCCCAAGCTGACGTCCAACGCTTTTTTCCTCACGAACTTCTAGTAAATCACCATTCCGGCGAAGTGGGTGGCAGTCGCGTCATCGTTCAGACCCGCTTCCATAGCAATGGCTGTCAGAATTTCTCGATCGCCAATGTCTTGACCACGAAAAAAATAAACCTGAAACAAGGCCTCCACGATCTTGTCTCCAAAACCAAGTTGGCTTTCATATCGAGTTAGTCGATGGGCGTCCAAGGTATTTGGCGTCTGTCGTATATCATCGAACGCAAACT